>CAYXRK010000052.1:0-21952 GCA_964467615.1 uncultured Nitrospirales bacterium | reverse complement strand
GGGCGAAAGCATTGTAGCTTGGCGCGTGAGCGCCAAGTCTCCGTCATGCCCAACCCACCTCAAGCCCCGTAGGGGCGAAAGCATTGTAGCTTGGCGAGTGAGCGCCAAGTCCTCCGCCATGCCCAACCCACGTCAAGCCCCGTAGGGGCGAAAGCATTGTAGCTTGGCGCGTGAGCGCCAAGTCTCCGTCATGCCCAACCTACGTTAAGCCCCGTAGGGGCGAAAGCATTGTAGCTTGGCGCGTGAGCCCCAAGTCTCCGCCATGCCCAACCCGACTCAAACCCTATAGGGGCGAAAGAATGAAGCGTGTCTACAGAGCTATCGCCACAAAAAAACAACCACGATCGCATCTCGCCTGATCAAGCGAGACGCGGTCCCGATCCAGAGAATGCTATTGCGAGTTCTTACTTCCGCAGTTCGACCTTCACGCTGACGATCGCTTCCGCCGCCTCGCGGATGTCCTGCGCCGTGAGACCCGCCAGCCCCTCGAATAGGCCCGAGTCGCGCACTGCTTTGTCATTGGCGAACTGCTCAAGCGGATAGTGGTTCTCGCTCAGGATTTTCGCGCCACCAAATCCAGCATTGCGAATCGCGCCCAGGTAGTCGTCCTTGAGCACGGCCCCGCCGACGCAAGCGGTGTACGCCGCGGCGGACTCGGCGATGATCTTGGGCAGCGGCTTGAGCAGCACGATGTCCGAAATGTACGCGCGGCCGCCGGCCTTCAACACGCGGAACGCTTCGCGGAATACCGCCGGCTTGTCCGGCGAAAGGTTGATGACGCAGTTCGAGATGATCACGTCGACGATGCCGTCTTCGACGGGCAGCGCTTCGATTTCGCCTTTGCGGAATTCGACGTTGGTGTAACCGCCCGCCGTCGCATTCGCGCGGGCTTTGGCCAGCATGGCGTCCGTCATGTCGACACCGATGACGCGGCCCTTCGCGCCGACCTTATTCGCCGCGAGAAAGCAATCGATTCCCGCGCCCGAACCCAAGTCAAGCACGGTCTCGCCCGCCGCAAGCGAGGCGAGCGCGACGGGATTGCCACAGCCCAGGCCAAGATTCGCGCCACCGGGAATCGTCGCGAGTTCGTCCGCGGAATAACCGACCTTTTGGCTCATGCTTTCTTGCAGCGTGCCGCCGCAACACGGCGTCGCGGCCTCTGGCGCCGGGGCGCAACATGACCCGCTCTTCTCCGCGATTCGTCCGTACCGCGCCTTGACGTGTTCCTTCGCATCAACAATTGCCATGACAGTGTCTCCTTGGTCTTCAACCCGTTCACCCTGAGCTTGTCGAAGGGCGAACGGATTGATGGGTTTAGCTATTTCGCTACGGCCAGCTCGTTCATGAGCGGGCCGATGAAGTTCTTGACCATCGACGCAAGCGCGTCGCTCTTGATGAGCGACATGCAGCAGACCTCTCCGTCCTTCTCCCACGAGACCAGCACCAGCTTCGCGCCCGGCGCAATGCCCGCACGTTCGCGGAATTCCTTCGGCAAGACCATCTGTCCGCGCTCGTCGACCGTGATCATCGATTCGACCTGAACGCGCGTATCTAAACTCGGGGTGCAGCAGGCTGTAGTAAGTGAGGTCATCGGTCAAATCTCCGTTCTGTTAAGTAAGTATAATCTGACTATACTGATTTGTCAAGATATTTTGATTATGGGAGTTATTAGTCGTAAGCTTATGCATCTAAATAGGTTATGAATTAATCTAAGTTCGTTGTTGTCGGGTATAGCTCGGCGGGAGCCTCGTACTCCCCTTGGTAGGAGCCTCGCCCTCCCCTTGGCGGGCGCTCAGCTCGGTGGAGGGATCGGTGAATTGAAATCTTGATATTGGGGTGCGGGTTGTTTTAGATGGACGAGGGGCATGCAAAATTTACGGAAGGGATTTTTTGGCTGTGGCGAAGACCTGGCGTATCGCGGGGCTCGATTTCGATCACATGCACATGGGCGACAACTTGCGGATGGCCCACGAGCATCCGAGCGCGAGGATTGTCGGCGTGTGCGACGAGGACCCCACGCGAATGGCGAGCGCGATCCGAAATTTCGGATTGGCAAACGACGCCGTCTTTACCGACTATCGCAAATGTCTGGAAGAGACGGAACCTGACATCGTCATCTTGTGTCCCGCGACGGCGCGTCATGCCGACTGGGTCGAGAAGGTCGCGCCATACGGCGCGCACATTCTGATGGAGAAGCCCTTCGCTTCGACGCTGGCCGAGGCGGATCGAATGATCGCAGCGATGAAAACCGGCCAACGCCTCGCGATCAACTGGCCGCTGGCATGGTATCCGCCGCATCGCACCGCGAAGCGATTGTTGGACGAAGGCGTGATCGGTGAGTTATTGGAAGTGCATTTCTACGACGGAAACCGAGGGCCGCTGTGGCACCTCGCGGACAAGGAGGAGACCACGCGCGAATGGGTCGACGCGGAGAAGCCGCGCAGTTGGTTCTACAAACGCGCGCAAGGCGGCGGATCGCTGCTGGATTACTTGGGCTACGGAACGACATTGGGGACCTGGTATCAAGGCGGCCGCGCGCCGCGCGAGGTAACTGCCGTGGTCGATGCGCCCGATGGCCTCGAGGTGGACGAGCACAGTGTCACGATTGCGCGTTACGCGCACGGACTATCAAAGTTCGAAACGCGCTGGGGCGCCTTCACCGACCCCTGGACGCAGCAGCCGCAGCCGAAGTGCGGGTTTGTGTTGGTCGGGACGGAGGGCACACTCAGCACGTACGATTTCGAGAAGAGCGTGCGCGTTCAGACTAGGGAACATCCGGAAGGGAGGGAGATATCGGCGGATCGATTATTGGCACCGAATCAGAATCCGATTCAGTATGTGATTGATTGTTTGGAGAGTGGGCGGGAGATCGAGGGGCCGCTCTCGCCGAGGATTGGCCGGGTGGGGCAGCAGATCCTGGATACGGCGTTTCGGAGTGCGGCGGAGAAGAAGACGTTGGCGTTAATCGAATAAGATAATATAGTTATATATAACTATAGTTATATATAATTAACACAAACTTTGAAATACTCGGTGAGCGATGAGCGGCGATAGCGGATACGGACTGAGTCAAGTCGAGGGCGCGAAAGAGATGGCCGCGCCGGAGTTGGCGTATTTGCCGAGATTGCCGGAGGGGTATCGGCCGAAGATTGGGCTGATTGGGTGCGGAGGAATCAGCGAGTACCACCTCGCGGCGTACAAGGCGCTCGGGTTGGAGGTCGTCGCGCTCTGTGACGCGGCGGAGGATCGCGCGGAGGCGCGGCGCGCAGCGTTCTTTCCCAGCGCGACGGTGACAGCGGACTATCGTGAGGTGTTGGCGCGCAATGATGTCGACGTGATCGACGCGGCGACGCACCCCGAGGAACGTGTCGCGATCGTTGATGCGGCGTTGCGCGCGAAGAAGCACGTGCTCAGCCAGAAGCCGTTCGTGACGGACCTTCACGAAGGAATGCGCCTCGCCGATCTCGCGGACGAAATGGGCGTCAAACTCGCGGTGAACCAAAACGGCCGGTGGGCGCCGCATTTCGCGTATATCCGGCGGGCGATAGAAGCGGGGCTGTTAGGCGAGGTGAGCACGGCGGACTTTTCGTTGCAGTGGGACCACACGTGGGTCGCGGGCACGCCGTTCGACGAGTTGCACCATCTGGTTCTGCATGACTTCGCGATTCATTGGTTCGACATCGTGACGGCGTTTTTCGGCGAGCGTGAAGCGACGAGCGTCTCTGCGCGAATCGCACAGCGGTCGAAGCAGGTAACGAAGCCGCCGATACTCGCGCACGTTCTCATCGAGTATCCGAACGGCCAGGCGACGATGAGCTTCAACGCTCACGTCAAACACGGGCAACAAGACGCGACGACGGTGTGCGGTGAACACGGGACAATTCGAAGTGGCGGGCCAAGCCTGAGTGAGCAACGCGTGACGTTGTATACCGAACGGGGAACGGCATCGCCGGATTTGCAAGGAACCTGGTTCGTCAACGGATTTCAGGGGACAATGGCGGAGTTGTTGTGCGCGATCGCTGAGAACCGTGAACCGGAGAACGGCGCGCGCGCGAACTTGAGAAGTTTGGCGCTGTGTTTTGCGGCGATGGAAAGCGCTGATGCGGACGGAAAGCCAACCAAACCGGCGACGGTTGCTGCTACTGGCGAGACTTCCCGCGTACAAACGCGTAATTGAACGACAGAGCAATCGCCAACCAGATCACCACGGCCACGGCGACGCGTTGCCACCATGCATAATCTTGGCCGAAATATCGTACAGCCATGCCAACAGCAGCGAGGATGAGGAATAAAGAAAGGAATACGTATCTACGCTTCATTGTCGATGCGTTCCTATTTCCACAACCGACTCATTCTACTTCAGAAAGTTCCTTCGCCGCATTATCAAAATACTTCGCGCATTCGGCGATTAGGGTTGTCGCTTCGTCAGGCGAGCGTTCGAAGAAGGCTTCGACGCAGAAGA
Organism: uncultured Nitrospirales bacterium; assembly: GCA_964467615.1. GTDB lineage: Bacteria > Hydrogenedentota > Hydrogenedentia > Hydrogenedentales > CAYXRK01. The sequence continues at coordinate 17,490 of CAYXRK010000052.1, read as the reverse complement.
GAGCGTGGATTTTTTGGCGTTTGATCTCGCGGAGCCAGGCCATCATGTCGCCCGCGCCTTGGCCGTAGACTGCGTTGGGGATTTGCGTGATGTGCTGGACCATCGTGGGCGGATTGCCCTCGGCGATCAGTTTCTTCTTGGCTTCGTTGAACTCGGCGAGCTTTTCGGGATTGACGTCGCCGAAGTGAAAACATTTGATCCGGCCTTCGAGTTTCTTGAGCCATTCTTCGACGTTAACACCGGAGCGCATCCAATGAGACGTGTCGATGCACGAGCCGATGCGGTTGCTGCGGCCTTCGAACGCGGTGAGTTCGTGTTCCGGGTACCAGTACGGCGAAGGCTCGGGATGATTGTGGATGGCGACGTCAATCTTGTACTCGGCGCAGAGGCGATCGATGAGCGGAAACGCATCGACAGGCGGCTCGGAGACGATAGTCTCAATGCCCATGTCCTTGGCGAAATCGAACACCTTGCGGCATTGAACTTCGTCGTTCGGGAGATTGGTGACGCCGAAGTTGACGAGCGTGATGTGCGCATCGGCCAACCGTTTCTTGACCGCGGCGCGGGCCTCCGGCGGCATGTTTTCGTTGAACAGGGTGTCGGGCCAAGCGCCGCCAAGCTTGTGTCCGGGATACGCCTCGACGTAACGAATGCCGATCGTTTCGAGATGATCGATCATGTCGAAAAACGTCGTGCGGTAGTAGCAAAACGCCTGCACGCCCAGCCGCCAGCCGAGCGCCTCCGCGTGGGGGGCGGGATCGGCTGCGGCGCTCGCGGCGACGAACAGTGCGGCGGCGGGAAGAGAGCGCGCGATGAGTGATGACATTGGGACGGCTCCGCGATTGTGTTTGGTCTGGTATGTTTTATAGTCTAACCTGTTCCATCGAAAACTCAAGCGCCATAGGCGCGAAAGCATTGTAGCTTGGCGCGTAAGCGCCAAGACACGTTGCCCGCCCTATCTCAACCAAGCCCCATCGGGGCGAAAGAGTGAAGCATTACATCATGGAGGACGAACGATGAAGACGCCACATGACCGCCGAACATTCTTGAAAACCACCGGCGCCGCCGGCGGCTTGATGATCGCGGCGTCGAAGACGGCCTTCGGCGCGGATGCAAATTCGCGCTTACAGCTAGGGTTGATCGGCTGCGGCGGGCGCGGGCCGTGGATCGCGGACTTCTTCGAGAAGCACACGAACACTAAATGCGTGGCCGTGTGCGACTACTTCCGAAACCAAGTCCAGGCGGCCGGCACGCGCTTCGGCATCGCAGCGGACAGACAGTACGTCGGCCTCGACGGCTACAAAGAACTGATCGCAAGCGAGGTCGATGCCGTCGCCGTCGAGAGTCCGGCGTATTTTCATCCGGAGCACGCGGTCGCTGCGCTCGAGGCGGGCAAGCACGTGTACCTCGCAAAACCAATCGCGATCGACGTGCCGGGGTGCTTGGCCATCGTCGAGGCCGCGAAGAAGCATGGAGCGAAATGCAGCACGGTGGTGGATTTCCAGACGCGCAAAACGCCCGCGTATCAGAAAGTGGCGAAGGCGGTGCACGAAGGCGCAATCGGCGAGCCGGTCTGCGGTCAGGCCTATTACTACGCGCCGCGGCTGAACATCCGCACGAAGCCGGGGACGGACGTGGCGAAGTTGCGCAACTGGTTCTTCGAAATCGCGCTAGCGGGCGACATCATCGTCGAGCAGAACGTTCACACGGTCGACGTGGCGAATTGGTTTTTGCAGGGGCATCCCGTGAAAGCGCACGGGATAGGCGGACGGCGCGTGCGAACGGACGTAGGCGATTCCTGGGACCATTTCATTGTCACCTATACGTATCCGAACGACGTGTTGATTGCCTTCAGTTCCGCGCAATTCACGACGGGATTCGGCGACATCTGCACGCGAATTTGCGGATCGGACGGCACCGTCGAAGCGCATTACTTCAAAGAGTGTTGGGTCGACGCAAAGAGAGTGAAGATTCCGTCGGAGAGTACCGGAAACATTTATTCCGACGGCGCGATCGCGAACGTCAAAGAGTTTCACCAGAGCATCGTGGACGGCAAGTATCTGAACAACACGCAAGAGAGCGCCGACAGCACCATGTCGTGCGTGCTCGGGCGGATGGCCGCCTACGAAGGCAAGACGATCACCTGGGACGAAATGCTGAAGCGCAACGAGCGGCTCGATCCCAAACTCGATTTGCCCGCCAACGGCCCCGACCTTTTGCCCGAACCGGTGTGACCACAGTGGGAGATGCGCTGTCTGGGAAAGTAATCGTGATCATCGGCGGGACCTCCGGAATGGGGCTCTCGGCGGCGAAAGCCTGCGTACGCGAAGGTGTGAACGTCGTCGCGCTGGGGCTTGACGAGGCCACCTGCGATGAGTCGCGATCCGCGTTGGGAAACGCGGGCCGCGTCCTCGTCGGAGATGCAACAATCTCGGGCACTGCAGAGAAGGCGATCGAGGAAGCGCTCTCGGCGTTCGGCGGATTCCACGGCCTCTATCACGTTGCCGGAGGCAGCGGGCGCAAGTGGGGTGACGGTCCGTTGCACGAAATTTCCGATGAAGGATGGACGCGAACGATCGCGCTGAATCAGACTTCAGCGTTCTATTCCAATCGCGCGGCGCTCAACGCATTCATTCAGCGAGGCAACGGCGGCGCAATCGTGAATATGGCTAGCGTCGTCGCGTTCTCGCCGTCGCCGAAGTACTTTGCGACGCACGCCTACGCCGCCGCGAAGGCCGCGATTATCGGACTGACGAAGACATCCGCCGCGTACTACGCGAAGTACAACATCCGCGTCAACGCGATAGCGCCCGGCTGTACGGACACGCCAATGGCCGCGCGAGCAAAAACTAACGCGGAGATTCAGGACTTTTTACGGCGCAAGCAACCGCTGGACGGCGGGCGCATGGAGCAGCCGGCGGACGTGGACGGCGCAGCGGTGTTCTTACTGTCCGACGCGGCGCGGTTTATCACGGGACAGGTGCTCGCGGTTGACGGCGGCTGGTCCGTGTCCGACGCCGCGGAGTGATCGCGCGCGTGGATTATGCGGTCGGCATCGATCTCGGCGCGTCGCGGATCAAAATCGTCGCGGTGAACGCGAACGGCGATACGCTGCGAGCGGATACGAAAGAAACAATCGACGACGGTTCCGCGCCTTGGGCCAACGTGATCGCGCAAATATTGGATGAATGGCGCGAAGCATTCGAGGCTGCCCCTCGCTTTATTGGCCTTGCCGCGCCGGGTCTCGCCGCTACGAACGCGCGCTCGATCGCGTGGATGCCGGGCCGGATGCAACGGATCGAGAGTCTGGATTGGACGGAAGCGCTCAGCGGCGATGCAATGGTCCGCGTGTTGAACGACGGCCACGCCGCGCTCCTTGGCGAGACCTGGCTCGGCGCAGCGCGGGGAGCACGAAACGCGGTGATGCTGACGCTTGGAACTGGCGTGGGCGGCGCGGCGATGTGCGATGGCCGTTTGTTGCGCGGCGCGATTGGGCGGGCGGGACACGTGGGGCACATGAGTCTCGATCCGAACGGCGTGCCGGACATCACGGGGACGCCCGGAAGCCTCGAAGACGCGATCGGGAATTGCACAATGGAGGCGCGGAGCCAGGGGCGATTCAAAGATACGAAGGATCTGCTAATCGCGGTCCAACACGGTGATACTGAGGCAGGACAAATCTGGACGCGTTCGATTCACGCGCTCGGCGCGGGAATCGTATCGTTGATCAATCTGTTTGACCCGGAGGTCGTTGTGCTGGGCGGCGGCGTCGCGAAAGCGGGCGACGCGCTCTTCGCGCCGTTGCGCGAGTATGTGGACCGGCACGAGTGGCGTCCGGGCGGGCATGCTGTCAAACTTGCCCCCGCCGAGTTGGGCGAGAACGCGGGGGCGCTCGGCGCGGCGCGATACGCAATGACTTCCGGAGACGATTCGTGACGGGCCCGGCGACGGATTACTTGGACGCGTGCGAGAAACTTCTCACGCGCGTGCGCCAACAGCACGATGCGATTCGCCGGGCTGCGGACTGGTTCGCCGCGACCATTCTCGCGGGCCGCATGGTGCACGTGTTCGCCGCGGGCCATAGCCGCATCATGGTCGAGGAAATGTGGCCGCGATACGGATCGTTTCCGGGCTTCAACCCAATCGTCGAGTTGTCGATGACGTTTCACAATCTCGTCGTCGGGGCGAACGGCCAGCGCCAGGCGATGTTCCTCGAGAACGTCCACGGATTGGCCGCGCGCATCCTGCGCAATTTCGATTTGTCCTCCGTCGATTCCGCCCTCATTATTTCTTCCAGCGGATGCAACACAGTGCCGGTCGAAATGGCGGAGGAATTCCGCGCCAAAGGGATCAAAGTCGTCGCGATCGTAAGCAAAGCGCATTCGGACGCCTCGTCATCGAACCATCCGTGCGGAACGAAACTGTCGGAGGTGGCGGACCTCGTTCTTGATACCGGAGCTCCAATCGGCGACGCGATGGTGAAGGTTCTCGGCCTGGACACACCCGTCGCGCCGGGATCGACCGTGGGCGGCTGCATGCTCATTAATTGCATTAAAGCGGAAACGGCGTTGCGGTTGACCGAGGCGGGGCATCCGCCGAAGGTCTTGACGGCGGGCGCGCTGATCGGGACGGAAAAATCCGCGGCATTGTTCGAGGCGGCGTACGACGAACACGCCCGGCGCTTGGCGAAGTTGTACGAAGGACTTGGAGCGTAGCCGATGCGACCTTTGCAAACGACGGTCATCGGAAGCTATCCCTTTCCGTCCTGGCTCGAGTGCGCGACCGAGCACCTCGATAAGTTTGGTCCGGCCGATCGGGAGGAACTGACTGACGACGCCGTGACGATTGCGATCCGCGATCAAATGAACGCTGGATTGGACGTGATCACCGACGGCGAACAAACGCGTCTTGATTTCAATCTCTCGTTTTACGGCCATCTGGAAGGCATCGAATTGGAGGGCGAATCCCCCCGCCGGTTCGGCCCACCTGCGCACGATCAACGAGGCCGCCACGCGCTCGTGGGCGAATTGCGCGCACCGCGGGGACTCGGCACGGTGGCGGATTTTGAACGCCTCAAGCGTCTCGCGCCAGCGGGGCCAATTCTCAAAGCGAGCGTGCCGGGGCCCTACACGCTGAGCGGGCGCTTGGTCCCGAACGCGGGCTTGTATCCGACGCGATGGGATGTGACCGAGGCGTTGGTCCCGATTGTACGCGCGGAGTTGGAGGCGCTCGTGCGGGCCGGTTGCACCGAGCTTACGGTCGACGAACCCTCGATGAGTTGTTACGCGCACCGAGAGGACCCGAAGCGGTTCGTGGATATTTTCAATCGTACGGTCGAGCCTGTGCGGGGGAAGTGCCGCCTTTCGACGCATTTGTGCTTCGGAAATTACAAGGGGCGGGCCGTGGGGCCGCGACAGTATGCGCCGATGTTCCCGCACTTCCTCGATATGCACGTGGACGAGTTGCACTTGGAAATGGCCAGCCGCGAGTTTAGCGAGATCGAGACTGTCCGCGAGATCGCGCGCGTCAAGGACGTTGTCGTCGGCATCGTCGACGTGAAGAGCTACTACATCGAAACGGTGGACGACATTCGCCGGCGCGTGAAGCGCTGCCTCGAATTCGCGCCGCCGGAACGCCTCTCCTTCGCGCCGGATTGCGGCCTGAGCCAAACGGCGCGCTGGGCCGCGAAACAGAAACTGGCGAACATGGTCGAGGGCGTGCGGGCCGTGCGCTCGGAACTGGGTCTGTGATCAAACCGTTCCTGCAGGACGACGCGTTCCTCGAAGACGTCGCCTCCGCTGATATGGGCCCCAACACCCTTCATTTGTGGTGGCTTGGTCAAAGCGGCTTTCTCCTCGCGTGGAATGGGAAGCATCTTCTCCTCGATCCGTACCTATCGGATTCGCTCACAAGAAAATACGCGGACACCGACAAACCTCACGTGCGAATGACGGAACGCGTTGTCGACCCATCGCGTTTGGATTTCATCGACGTCGTCACGTCGAGTCACAACCACACCGATCATCTCGACGCCGAGACGCTCGTGCCGCTGATGCAAGCGAACCCAAAGCTTCGTATGGCCATTCCTGAAGCGAACCGGACGTTCGTGACGGAGCGACTTGGGTGCGCGCGTGATTGGCCGGTGGGTCTAGACGCCGGAGAAACTATTGACGTCGCGGGCGTGCGAATTCACGGCGTACCTGCGGCGCATGAAACGATAGAACGCGACGCCGAGGGCCATTGTGTATTCATGGGCTACGTCGCCGAGTTGGGCCCATTCCGCGTCTACCACTCCGGAGACACAGTGTTATTCGAAGAAATGGAAGACATTTTGCGTCCGTTCGCGGTGGACGTTGCGCTATTGCCGATCAACGGCGCAAATCCCGAGCGCCGCGTCGCGGGAAATCTCGATGGGGCTGAGGCCGCCCGATCGGCAAAGGCGATCGGGGCCGGAGTTGTCGTACCGTGCCACTACGATATGTTCGAGTTCAATACGGCCACGCCGGAATCGTTCGAGCGGACCTGCCGGGAAATCGGGCAAGCGTTTGCAGTTGTGAAAGTTGGAGAACGCTGGTCGATACGTAAGTAGTGGCGAGCGCAGGCGCCGCCATACTGGCGGACGGCGAATCGTCTCAGCGTTGCATGGCCAATTCTTGTGTTAATTCCTTGACGCTGATCGCATCAATCCCGGCCGCGAGGGGGTACCGCTCGCGGCCGGAGTGGACGACAAACGAGCGATCTGGCCGAACGTCTTCCCGGGCTTGGTAGGACCCTTTGGCGCACTTGGGAACTAAGCCCAGTTTAATCTCGATGGCCCAGAGTTCGCCGGCCGGCAGTCCAAGCAACAGGTCTATTTCGGCGCCGGCCGCAGTCCGATAGAAGCTCGCATGGGACCGGCCTGGCGCAACGGCAAGAAGATTTTCGAGGACAAAAGCCTCCCAACTCGGACCCGCGACGGGATGACCGCGGAGTCCATTGTGATCAACGATACCGAGCAACGCATGGAGCAAGCCGCTGTCACGGACGTAGACCTTTGGCGATTTCACCAGGCGCTTGTTTAGGTTGGCGTGAAAAGGTTGTAGGCGCCGCACAAGCAAGAGATCGACTAACAGATCGATATATCGCGTCACGGTCTGGGCGCTCACCGATAGACTGCCTGCAAGCCGTGACGCGTTGAGCAACGTGCCTTGGCCGTGGGCCAGCATCGTCCACAACCGCTCGAGGGTCTCGGCCGGCAAGCGAGGCCCGAACATCGGTACGTCGCGCTCGAGATAGGTGCGGATAAAGTCCTGGCGAAGCGCAAAACTTTCTTCATCACTTTCGGCCAAATAACTATCCGGAAAGCCGCCGCGGACCCAAAGATTGGTGATGGCGCGTTGGTCAGTTCCGACTTCGAGGACATCGAAAGGTCCCATGTCGACGTACGCGATGCGGCCCGCGAGACTTTCGCCGGATTGCCGCAACAGATCAATGGCGGCCGACCCAAGGAGCAAGAAGCGGCCTTTTCGTTTGCCGCCGCGGCGTCCACGGTCAATCAAGCCTCGAAGGATTTGAAAAAGCTCTGGCACACGATGAATCTCATCAAGCACCACAAGCCGATCTTCGTAGTGGCCGAGGAAAAAGGCAGGATCGGACAATTTCTCGCGGTCGTTCCTGTCCTCTAGGTCGAGATAAAGGGCATCCATCTCCTCGGCAATTGCCAGCGCCAACGTCGTTTTTCCGACCTGCCGAGGCCCGATTAACCCCACGGCCGCCTGACGGCCCAGCGCCTCCAGTACATTTTTCTTCATTCGCCGATCAATCATTTTTGTATTCTATCCACAAATTGGACAAATTACAAGGATATACTTTCTCTTCTGAGGCGTAGACTCACGAACCTTGACACGCATTCCCCAACATTTTGGGTAATGAATATAGGGTTTTTAGCTGCGCTTGACGGCCCCTTTTAACAAGTCGCCAAGACCTGTGAGCAAGACGCCCAGTTTCTCCGCCGTTTCTGCGTCCGGCAGTGGCAGACGGATTTCGCGCGCGCCTGTCTTTTCGTTGCGATGAATGAAGCTGGCCGATGACGGGCCCGCGCTCTTCTCTGTCTGGGCTGGTTGAAGGGCTTGTCCGAGTTTTCCGAGGAGTTCCAGTCCCGCCGAAAGCAAGCCGTCCAAAGCCGCTTGGCGCGGATCCGAAGCGGCGCGTGGAGCTTCGTCGGTGTCACTTACGGTCGGATCCGGCCCGATCGGTTCTTGAGTTTCCTCGACCGTCGGGACCTGCGCGGGAATCGAGTCGGAAACTTTTTCGACGGTCTCCATGAATTTTTTCATCGTGCTGCCACCAAGAAATACCTCGCTCTCGCCGCCGTCGAGAACGCCCTCGAACATCGAGGTCTTGAATTTAAGAACGTCCAGCATGCCGTGCTCAATCGTGCCGCGCGATACGAAGTGATACACCTGGACGTGGCGTGTCTGACCGAGGCGATGTACGCGTCCGACTCGCTGCTCGAGCACCGCGGGGTTCCAGGGCTGGTCCATGTTGATCACGACGGACGCATGCTGAAGATTCAGGCCGACGCCGCCGGATTCGGTGCAGAGGAGGAGCCGGCAGTCCGGGTCGCCTTTGAATTGATCGAGCGTCTTCTTGCGTCCCTTGCCGTCGAGCGAGCCGTGATAATACGCGTAGGGCCGATCCACCGCCTGAAATCGGCGGATAAGAAGTTCATGCGTGCCGAGCCACTGGCTGAAGACCACGGCCTTGTTCTCTGGAATGGCGAGAATGTCGTCCAACAGCAGGCAGCACTCGTCCGGTTTGGGGCCGTGGTCGGTTTGTTTGTCGATCAAATAGGTACTGTTGCAGGACATGCGCATGAACTGCAAGGAGATCATCAATTTGCGTTGCTCGGACTCGAGCAGCGAACCGCGGCGGCGCCATTTCGCGACGAGCTTGGCGACTTCGTCGCGGTACTCCTCGTGTATCACCCGTTGCGCGTCCGTCATTTCGACAAACAAGTGTTTGTCGGTGCGTTCGGGTAGCTCGCTCAATACTTCTTTCTTGCGCCGCCGCAACAGCACCTGCGTGAGGCTGTCTTTGATGCGGTCCAGATTCCGGTATCCGATGACTTTACCGTGCGCGTCGGTGTGTTGATGCTCGTCGAGAAACCGGAACAGTGGGCCGAGGCGATGCCGATCCACAAACTCCATAATCGAGTGCAGCTCGGAAAGTCGGTTTTCCAGCGGTGTTCCGGTGAGAACGATCGCGTGAGGAGTGTCAATCTGTTTGACCGACTTCGCGCGGCGCGTGTCCCAATTCTTGATTCGTTGCGCCTCGTCTAGCACCACCACGTCCGGCCGCCATCCGTTGATGAGATCCAGATCGGTATGCACGGTTTCGTAGTTCGTGATTTTGTAGAAGGACGCATCGCCATACTGTGCCGCGCGTGCAGCGCGGAACCCTTCGATGACCATCGCCGTCCGCTCGGCGAATCGCTCGACCTCGTGTTGCCATTGGTACTTGAGCGCGGTTGGACAGACGACAAGCGCGCGTTCTACCCCCGTGGTCCGCGCAAGAATCTCGATAGCGGCGATGGATTGGATCGTTTTGCCCAGGCCCATGTCATCGGCCAGCAAACACCGCCCCGCCTTTGCCGCGAACAAAGCGCCCTCGCGCTGATACGGATACAGCTTGACCTTGAGAAGTGAGTCGAAGACTTTCGCCGAGTCTTTGCCTTCGAAAAAACGCGCGATCTCGCGCCGGCGGTTCTCGTCGTCACGAAGCCGGGCCACGAACGTCAATGCGTCTTCGTAGATTCGCGCCTCTGATCCGCTGGCGGACGCCTCCTTCACAAAATGCTCGAACGCGCCGAGTGCGTCTTCCCGAAGATACCCGTCCTTCTCGAAATACCGGCCCCCCGTCTTTCGCAACGCCTCCGAGCAAATCGCACCCGCCCGAAACCGAACGCGGCGCCGGGCGCCATACTCGAGATACACCTCCGAATACGATGGCTGGAAGCCGTCACGAAGCGCGGCCTTACCCGCGGGCCTCCGGGACAGTTTGTGCAACAGCCATTCGATATGCTTGCACGTGCCTAGTGCGTTCACCGCAAAATCCGGACACGAACAGAAATTGACGCCGAGTTCCTGGCCGCGAATGGCAACTCGATACGTCCGCCCGCTCTTCGGGTTCGTCACCGCGTATTCCGAAAAGACCGGCTCGGCCCCAAGGTTCTTCAACTTGAAATCCTGGTCCCGCCCGTACTCCCGCCGCAGCGCAATCTGCCACTCCTCGAGCGTCGCGCTATCGGGCTTTCTCGTTCGGGACGTCTTGGCCGTCTTGGTCTTGACAGCCCTGCGCTTATCGCTCACCTTTGCCATCTTTTCGTCCTCTCCCTCTTCGTGAGAATCCGTGCTAAGCGCTCACCAACACGCTAAACGCCTTCGATTCTAAAGTGCAAACACCGCGGAATCGAGCGCAATGGTCGCGATTCGCGTTTTGACGATAGCCCCTGCCGCGACTAGAATCGCAATAGTCGAGGTTTGCCGTTCAAGCAGCGGCGACCGCGTAAAGAAGGAGTGGATCGTGAAGATCATTCGGATGTTGTTGGCATCGGTTGTCGCGCTCGCCCTTCCGGCGCAGTATTCCTACGCGCAATCGAAAGACTACCTGGACCGCGAGTTGCGGGCGAAGGTTGAACAACTCAAGAAAGACGTAGCCCAGGAACGCACCTCGCTCGATACGGTCCGCCCAAGATTGTGGACCGTTTGGGAATGGGCCAACGCGTTCGCCCTTCAAGGAGGGGTCCTCCCCGTCGAGTTGCCGATGACCGCCGGGTTAGTTTTCGGCCGCGAGTTCCAGCCCGGCCGCCAAGGCATCCCCCTCGATCCGATCATTTTCACCGACCGATACGTGCGCGAACTCTCCATCCGCGAAGACAACCCCAACGCCATCGGTGCGCTCACGTCGTCCGCCACCGAACCAATGGTCGCCGGTACCTACCAGACCATCGCCCAGACCTACACCCTCGGCGACATGCCGATGGCAGAAGGCGGCGGAATCCTCCTCGCGCGGCACTTCATGTCGAACCAGGGAAATCAGGTGAGCCGCACCACCGCGTATCAAACGGAAGACCCGGCGGCCGACAGCTACGTGACAGTCAGGTCCTCCAGCCCCAATGCGCGATTCGAAACCGATGCGTTCACCATGGCGGGCATGCACGGCGGATTTCGGTCCGCCAGTCAATCGCTCGTGTTTCGGCTCAAGGGCGCGACGCTGAAAAAAGGCGACACCATCACAATCACCTGCGGCGACCGCTCGGGCGGATCGAAGGGTTTCCGCGTGCAGACCTACAGCAACGACCGCTTTCCGCTCCCGGTCTACGTTGATCTCGAAGCCACGGACAATTTCTTCACGCTCCCCATTTACCCCCACAGGATCGTCGGCGGTCCGCCGGCAGGCGTCCACGGATTCGCCCCCTCCATCGTGGGTGTCGGCGAGCGGTTCGACGTATCGATTCGTTCGGAAGACCAATACTACAACCGCGCCTCGGGACCCGTCCCCGGATACACCGTCTCGGTGAACGGAAACGAATACAAGGCCATCCCGCCCGGCGATGACGCGATCACCGTACTCAAAGACATCGCTTTCGAGGCGCCCGGCATCTACCGCTTCGACATCCGATCCGCCGATGGAAAAATCGCCGGCATCGCGAATCCAGTCTGGGTGCAGGCGGACCCCGCGCGCCGCGTCTACTGGGGCGAAACCCACGCCCATTGCGGCTGGGCCGAGGGACAAGGCACCGCCGACGGCTTCTTTGAGTTCGGGCGCGACGACGCCCGGCTCGACTTCTTGACACTCTCCGAGCACGACTTGTGGCTCGACGACTTCGAGTGGAGTCAACTCGCCAAGAAGGTCAGGCAGTATCACGAGAACGGAAAATTCATCACGCTGTTGGGCTACGAATGGACGCAGGACACCGCCCTCGGCGGTCATCACAACGTCTTCTTTCGCACGCCCGAGGACCGCAAGCGCGTCAACATCCATCGCGCGAAATACCTCACCGAACTGTGGCAGGGACTCCGCGCCGAGAACGACCTCGACGACCTTGTCGTCATCCCCCACGCCCACGAAGCAGGCGAATGGCGCATCTCCGATCCCGGCCTCGAAAAGCTCGTCGAGATCATGTCGATGCACGGCACCTTCGAATGGTATGGACAGAAATTTCTGCAACAAGGCCATCGCGTCGGCTTCGTCGCCGCGTCGGACGATCACCTCAGCCATCCCGGCTACAGCGGGACCTTGCCCCGAGGTCTCTTCCAGCGCGGCGGGCTGGCTGCGTTGATCGCCCCCGAAAAAACGAACGATGCGATCTTCGACGCCATGCGCAACCTCTCCGCCTACGCCACCACCGGCGAACGGATCATTCTCGACGTCTCCGTGAATGGTGCGAACATGGGACAACGCATCGCGCCCGCCGAAAATCGGACCATCAAGGGCAGGACCGTCGGCACCGAGCAAATCGACTCGATCACGTTGGTCAAAAACGGTGAGGACTTGCGCTCCGAGGACTTCCTCACCGCTACGGACGGCAAGGCCACGCGATACGTCGTCGGTTTCTGGTCACCGTCGGACCCCCAACGCCGCGCAATTCCGAGACCCTCGAAAACCTGGTCCGGCACCGTCCACGTCCGCGGTGCTAAACTCACCCGCGCGACGTTTCCCACCCGCGACAACGTCTACTCCGATTCCATCACAATCGCTAAGGACGATCCCAGCGTGCTCGAGTTCACCGTGACCACGCGCGGCCAGGAACAATCAATCGTCCTCGAGCTAGACGGCGTGGGCGCCGACACCGCCATCGACGTCGACGTAAAGCCCGGCATCGAATGGACTCCCGGCACCGCGATCTACATTCCGCTAATGGACACCCCTGGATTCACCGCATCGTTTCCGCTGACTAAACTCGAAAAGGGCCGTGCCCATCACGACGTCCACGTCCGCCACTTCGTCGACCGAGTATCGGTGCGCGCCATCAAGGACGACGTGCCCATGGATCACGAATTCGAATTCGCCGACAACGCGACCGTCGACGACGCCGACAACTACTACGTCCGCGTCACCCAACTGGGCGGCGGCACGGCTTGGTCTAGCCCCGTCTGGGTCGGCGGATTCTCCACGCGCTAATCGAGCGACCCACGAACCCCGTTCCTCTTTTGCGTTCCTTGCGTTCTTTCGCGGCTATTGGTTGTTTCTTCGACACCGGGGAGGGCGAGGCTCCCGCCGAGCCGCGGCACTGTAAATACCTGACGGCTGTTCCGATATTCTCGCCGTACCGGCGCTCAACGGCACTCAATTCGCGCTCAATCTCTGCTCAAAGGTGCTCCGAAGGCGACTCGTGGGCCACTCGCGGGCGCTCTGTTTTGGAGCAAAATCGTCATAAACCCGTGATACATAAGGACGGAACCTCAAGGGAACCTCAGAGAACCGCCCTTTCCCCGCCACACGAGGTATGTTGTCAAGTGTTTACCTTCTCGTGCCCGGACACAACACTCCCCATATATAGAGCCAAGCGTGTTGACCTAACTTTTCGAATAAAGGCCGAATTGATTGCCGATTTGGCCTGTTGACGAGGGATCCACTCCACCCGTTCACCCTGAGCTTGTCGAAGGGTCGAAGGACCTGTGGTTAAAAAGGCCGAGTTGTGTCGAATGTTCGGGTGGTTTTCCTTCGCTCGGTAGTGCGCATTCATGGGGAATGATGCGCTAGCTCTTCACCGCCCGTACAATGATCGATGGCTGATCGCTCCAGTGCGCCTGCGAATCAGACAGACCGATAAAGGGAAACGACTTTGATGCTTCCGGCATCTACTACCGCAGAATCGCTGGTGCCGTACTTGAGGACGTGCGGATACAGCGATGCGCTAATCAGGCGGCCATTCAACGTTGACGAGACCGTGATCCCTGTGGCTGCGTTCGCAGGCAGACCGTTTGATTCTTGGTCGGCCTGCATTGCCGCAGTCAACTTGAACGGCGACTCCAAAACATCGGCGGCGAAAGTACGGACGCTCGGAGCTTCGACGGTTTTCGTCTGCGGCACAAAAGGCGTGGATTGGTGGGCGATGGGGCCAGGCGGTCCGACGAAAAGTAGAGCTATCGAGTGGCGCGACATTGGAGGCGTCTTTCGCGAACATAAGAACGACCTTGCGCCGTCGCGGATCTACAACGCTAAACTCCGGCGTCCCGGTGCGACGGCGAGCCAACTCTGGTTCTTTGACGCTGGGCTGATGCCCGCGGTCGAGAAGAATCGCGGACAAACGCTATTGCGTCTGGTCGAGAATGCCATCGACGGGTTGCGCGAGAAACTAGGCCCGAAACTTGATGCACGCCAGGTCCAAGAAGACGTGTACCGCACGGTCTTCTGGTTGCTCGCAGCAAAGGTGCTGCACGATAAGAGTGTCGAGAATTTCATCCGCATCGACCTGAATGATGTGGATGAGGTCTTCCGCCGCATCGGTAAGCACCACGGTGAGACCAATCGGTTTCCGCCGTTCGGCAAAGAAGATCGAGGGGCAATTGACGAGGTTGCTGCAAGTTTTGCTATTTGCGGATCTCTCGCCGACGTGTCGAGCGAGTCAATCGCGTACGTCTACGAGAACGCGCTGATCGACAAGGCGGCGGGTGCAAAGAAGGCGAAGAAGGGCGCGGAACCCTACGATATCCGCAAGGAACTCGGCATCCACAGCACACCCTCGGTGCTTATCCACCACATGCTCTCGCAGTTGTGGGACATGATCGAGGAAATCAAGCCCGAGGATCGCAATGTCTTCGAACCCGCTTGCGGGCACGCGCCATTCCTGACCGGAGCCATGCGATGGCTTAGAAGCTGGGAACAAGATGGTCAGTCGAGGACCACCCACGACTATCTCTGCTCACATTTGCACGGCCTTGAAGCCGACCCGTTTGCGATTGAACTCGCCAAGCTGGCGCTCACGCTTGCTGACGAGCCCTACGGCAATTCGTGGCGGCTAACCAAGGGCGACATGTTTATGCCCGGCGTGCTCGCTAAGCAAGCGAAGAAGACCCACATATTACTTTCGAATCCACCGTACGAGGCGTTCACGACTGCACAGCGCACTCGGTACGCGAAAGAGGGCGAGGCCGTAACCGCCAACACCAAGGCTACCGAGATGCTTCTGCGGACACTGTCTCATCTCCCTCTGGGTGGTGTGTTCGGAGTTGTGATGCCGCTCGGTGCGTTGTACGACAAAGAATCCAAACCCGTGCGCGAGCGGCTGCGCGCGGACTTCGACCTCTCCGAGATACTCGAATTCGCGGACAACCTCTTCGAACATAGCGACCACGAGGCCGCCGTGCTCATCGGTCGGCGTAAGACGTCGCGAACCAAGCCGATAGTGCTCCACTACCGACGCGTTCGGGAGCAGGGCATGGAGGCATTTAAGGATCGGCTAGCATTCTCGTGGGAGCAAGAGATGTTGCCGAGCAGTTTCCTAGAGAGTGTGGATACGATCCTTCGGGTACCCGAGCTGGGTGAGGTATGGGCGCATTTGTCGAAGAGGCCGATCCTCGACAGTGTGGCGTTGGTCGCGCAGGGGCTGAGCCATAAGGGCAAATCACTTCCAAATGGCTGTTGGACGGTTCGGGACAAATCCTCTACGGCGGGTGTTCTCGGATTCGCCAATGTCGACTCCGCCCTCAACATCTTCGGTTTGCCCAAACTCGTAAAGTTGAATCTCGAACCTCGGGCTGTGCTCAGCTATCGTAACGGTAGACCGACTGGCCAGCCGCAAGTTCTTTTGAACTACGCTCGGGTTGCCCGCGAGCCGTGGAAGTTAAAGGCCACGCTTGATGATCGAGGCCACGCGCTCACAAGCCGTTTCTCGGCTTTGCGTCCAAAGCCGGACGGGCCAAGCGTGCTATTTCTATGGGCAATCATGAACTCCCCCGTGGCGAATGCGTTCGCATATTGCCATTTGGCCGGTCGCGACATACTCGTTGGAACCATGCGGACAATGCCGTTTCCCATGCGGTGGTATGCGCACGCCGCGAGCATCGAACAGGCCGCACTGCGATATCGCCAACTGGCGACGTCCGAGGGTCCGCTCTTCGACGGATTAACTACACCCGACAGTCTCAAGCAAGCGCTGCTGGCAATGGATGCCGCCGTGCTTCGCGCGTACGACCTCCCTCCTCGCCTCGAACGCCAGTTGCTCGACCTCTTCGTGGAGGTCGAGCGCAAGGGCGTTGGCTGCGATTTTCGCGGTTACTACCCGCCGGGGTTCACGTCCTATTTGCCGCTACACATGCTCATTTCGGATCGCTTTCAGCGTGCGGCGGCAGATACCACTGCTGACCGCTTCAAGCCCGGCGAATCGGCGTACGTGCGCGATGTCCTGAGCGTCGCAGCGGCTGGTGCACGTGAGAAGTAATCGGTGGCGGACTATCTCCTTGATACCAATATTCTGAGCTATTGGTACAACACCCAGCGACCTGAGCATCTAAAGGTGAGCGCCGCAGTCGAGGTCGCTCGACAACCGGATCCGCAGACGAACTACGTGTCTCGCCTGTTTGTCTCGGTCGTCACGCTTGGCGAGATTGAGTACGGTCATCGCGTGGCACCCACGTCCGATGCATCGAAACAGGCCGCGTATGCCAAGTTTGTGGCTGAACAGTGCCCTGATCCGCTCGAAATGACCAACCATGTGGCCGAACAATACGGCGAGTTGAGAGCATGGCTGTTCGAGAACTATGCACCGAATGCAAAGCGATCCAAGGCAAAGCGCGCAGAGGAGTTGGTGAATCCAACGACGGGCAAGGAACTGGGCATCGACGAAAACGACATCTGGATTGCCGCACAAGCGAAGACATACAACTTTGTGCTGGTTACGCATGACTCGCGCGGCAACTTCGGGAAAGTGCTAAAGCAGTTAGCCGCGGATTTATCAGTGGAAGACTGGGCTTCCTGAAGCAACTTACCAGCGCAACGTAGAGGTCGATAACTCACCCCCCCGCGTCCTCTGCGTTGAGGCTCTTCGCGATTCGCCCCTACCCCCGCGCTAGCAACGCCTTTTCGGCTTCGATGGTCCATTCGCCGGAGGGACCGAGTTTTGCGGCGACGTCGGGTAGGTGTTTGGGGACATCTTCGATGGACATTAGTGGGAGGTCGGGGGTTTGGGGATAGATGACGGTCTTGCCGGGGAAACGGGCGTCGCGGAGGCCTTCGAGGCCTTGTTTTGCGGCGCGTAGGCCGCCGATGGCCGCGACGCTGAGGTTGGTGTTTAGGGTGCCGGCCTCGACGTGTTGGAGGATTGTGCGCAGGTCTTCGATGCGGGAGCCGCTGGTGCCGATTATCTTGATACCACGGCACAAGTCGCCCAGCCGTACCTTCGCCGTCTGCCCAATCGCCACGCCCGCGAACACGTTCACGACCGCGTGGTCCGCCGCAAGCGGCATGTATTGTGTCACCAACCCCGCGACGGGGACTAGGATGACC
>CAYXRK010000051.1:0-26720 GCA_964467615.1 uncultured Nitrospirales bacterium | reverse complement strand
CCGGATGACGTACGAGGGTCTTGAGTTCGGGCCAGCGCTCAAACGGGCCCAAGAGCTAGGTTTCGCCGAGACGCCTCCCGATCTCGATATAGAAGGTCACGACACGGCCCACAAATGCCAGATCATCGCGTCGCTTTGTTACGACACGAAAGTCGAGTTGCGTTCATTGCTCGTCGAGGGCATCACGAAGATTACCCACGAGGACGTCGCGTATGCGCGCGAGATGGGCTATCTGATCAAGCTGTTGGCCGTGGTGCGAAAAGTCGGCGGCGAGCTGGATGCGCGCGTCCACCCCACGCTAGTCCCCGAGTCCCATCTCCTCGCGTCAGTGCGCAACGAATTCAACGCAATCTTCGTTCAAGGGGACATCGTCGACGGCACGCTATTCTACGGACGTGGCGCGGGACGGATGCCGACGGCATCGGCGGTGGTCGCGGACATCATCGATATCGCGCGGCGCGGCGCAACTCCACCCCGGCCGGCGTTTACCTACACCGACACACTGCCCCTGCGCGATCCCGGCAAGATCGAAAGTCAATATTATCTTCGTCTCACGACGCGCGACGTGCCGGGTGTTTTCGGAAAAGTCGGGACGATCCTCGGTGATCACGGCGTGAGCATCGCGTCGTGCATTCAACACGACCCGCACGGCGCGCAGCATGTCCATCTGGTGATTACGACGCACGAAACGGTAGAATCCGCCCTGCGCGCGGCGTTATCGGAAGTCGAACGACTTGATTCCATGATCGGTCCCGCGCAGGTCTTGCGCGTTCTCGGGGATTGACGAGTGAAAGTCCAAGGAATAATCGAGCGTTATCGCTCTTATCTGCCCGTTGGCGCTGCGGCGAAGATCATTTCGCTCGGCGAGGGCAACACGCCGCTCGTCCAGGCGTCCCGTCTTTCCGAGTCGATTCATCCGCGCATCGATCTATTCCTGAAACTCGAGGGCCTAAACCCCACCGGCTCGTTCAAAGACCGCGGGATGACGATGGCCATCACGAACGCAGTCGACGCCGGTTACACGTGCATCATGTGCGCGTCAACGGGCAACACCTCCGCCTCGGCCGCGGCGTACGCGGCGCGCGCGGGAATCCACTGCGCGGTACTCATTCCCGAGGGAAAGATCGCCCTCGGCAAACTTTCGCAGGCCATGATTCACGGCGCGAAGGTCATCCAACTCAAAGGAAACTTCGACGAAGCCCTCGCGATTGTTCGCTCGATCACGGAACACCATCCGATCGCGCTCGTCAATTCGATCAACCCCTACCGTATCGAAGGCCAAAAGACGGGCGCGTTCGAAATTGTTGACCATTTCGGCGGCGCTGCCCCGGATTATCACGTGCTTCCCGTCGGAAACGCCGGCAACATCACAGCGTATTGGAAAGGCTATAAGGAATACTTCGAGCGGGGCGTCAGCGAGAACTTGCCTCGAATGTTGGGTTTCCAAGCGGCGGGCGCGGCGCCGATCGTGTTGGGAAAACCGGTTGAAAAACCCGACACCTTCGCGACCGCCATTCGCATCGGCAATCCCGCCAGTTGGAAAGGCGCTATCGCCGCGCGGGAGGAATCCGAGGGACTGATCGGGATGGTGACCGATCGGGAGATCAAGAGCGCGTACCTCGAACTCGCGAAACTCGAGGGCGTCTTCTGTGAACCGGCGAGCGCCGCGGGGGTCGCCGGACTCTACAAGCTCGCTGCCAGCGGCTACTTCGATCACGCCGACGCCCCGCGCTCCGGATCGAAATACCGCGTCGTCGCGGTACTCACGGGCCATGGTCTCAAAGACCCCGACAACGCCATTCGTCTCGCCGCCTCCGAGCCGCTTACCATCGAAGCCAACGAGGACGCCGTTCTCGGCGCGCTGGACATGAAGCTGGCCGTGCCAGTAAACCTCTAGGACGTTGCCCGCGCGAATCGCACTCAATGGCTTACGGACTCATCTTCGACGTGGACGGCGTGCTCGCCGACACCGAGACGCTTATCGCCGAAGCGTCGATCGAAATGTTTAAGGAACTCTACGGACACGAATTCAAAGTCGAGGACTTTCGGCCGTTTATCGGGACGGGAGCGATTCGGCATACGCTGGGTCCCGCCGAGGCCGTTGGGTTGCAGATTGATCTCGAGAAGGCGCTACCGCTTCGACTCGCGAATTTCCAGCGGAAACTCGATGAGGCGGGCGATATCTCGTTCCCCGGTGCGCGCGATCTGATCCGCGCCGCCGCCGATTCGCCGGATTGGAAACTGGGCCTCGCGACCTCGAGCCCGAAGGCCAAATCCGCAGACACGCTCAAAGCCGCCCAAATCGATCCGTCCGTGTTTCAGGCCTGGATCACCGGCGACATGGTCAAGCGTCCAAAGCCGAGCGCGGAAATCTACGTGACCGCCGCGCTCGTGATGCGCATGGCACCCGTCCGCTGCGTCGCTATCGAGGACGCGCCGCTGGGGATCAAGGCCGCGAAAGACGGCTGCCTAAAGTGCATCGCCGTCACCCACACGTTTCCCGCCGAGGAACTCCATCAAGCCGACATCATCGTCAACTCGCTCGGTGAAATTACGCTCGAGCGCCTTGCCGATCTGATGGAATCGAAAAAAGGCGAGCGCACCACGTGGGGCGCTCGCCAGAAAACCTAGTAAGCGCAGGCAGAAACGACTACTTCGAGTCTCCGCTCTTGACACCCAACGGATGTGGGGCAGCCGCCCTCGGCTGCCAGCCTCCGCCGGTTTAATATCTCCGCTCCTCGACAAGTCCGCTGATGGCATCAAACGCTTGTTCCTGCTCCAAGTCTGACTTCCGGAAGCTGAGCAGCCATCGGTCGCGCGGACCGCGAATCCCTTGGCTACTCGAGAACATCGAATAGGCCAACTTCGGATCCGGAGACATGAAAAACGGCATCCCCTCCGGACCGCCTCCGAAACTTCCGCCGCCGCCGCCGAATCCTCCACCACCGCCTCCAAATCCGCCGCCACCACCACCTCCTCCTCCGCTACCACCACCACCGCCAAAACCAAATCCAAATCCACCACCACTTCCTTTGGCCGAGTGGCGCCGCGCTCTAGGCGCTTCTACCACAACAAGGATTCGTTCGTCCGCTGGCAGCGACTCCAGGCGAAATCCATACAGCGCAATGGTCTCGATGATCGTCTTACGCAACTGGTCGACGCGCTCTGCGTCAAATTTGGGGCCGTCGAGAAGTAGCACGTTGAATCCATCTTGGTCCATCCACGCGACCTTTGCGCGCTTCCTGATATTTTCCGCGTCAATGACAACCACGCGGTCGTTCTCGATTTGCACGCCGACACTAGGTCCACCCGTTGCGTCGGCGTCGGGCGCGCCAGCCGCTTCCTTTTCCGTCTTGCCCTCCATGCGGCCGCCGGAAAAGCGCTCCCAAAGGTCCTTGATTTCCTCTTCCGGGGCGGCGGTATCGCCGGGCTCAGCCGCAGGCGCCTCCTTGATCAACAAACGGACGGGAACTGTGAAGATTGCGCCCACCGTCGGGATGTACTCTCCCTCGACACCTGAAACATTCCACGGCGCCATGGATCCTGCGAGCCTCGATATCGGCGTCTCGACAAAGTCCTCCTCGTTTAGCCGTTCGCTCAACACTTTCGACATGACCGAAGTCTCGTAGTCGATACCGGAATTCCGGCGCGAGCGTTGATCTTCGGCGGAGGAGGTGCTTGCGAACATACCAACCGCCGCGAGCGCTATCCAGTGTTTCATGATGTAGAGACTCCTATTGTTCGGCCAATCGTTCCGGTCGTTTCGTTAGTACTGCGATGGCTCTGGCGTGTAGCCCGCCAGTTGAAGAAGCTGTTGCATCTCTTGATACCGAGTTTGCCGATCCACGTATTGGGTGTATGCGAGTTCGTTCGTGGCCGAATCAAAATTCTCCTGCAAGAGCGCCGTCTGCATCGCAAGCGCCTCGACAATTTCGCCGAGATTCGCGTTGCGTTCCTGCAACGCGACCAAAGCTGGGGACGACTCGACGGGCGCTGTTTCCACCGGAGCGGACGCGCCCCAGGAGAGTTTTGAGTCTCCAAACGAGACCGTGAAATTTGCCTGCGAAACCGCGAACACAAACGCGGCCGCCGCGGCGATTCCGATCGGCAAGGCGTACCACGGCCGAGGGCGGCGAGCGGAAGACTTCGCGCGATACAAAACGACGTCGGATTCCGCCGCTGAGACTGGTGCCTTCGCCCAGCCGCTCGCAGCATCGACGACGCGCCTAAGTTCTTCAGCCTCCTCGGGGTGCTCGGCCATTTCCGCCTCAATGGCCCCGCGTTCGCTCTCGGGGACTTCTCCGAGGAGGTAGGCAAACCACCTGTCTTGTTGCTCGTATGAGAGTTTCATTTGATGACTCCGTTTTCTTTCGATCTCAATACTTGTTCGACGGCCTCGCGGCCTTCGGCTACACGGTCCGCGGCGCGGTTGATTGCTGCTCGCGATACATCTCAACGCTGGTAATGCCCGATTCCGCGAGCAGTTCCTTCAGTCGCCGCATCAACGCGTAGAACCTCGACTTTAGTGTCGTTTCCGGCTCGCCGAGAATGTCGCTAATCTCTTTGTAGCTCAGTTCCAAATCCAGCCGCAGGAGGATCAGCTCCCTCTCGGCCGCCTCCAACCGCGCTATCGCGTCCCGAATCTCGCGCCCCACGCCTTTCAGTTCCGCGCGCTCGCGCGGCCCGCGAGCGGAATCCGGCGCTTGGGCGAGGCGATCGGCGTCCCACGGCGCGAAAGTGCGGCGGGCTTCGCGTTGCCGCCAGGTCGCCAAGACGTTGTTCACGATTCGAAACATCCAGGTGGTAAAGGCGAACGCTGGGTCATAGGTCGAACCGTACTTGTAAATTCGCAAAAACACTTCCTGGCGCAAGTCTCTGGCCGCTTCGAAATTCCCGCTCGCTTTCATCAAGAAGGCAACGAGACGAGCGTCCCAACGGCGCACCAATTCCTCGTACGCGGCGCGATCACCGTCGCGCGCGAACACTTCCATCAGTTGGCGGTCCGTTTGACTCACGCTAGGCCTCACCCTCTCCGAACCTTCCTGAGCTAATATACCCGCCGCCGTAGACGAACGACGATTGCGGCCGCGGCGATTAGCAGCCCTTGGCAAAAGTCTCCCCAAATGTCATTCTGAGCACATGCGGAGAATCTCTTCCGCCGAAACGCTCGAGAAATGCGACATTCTTCATCGGCCGCAGCGGGGTCAGAATGGCAGGGGGGACGTTCAGAATGACAGTTGGATCCTTCGGGCGGCGGAAGACAGTCGCGTCTCCAAATCGCCGGACTCCTTATAGAAGGCGAGGCGGAGCGCAAAGGGGACCCGCGCCCACACCCAGTTAAAATGGGTCCGCCCCGCCGACTTCAACCGCTACGCCTTCCCCAAGGCGAACCAAAAGTTCCTGCATCTGCTATGACCACGCACGGCGAGTCGCCAGCGGAAAATGATCCTCAGTACACCCGGGCGTGAATCGCAGCCGATCTCCTCCCGAATCCGACGCGGTGCGTCGACGAAGTTGTTCTCTATTGGACTACGCGCTGTACAATCCACAGCCTCCGGCATCGGTGTGTCGCGCATCGGTTCGAAGGCGGCGGGGCGAAAGGGGACGCGTGTGAGGCGATCATGTCGGTTCTAGTCCGAGCTATCACCTACGCGACGCTGTTCGTCGGCCTCGTGCTGGTGTTCCTTCCGGCGCAGGTGTTGTCTGGCGCGGGCGTGGCACGGCCGGCACAGTTCGGGGCGCCTCAGCTTGCAGGAACGATCATTGGCGGCATTGGAGCGACGGTCGCCATCTGGTGCATCCTCACCTTCGCTCTCGTGGGGCGTGGGACTCCTGCCCCGTTTGACCCGCCGCGGCGCCTCGTGGTGCGCGGGCCCTACCGACACGCGCGCAATCCCATGTACCTCGGCGCGGGCCTTGCTCTCGCGGGCGCCGCGCTCTTCTACGAGACCGCCGTCTTGTGGGCCTACGCGGGCGGATTTCTCCTGCTGATGCACGTTTTCGTCCTATTGTACGAGGAGCCAACCCTCCGGCAGACCTTCGGCGAAGACTACGAGACGTACTGCCGCCAGGTGCGCCGGTGGTGGCCGAGACTATGAACGGCTGTAACCAATACACCTTTGCCAGGCGAACCATGAGTTCTTGCACCCGCGGTGGGTAGAGAAATAGGTGGCTGTCCCTATTTTCCCGATTCCAGCCTACGGTACTACGGGCATTGCAAGCGCGCGATTGTCCCGCCCAGGCCGATCTCGGTAAACTACTGCTGCACGCAACCAAGGAACCCCGTCCATGCACGACCTTCAGAACCCTCTCGTTTCCATCGAAGAATGGGAAGACGATGTCCTCAAACGATACCCGGAAGAGGGTGTTCCGGCGGCGAAAGCGAAGGAGCAATACCGGAACTACGACGAACCCGGGCGCGATACCGTCCGCGAATTTTATCGACTCAATCACACCTACCAGACGAAGGCGTTCGCCGAAGCCAAGCGCGCCGAGTTTGGCCGGCGTGCTCGAGCGGAGATGGGCATCTGGGAAGCCGCGGAGTTTCTGAACACGCTGGTGGACGACAGCGATCCTGACACCGATCTGACGCAAATCGAGCACTTGCTGCAAACGTCCGAGGCCATTCGCGCGGACGGGCACCCCGATTGGTTCGTATTGACCGGCTTCATTCACGACCTCGGAAAGATTCTTTGCCACTACGGCGAACCGCAATGGGCGGTAGTCGGCGACACGTTTCCGCTCGGCTGCGCGTTTTCGGACAAGATCGTGTATCCCGAATTTTTTGCGGCAAATCCCGACGCGGACGTAACGAGGTTCGGTACCGAATGCGGCGTGTACGAGCCCAACTGCGGGCTGGATCGTGTCACCATGTCGTGGGGCCACGACGAGTATATGTACACCGTCTCGCGGGACTATCTGCCTGAACAAGCCCTCTATATGATTCGCTACCATTCGTTCTACGCGGCCCACCGTGAGAACGCCTATGATCATTTGATGAACGAGCGCGACCGCGAGATGTTCGCCTGGGTCCGTGCGTTCAATCCCTACGACCTCTACTCGAAATCGCCAGTCCGGCCCAACGTAACGGAACTCAGGCCGCACTACGAAGACCTCGTCGCGCGGTATTTTCCGGCCAAGGTGCGCTGGTAGGGGGGCTACCGCGAGGCGAGAACGACGTCTTTCAATTGAAGTTGGATAGACGTGTCGCCGCGCCACGTGTTGAGCTTCGGGGTATAGGCGATGTCCGCGGGGCCGGCCAGCGCTCGAAGCGGAATCTTATCGCCGAAGCCGAACGCGATTACCTTGACTTGCCGTCCATCGTGGCGCGCCGAGAAACTCGCGTGGCCACCGCGGAGTTCGCGCACGGATTCAGGCACGATTTCGACACCGAAAGTGCATAGCACGGGCGCGGGATTGCCGTGGCCGAAGGGTTCGAGACGATCGATCCCGTGGAGGAGTTGAGGATCGATCTCGGAAAACGACGCGATGGCGTCGACAGCAACGCGCGAGTTTCCGTTTGCGGATGGGTCATACCCTTTTGCATGCGCGGCCATCCGCTCTCGAAACGGCCCGAAGTTTTCCTCGGTGATGGTCAGGCCGGCCGCGGCGCGGTGGCCGCCGAAACGGACCAGGAGATCCTGGCCATTACCGATCGCCTCCACCAAGTTGAAATCCGAGGGGCTTCGTCCGGAACCTTTGCCTAGTCCGTCCTCTCCGAACGCGACGAGGACGACCGGTCGGTGATATCGATCCACCAGCTTCGAGGCGACGATTCCGAGCACGCCTTGGTGCCAGTCGCGCGAACCGATGACGATTATCGAGTGGCCCGCCTCGACCGCGCGTCCTGCTTCGACTTCCGCGCGCTCCGTGATCACTGATTCGATCCGACGCCTCTGTTCGTTCGCCGCGTGCAATTGCTCCGCCATCAACGCGCATCCGCCCTCCGATTCCGCCAACAACAGACGCAACGCCACCGTGGGGTCGCCAATTCTTCCCGCCGCGTTGATTCGGGGCCCTAGTTGAAACGCGATGTGTTCCGCGCGAAGGTCCGCGATGTCGATACCCGCCCGCTGCGCGAGGACAGTGATACCGGGATGGGCCGCACTGGAAAGCTCGCGGATGCCCCGAGCGACTATGGCCCGGTTCTCGCCGAGTAACGTGACGATGTCCGAGACGGTCCCCATCGCCGCGAGGCCGATGTCGTGGTGTTCGCCCGACAACGCAGCGCCTACTTTCAGGGCCACGCCCGCTCCGCTAATCGCCGCGCAAGGATGGTCCGGGCCGTCCAGCCGAGGATTGACTATCGCCGCGGCGCGGGGTAACTCGCCGTCAATCGTGTGATGATCGGTCACGATAACGTCGATTCCCAGTGCGTTCGCGCGGTCGACTGCCTCGATGGATTTGGTCCCGTTGTCAACGGTGACGATAAGGTCCACACCCTCCTCGGCCGCCCGCTCTACGATGGCGACGTTCAATCCGTACCCGTCCGCGAGGCGGTGCGGAATCGTGTATGAAACCGTTTCGACGCCGGTCCGTTTCAACGCCCGGACCATCAGCGCCGCCCCTGAAATTCCGTCGACGTCGTAGTCGCCAACCACACGAACATGTTCATTTTGACGGCGAGACTTTGCAATGCGTTCCACGGCGTCACTCATGCCTGCCATCGTCAACGGATCGGTCAGGGGTATATCGAGTGACTGAAGAAAAGCGCGCGCGTTCGCTGGACTAGACATTCCGCGCGTGTGCAGCAGACTCGCAACGATACGCGGCACGCGCAATTCCGACGCGAGCGCCCTGACCGCGCGAGGATCAGAGTCGGCAATCGTCCAGTTCGGAGGAATTTCGTTCATAGGCGCGACTTCGCGTATCGGACGATTGATTCCACTGCCTCGTCCAACGTCAACCCGGTCGTGTCAATACGGACTGCGTCGTCCGCCTGGCGCAACGGAGCGCACCCGCGGCCGAGATCGTTGCCGTCTCGCCGGAGAATCTCGTCACGGAGGAGGGAACGGTCTACGTGCTCGCCTTTGGCCTCCAGTTCTAGGGCGCGACGGCGGGCCCGTTCGTCGATCGAGGCTTCGAGATACACCTTGCATCGTGCGCGCGGAAACACGACCGTACCGATATCTCTCCCCTCAGCAACCGTGGGTCTCAGGGACCCCATTTGGCGCTGCAAACGGACCAGAGGCGCGCGCACCCCCGGGATTCCGTCCAAGAGACGAATGTTTTCGGTCACGTCTCGGCGGCGGATGGCTTGGGTGACGTCTTCGCCTGCGACGAGCACACGAAGAGTCCCTTCTTCATCATGCAGTTCAATCGGCAACGACTCGGTCGATGACGTCAGCGCCAATTCATTCGTCATGTCAACGCCGTTTCGCAGGGCCCACCACGTCGCGGCACGATACATGGCGCCCGTGTCGAGGAACGCGAAACCGAGCCGCTCGGCCACCCGCCGGGCGACGGTGCTTTTACCCGCGCCGGCAGGACCGTCGATAGCGACGATCTGCATGATCGAATCCGGGTCAATTGGCGCCGCCCGCTGACGTGGATCGATAGCACTCACATCGCCCCCACTTCCCTGATTTCGTCGCCATTAAGTTCGTACGAAATCTCGCGCCCTTGAGTGTCCGGCGTGCTGACCCAACTGCCTGCCGCCGCGTCGCGCAGGACGATGCGGAAGTGTTCCGTGCACACGAGCACGCCCGCGCCAAATGCCGCCGTCACGCTGGCCGGCAACAGTGGTTTGTCCTCGGCGTCCGGTGTATTCATGCTAAAATCGTTCAAGAGCCGCGCGCGGATGTCCTCCTGCTCGCGGCCGAGCGCTGCCAACCGTTCAGCGAGATCTCGAATTCTTTCCCTCCGGATCTCCATCTTGCGGAGCATGATCGCCACGAACCTGGCCGAGGCCCGCTTGCTGAGCCCGTCCGTCGCGGGCCGTTTGCGGGCGGCCGAGAGCAGGCGCGTCATCATCTGGATTTTAGATTGTGACGGATCGGTGCTCTCGAGAAGTTCCGCGTGCCCGACAAATTTTCGTAACTCATCCTCGCGCGCCCGGATCTCTTTCGCGAGGACCGAACGTTCTTCGATCCATCGCACGCGCTTGTCGCGCAGTCGCGGCAATTCGGCGCTGGCGGTCAATTGCGCCAAGCCACGGGTCGTCATCTCGTTGGCGAGACGAACGAGTCCGTCTCGCTCCTCGGCCAGATCGTCGTCGACTCCGGTACCGTCGTCGATCATGCCGAACTCGTCATTGAAATCGTCCATCAATCGTTCGGAGACTTCCGCGGACAGCTTCACTCGCTTCGCGGTCCGAAGTACGCGTTCCTCGACACCGGACGTCAGCGTCTCCAATCCCCCGATAACTCGATCGAGAAAGCCGAGGCGGCGCTGGGCGACGCTGATGTCCTCGATGCGCGCGGCCACGGAATCGCCACCCAACAAGAAGACCATCACGCTCGTCGCGAAATGCTCGCATTCGTCTCTCGACATCGCGATGAGTTGCGACAGTTCGCGGCGTTTCCGCCGGACTCCCGCAATACGCGAGAGTAACCGGCCCGCCTCTTCGTCGACGTACTCGCCATAGTCCGCCCCGGCGAGACGGGTACGCAGTACGACTTCGGTCTTGCGGCCCAACGCAGTCGCGAAGCGGTTCGCGCGAATGCAGCGGGACGAGACGTACAAGCCCGCTTCCGCAATTCCTGCAATCTCAATCGTGGGAGATACGTACTCCCCTGCGCGCGTGCCTTCGCGCAACTTGATCGATTCGCCCCCGTAGACAAGCCGGGGGTTCTCGCAGAAGCGAAGCACTACGTCGCCGAGCTTGCTCACGATATACGCGCCGGTCACGCACCCTCGGGCACGGATAACTCCCTCGCGGACTACCACCACCCCGCCTATGTTATCGCGTACTTCGCAACCGCTTCGCGCGGCTACTCGCCCCAGTACATAGCCGCCGACTGTGCATGCGCCCCCTTCGACGACGATGGACGACTCCTCGGGCACGGAATCCATGACCTTTACGTTCCCCGAGATCGAGAGCACGGGCCCGCGCGATGGGAGATCGATACCCGCGAACGAACGTATCGATCTCGTGGGTGAACTACGTATGTCGAGTCCACTGACGAAGTGCCACGCGTCTTCGAGCCCGACAAGCCCCGGCGCGGCATCGAGACCTTTGCGGCGCTGCGCAATCGAACCGGCCAAGGGCAGCACTAGCTCCATCAACCGCCGCGATCTATCCGCAGCCGGCAGACGCTGCGATACGGTCCACGCCGCGAAGAGTACGTCCAACTCGTTTCTGTGGAGTTTCTCCAGGCCGTCCGATACGAGTGTCTGGACGCAGTGACGAAGCAGCGGTTGTTGGCGCCGGCCCTCGGTCATGTAGTCCGCGGGCGCGTAGTTCTTTACAAATCGACTGACAGCGCCCGGCGCTTCCTGGGCGGCTTCGCGGCGTTCGTCGCCGCCGGGAAGCGAGTCATAAACGGCGAGCGCGATGCTTACGTCTTCAAGGGTCAATGCCCCAGCGGTTTCGTCCGTTGATCCGCACACGGTTTTGATCAGACGATCAAACATGCTCCGCGACAGCCCCCCATTCGCCCCTGCTATTCTGCGTCGCCGCCCGATCCGGCGGCGGCTCGCGCGCACTGCGAAATCGATTCAATAAACGGCGGCCGCAGGATCCCCCATTCCGTAATGATCCCCGCGATAAGTTCCGCCGGTGTCACATCGAACGCGGGATTATACACGTCGATTCCGTCGGGCGCGGTCTGGCGATTGAAGCCGTGCGTAATCTCTCTCGCATCGCGCTGCTCGATCGGAATTTGAGAACCGTCGTCGAGTGCGGTATCAATGGTGGAAGTCGGCGCGGCGATATAGAACGGTATGCCGTGCGCGCGCGCTAGCGTGGCGACACCGTACGTTCCTATTTTGTTCGCAGTGTCGCCATTCGCGGCGATGCGATCCGCGCCGGTGATTACCAGTTGGATTCGGCCCTCGCGCATCACCTGGGCCGCCATGCTGTCGCAGATCAACGTGACGGGCACCTGGCGCTGGGCCAATTCCCACGCGGTCAACCGCGCGCCTTGAAGCAACGGCCGGGTCTCATCCGCAAACACGCGAAACCGTCGGCCTTGCTCATGCGCAGTGAACATCACTGCAAGAGCGGTGCCGTAGTCGGCCGTCGCAAGTCCACCCGCGTTGCAATGAGTCAGAACACCGTCGCCGTCTCGAATTAAATCAGCGCCATGCGCGCCTATCGCCCGGCACAATCGCCGGTCTTCTTCATGAATCGCAATGGCTTCCGCTTCGAGCACGCGAACGATATCTTCGACGCTCTTGAAATCCTCGGCGTTCATCGCTCCGCGCATGCGTTTCAGCGCCCAGAATAGATTGACGGCAGTCGGACGCGAAGTTCCGAGATACTCGATGGATGCCTCGGCTGCGCGCCGTGCCTCGGACACGCTCGCGGGCCACCGTTCCTTCAGGCCGACGACGACACCGTAGGCAGCGCAGATCCCGATTGCGGGCGCTCCACGGACACGCAGCGACTTGATCGCTTCCCAAACGGACTCGACGGTTTCCAAAGGAATGTTGACGCATTCCTCAGGCAACAGCGTCTGGTCAATGATGAATAAGCGCCCGTCTTGCCAAGTTAACGTCTCAACGCCCACGCGATTCTCGCTCGTTTTCCTGACGCAATTTTATAGAAAGCCGCACGGATCGTGCTACTCGGCCGCGTTTCGGACAGCGCGGGATGTTGCGTGCGAAGTGTTTTCGTGCGATGGTAATAGGCAATTTCCGGGGCACGTTTCATGATTACTCGATTGATCGGTCTGATTCTCGCGACGACATCGATTGCCGCTTCGTTCGCCGAGGAGGTCACAATTTACCTCGACGACTACGGCGTCCCGCACATCTACGCCGAGACCGAGGAAGCGGGGCTGTTCGCCGATGGTTGGGCGCAGGCGCATGACCGCCTCCGGCAAATCCTGGACAACTTTGCGCGGGCAATGGGCAAATACGCGGAATGCTTCGGCGCGGGTGAAAAGGACACGAACGTCCGCTCCGATCTCGAGGTCCTCATGTGGGACCACTACGGCACGGCGAAGAAGTTCTACGAAGATAAGTTACCTCCGGAGTTTCGGAAGCACAACGCCGCTTACATCGCTGGGATCAATCGATACATGGCCGAGCACCCCGATGAAGTCCCCGCGTGGTGGACCTACGGCGACGTCGATGTGTACATGTCGGTCGCGTTTAGCCGTCAGTACATTTGGAGTTGGCCGCTCGGCGAGGCGTCCGAGGACCTCGGCCGCATTGGCCTAAAGACCAAGTTCGACATCGATTTCCGGTACAGCAACGAAATGGCGGTCGCGCCATCGCGGTCCGCGGACGGTCACGCGATGCTAGTCATCGATCCGCACTTGGGTTGGTTCGGAAGGCAGCGATATTGGGAGGTCCGGATTCATGCCGATGAGTTGCAACTCAGCGGCTTCGCGACAGCAGGCTTCCCCTATGTCAGCCTCGGCCACAACGATCACGTCGCGTGGGCGCACACGACCGGCGGGCCCGACACCGCGGACGTGTATGAACTGCGGCTCAATCCGAAGGACCCTCTCCAATACCTCTACGATGGCGAGTACCGCCCGCTCCAGACCCGCAAGGTTTCGATCAGCGTCAAGGGCGAAGCCGCCCCACGGGAGATCACGTTTTACGCGTCTCACCATGGCCCGATTGTCGCGCGCAACGACAATCTCGCGTATGCCGCAAAGCTTTCCTACGCGGACGAAGTCGGTTACCTAGAGTCCCGTCGCCGCTTTGCCATTTCACACAACGTTGCCGAGGTCCGGGAAGGCTTGGAAATTCTTCAAGTGATGCCGCAAAACGTGATGGTGGCGGACACGAACGGCGACATTTTTTATCAGCGCACGGGCCGCGTTCCCATTCGCCCAGCAGGCTTCGATTTTTCCCGGCCGGTCAACGGCTCCACCTCGCGCACCGAATGGATCGGGCTGCACCCGACGAAAGACCTAATCCAGGTACTCAACCCAAAGTCAGGCTACATGCAGAACTGCAACATCACGCCGGACGTGATGATGGTCGGCAGCCCGATGGAAAAGTCGCTGTATCCCGACTACATCTTCGGCCAGCCCGCCATGCTTACGCACCAGCGCGGAACGCGCGCCACCGAGCTGCTCCACTCGAATCCAAAGATTACCGAACAACAGATGATGGAAATCGCGCTCGACCAGAAGTGTTACCAACACGAACGCTGGGTCGAGGAACTCGATAACGCAGACGCCGCGATACACCGCGAACGCAGCAAGGACTACGACGACGCGATCAAGCGCGTCAAGGCCTGGGACGGATTTGCGCGGCGCGATTCCAACGGCGCGCTCGTCTACTACTATTGGCGTCACGCGCTCGCGGAGCTTGCCGGTAAGGACGAAATCGTCGCGATGATCAAGAAGGTCAACAACTATCTCGACCTATTCGGCGTGCCGGACGACCGCTCGCACCTCGCCAAACTCGGCGATGCGCACACGCCGACGAATGAACTCGCTCGCATCGACGAGAAGGAGCAACGCCTACTGATCGAAGCGCTCGAAAAAGGCGCCGCCCGAATGCGCGCGAATCACGGCTCGCTCGACGCGGTCTACGGCGACGTCTTCCGCGCGGGCCGTCTCGATTACGACGGCGACAACGTGTCGTTCCCCGTTGGTGGCGGTTCGCTACGCGACGAAGGCATGGCCTCGCCCCGCGCCATCGACTTCGAGAACGAACGCGCCGACCACACCCGCTGGGGCCGAGGCGGCCAGACCTCGACGGAGGTAGTCATCCTGAGCACCCCAATCCGCTCCTACACGCAACCGCCAATAGGCCAATCCGATCACCCCGACTCCCCCCACTTCCGCGACCAAGCCGAAAAACTCCTCGGCCCCGCGAAGATGAAACCGTCGTGGTTCAGCAAAAACGAGTTGATGGACGGCCACGTCAAGGAAACGGTCGTACTGCAATTCTGATAAAATGTTGACTATGAGCATACGTCCTATGGCGCCGAATGATTCTCGATTCCGGGAGATCGTCCTCTACATCGCCGAAAAGTCGGAGGGCGATACGACATTTGGTTCGGCGAAGTTGGGCAAACTTCTTTTCTATATTGACTTCTACGCGTATTTGCTCTTGGGTGAACCCGTGACGGGACAAGAGTACGTGAGATCGGAGTTCGGGCCTGCGCCGCGACGCTTGCTCGCGCTTTGCGACGACATGAAAACCCGCGGAGAGATCGGAATTCGGGAGAAAGACTACTTCGGCAGGATACAACTACGGGTTTTGGCTCTGCGATCCGGGGACCTGTGTGTTTTCTCCGCGAAGGAAATCGAGTTGGTCGATCTATGCCTGCAACGATTTCGAAATTGTCCCGTGTCGCAAGTAAGTGAGCTCTCAAATCGCCTGTTCAAGTGGCATACTATCGATGACCAGGCGACGATCCCGTACGAGATGGCCCTCGTCGCACGGCGCGATCCGACGGCGCAGGAATTCCTGAAGGGCAAGGAAGTCGAAGCGGCGGCGGAAGAATGGCTGCGGGGCCGTGTATCCGCCTAGCTTCCGGGAAGTTATCCGCTCGCCGGAATTCGAGCGCCAACTTTCACGGATAGTTCAGGGCGGCGCCGAACGGTGCGACGAGTTCATCGAAGGGATTGAACTAACACTCGCTCGATCTCCCGATTTCGGGAGGCCCATCTACGATGGGTCGCCGGTTCGCATGGTCGTCAAAAATCCTCTCGTCCCGTGGATACGGCCCGCAGTCGTGTTTTATACGTTCTCCGAAAGCGCCGTGTATTTGCTCTCAATTCACGAGACCGTCGAGGGCGAATCCGACGAAGGGTGACGACTATTGCACCGAGACCAATGCTACTTGGACTGGATCGCTGCGTCTCGCGCCGAGTGATCCGGCGTGCCCGCGTTCCCATAGTCGTCCGTGTCTAGGAACGGTTGATCGTCCAAAGGCACAAAATCATTCAGCGCGGCCCAATTGAATTTTTCGTCAAAGGGGTCGAGGGCCTTCTGGGGATCGAAGATTTCCTGATTCACCGGCACCGCTTCATACGGTTCTATGTTTGACGGCCCGCTCCCGAACATGTCCGACAAGTCCGTCGCGAACGCGTCGTATTGATTCAGCGGCGCGAGACCCAATATCGCGAACATGGTCTTAAGTATGCTCGCGATGCTGGTGTGCGTGTGCGATACGTGCCCCCCCCTCGCGTAGGGACTGATCACCATGCAAATGGACCGGTGTGCGTCTACCGTGTCCGTATACCCTTGCGCGTCGTCTTCCGTTACGAAGACGACCGTCTCCTTCCACCACGGGCTCTTGCTGATGAGCTCAACCAACCGACCCAGCGCGAGATCGTTGTCGCTCATGTACGAACCCCAGAACGGATACCCATCGTCCGGCCGCTCGTTCGCGCCGTGGTCATTGGGCAGCATCATCGTGATCACTTGCGGAAACGGCTCATCGCCCAAGAGCCATTTCTGTTCGAATTCCTTCTCGAACATGGCCATCCGAAACTGGTCGGGAATGTTCGTGTTGTACGTCGCAAACGTGCGGGACGTGTTGACGTACAGCGGCTGCGGCATCGGATAGTTGATAGGCAGCCGAATCCCCGTGTACTTATACTCCTGCTGCTCGTCGCCCGGCTTAAACTCGAACCCGAGGCCATAGTTTCGGAACGTGATCTTTCCCCTATCGAAGTGCTCCCAGATCGATCCCGCTTCGTTGTAATCCTCCGGATAGATCGCGCCGGACGACCCGACAAACAAAAAATTGCCGGGGCCCGTTCCCTTCGCATTTTCCCCGATCCGCGCCTCCATAAACTCGTTCGGGTACGTGCCGACTAGCCAGTGATGGCCGTCCACCGAATGGTCTGAGTCGCAATAATAGTTGTCGCTGATCGCAAACCGCTGCGCGAGCGCAACGTGGTTCGGCATCAGGATCACGTCCTTCACGGTCCGCGATCCGTCTTTGTTCGTCACGTCAATCGGCCTGCCCAAACGGCAAAGTTCCGCGTCGCCGCGTCCGCCCGGAAGCGCGCCGAAGATTTCGTCGTAGGTCCGGTTTTCCTTCGTCACATACACGATATGCTTAATCGGACTCGCCCACGCGCCGGGATACGGCGGCACGGCGCCGTCCTTTGGTCGCTTGTCCTCCGATGCAGGCGCGATCCGCACGTTGTTCGCAACCACCTGGCGCGTCATCTCGGCAAGTTTGTCGTCCGAAGGTACGTCAACAATCATCAAGTATCCGCGCATGAGCGGCCCGATGCCCGTCGGGTCGCCCTCCGCATGCCCAGGGCCGTGGTTCGGTCCAGAGCCGATTCCCTTCGCGCAGGCCACGTACAACTCCTCGCCGTCCGCCGAGACCGCCAATTTACTCGGGAACCACGCTGTCGGGATGTGGCCCAGAATCTTGCGATCCGACAATTGAATCACCGCCACGGCGTTGATTCCCGCTTCGGCGACATACAATCGCTCCTCATCCGGCGACAGCGCTATACCAAACGGAATCGCCCCGCGCCAATGATCAACGCGCGGATCGAGCGTGATAGCGATGTCCTCCACCCGTCCGCCGCTCTTCGCGTCAATCACGGTAATACTGTCGTTGCTGCCGTTGGATACGAATACCTGCTTTTCTGTCGCGGCGAGCGAATTCGGGCTGCTCCCACCCACCGCCGGAAAGTCTTCAATCTTCTCGCCGACGAGCAGGCCCGTCTTCGTTCGGCCGATAATCGCTTCCTTCCCGCGCTCCGAGATATCTATCGTAAAGACCGACATGCCTTGGACGTCGTTCGGATCGCCAAGTCCCGGCACTGCTATCCCCTCGACCTCAACGCCTTTCTCCGCTTCTTCGGAGGGCACGCCAAACGGCGGAAACTCTAATTTCGTCAATTTACCCTCTGCATCGCGGATGTACTGATACTCGTACATGCCGACATTGGCGACATAGGCGCGGGTCCCGTCCGGTGACAACACAATGCCGAACGGATATCGGCCCACGGCAATGGAAGTCACAACTTTTTGTTTCTCCACGTCGATAACCAGCATGCGGAAATTCGACTGATCGACGGCGTACACCGTCTTCCCATCTTTCGACAATCGAATATCGCCAAGGTAACCATATTGGAATTCACGGCCCTCCGCTTCGTGTGCGCAGTCGATTCGAAACAACCGCGCGCGCGATTCGAGATTGAACGCCATCAGGCTCCAATCGCTCCCGCCCGATACATACAGCGTGTTCCCCGTCGCGTCAGTCTGCAAGCCCATGAAGACCGCGTCGAGCACGCCCTTTCCCTCCTGAGCGTCCTCGGGAATCTGATGGACCTTCGGCCCATCCGGTGCTTTCAAATCAACGAGCGACAGCGTGATCGGTTCGCCGCTATTCGCCGTGACTACCCACCGCCCCCCATTGCTCAGCGTCAACCCATACGGGTGCGGGTGAAGTCGAAACATGCGCCCCGCCGGCGTGATTAAACGCCCATTCGGCAGGACCGTCTCGCCGGCGGCATCGAGTTCGACGTAACGATCTCCCGCAGGCGCGCGCATCACCAATCGATCTGCGGCTTGCGACGAAAGTGCGTACAAGCCGAGCGCGATCAGGGCGGCAACATTGGTCAACCGATTCATGACGAGTTCCTCGAGCGGCGTTGGATTTCGGGCGCATTATGCCCTTTCCACGAGGGCGAAGGGCGTTAGAATAGCCCGAGACTATCGTACGATTGCTCGGAAAACGTGAAGTTCGGAGAACACCAACTAGGCCGAATGTATACGACGGAACCGGGCTATACGGCCCGCTCTAACGCTCGAGCGCGCTGTAGATGACCGCCGACATCGCCTTCGTCGCATTGCGTATACCCTCTTCGTCCGCGTCGTAGTCGGGCATGTGGTTGAAGGCCTTGATTCCCTTCGCGGCATTCGCGACACCGACGAAGAAGAACGCGCCAGGAACTTCGCGATTGAAATACGAAAAGTCCTCGCCGAAGTACGGCACGCTTGAGGTCATTGGCAGAATGCTCCCCTCGCCCAAAACCTTTCTAATGATCGGTTCCGCGGCCTTGGTCAACTCCGGATCGCTCACCATGGCCGGCAAATAGGGCCCGTCGAATTTTGTGGTGACCTTGACCGATGATCCCGCTGCCGACTTTTGCGCGATTTCGTCAACCAGCAGCTTGGCGAGGGCATCCGTCTCGTCGTTCGGAGCGCGCACAGACCCCATGACTTTCATGCCGTCGGCCTCGGTCATCGTCCTCGCCATGATCCACATGAAATTCCCTAACGGCGGGCCCTGGCCCAAACTCGTGAGCACTTTCTCCAGATCGGCCGGCGAGGTGATTGACGGCACGGTGCTCGCCGTGTTGAGCGCCTGCGTGGCTTTGGCCGCCACGTCCGCGACGGCGTCCTTCTCGCCCTCGAACGTGAGTTCGAACGCCTGTTGCGAGGCAAGCCCGAACCCGGGAGCGGACCCGATGAGGCCGACCTCGTTGGGCATCGTATGCACGCCGTAAATCACATCGGGCCGAGGATTCTCGAGCGCGCCGTCCTCGATCATCTTCTTCGCGCCTTGCACGTTCTCTTCGGAGGGTTGGAAGAGAAACTTTACCGTCCCGGGAAACGTGTCGCGCAACGATGCATACACTTCGGCGATGCCCAGCCCGATGGCCGTGTGAAGATCGTGGCCGCAGACGTGCTTCACGCCGGGTACCTGCGACTTGTACGGCTGGTCGCCGATCACCGGCGAAGCGACGGCGTCCATGTCTGCGCGGTAAGCCACAACCGGCCCCGGCTTCGCGCCCTTCATCACGCCAATAACACCGTAGCCTCCCACTCCTGCGCGCACCTCATAGCCGAGTTCGCGCAGACGCTTCTCGACCAACGCCGAGGTCTCCTTTTCCTGGCCCGAAAGCTCGGGATGCATGTGCAATTGGCGGCGAATCTCGACGAGTTTCGGATAAATCTCGTCGGTTTTCGCAATGATTTTGCTGAGCACGGCGTCAGGCACCGCTGGCGACTCGAGCGCTAGGGACGGTGCCGCTAGCGCTATTAGTGTCACAATGGCCACCCAAGCATTTGGTCGTCGCATAGCGGTTCACTCCTCCGATAAGGCGTATGTTTCAATCGTAGATTAGACGCGCGAAATTGGCGCGATGTTTCGGGCGGGGCGTTTATTCTTCGACGCCCACGTCATACACGAATGGTCGCACCCGTTCGCCGGTTGCGCCGTCTCGCGCGTCGGCCCGGATCCACGTGAGTGTGTTTGTCGTGTCGCCGCTGCCGTTCGGCAACGAGAGGCGCAACTGGTCTCCATCGAAGGAATAAGCCCGCACGAGATCCGTGCCGACCCAGGAGGCCGTTACCGACGCCTCGACATGGTGCGTCACCGTCCCCTTCACAACGTCGATCTCATAGGTCCCGAAGTACGCGAAGTAACGCCGGTTCGGCGTTTCCGGTTCGTCCGAGAGCGGCATGAGTTGCGCGGCCATGTTCCCGCCGGCGTCGTAATAGAGCCGTCCCACCATGGGCCATTCCGTCGTCGTGCCATCGTCGCGCCGTATCTCGTAGGACACCAACTTCCAATGCCCAACGAACTTCGCCGTCACGCTGTCCGCGGCGAATAGCTCGGGCTTTCTCAGTTGAAGCGTCTCGCGGCGAAAATCGTCGCTGTCGAACTTGGGGCGAACTGACGGCGCCTGCACATCCTTGTCGATGAGCACGTTTTTGTCGAAAAGGAACCGATCCTGATTTCGTTCGTCGCCGCTGTCCGCCCACGACGTTGCGAGAAAACCGGCGACGACCAACCCAAACGCACCAGTCCGGATCAGTTGGGAGATGAACATAGTCTCACCCTCCAAAGTGGAGTCAAACTCGCTAGTATACACGCGGCACTTTGACCAGACCGTCAAACCCATTCCGCCACATATCCGGCGGGCACTCGCTCGCAAACAATTCGGTACAATTGGAGTCCCTTCTTACGATTCGAGATGGTCCATGCAATTTGTTCGCGTCGCCAACACCGTCGATTTCCAGAATCTGCGGGTGAAGTCTTTTCGGATTCTGGGTAAGTACATCGGAATTGTTCGGGAGCCGGACGGTTCGTTTTACGCGACGGAGATCATGTGTAAGCACAACAACGCGGACCTGACGACAGGCCACTTCAGCGGCGACTTCGTGACGTGTTCGCGGCATGGTTGGCGTTACAACATCCGCACGGGGGAGTGCCTGACGAACAACTCGACGCCGCTGCGGCGTCACGCGCTCGAGTTGCGGGGGGAGGAGATTTGGGTTTCGATGCAACCGGTGGATACAACTGCAACGACGGTCGAATCAGAGATGCCGGAGATTGAGTTTCGCGCGCCCGGCAACTAAAAGTTCGGACCCCGGAGAGACTCCGTGGCCCGATTTTGATGATGTGAATCAGTTTCTGATCTTCGGGTTAGCACTTCCTCATACGTCACGGCGAACGTCTCGCCAATTCACCCAATCGTTCGAATCGCGCAGCGCCGTCAGCTCGCTGATCTCTTCGTCGGAAAAGAACTCTTCGTCCAACAGATCGACGAGCGCTCTGACCCGCTCATCGCTCACTCTGTCGATCAGTTCGTGCGCGACGTGCTTGATATCGGGTCCGGTTGACAAGGGCGAACGTCCTCGGTCTGGCAACGCGTGCGGTATCAGTCCGCAGGATACACCTGCACGCCAATGTTCTTGTAGCTCAGGTCGGTTGTCGGGTCGTGGCCTTGGAGGTGCATGGTGCCGGGGCCGGTGACGTAGCCTTCCTTCGCGTTGTCTTGCTTGTTGACGGGGCGGGTGTCGAGGAAGTCGCTGGCGAGGTAGCCGTTGATCCACGTCGCCATGTGGTTGCCGTCGCAGACGATTGTTTTCTGGAACCATTCCTTGTCGCTCGATACGACCTTGCGGGCGGGGAGATTACCGTAGTTGCCGCCCGTGCCGAAATCGACGGGCTTGGTGCGGTCGTCGCCGATCCATTGGTTGCGGACTTGGGATTCGTAGCCCTTCCAGAACACTCCGACGGGCCCGCGGAAAAACACGCCGCTGTTGAGGTGTTCGCCGTTGGAGAAGATGTCGGTTTGCATCAAGAAATCTTTGTACAGCGCGCTCGTCTCGATCTGGCCATTGCCGTTTTTGATGTTGATCGCGCCGTCCACAACCGTGAACACCGATTTGTGATCGGGAAGGATGTTCCAGTTCGTCAGCGATTTGCCGTCGAAGATCGGCGAAAGGCCGAGGGGCCGGAGTTTCATTTCGGAGACTTCGACTTTCGCGTCGCCGTTATGGTGGTAGAGCACGCCGATGTAACCCTTGGCGTTCGAGCTTGCGAAGCCGTCAACTTTCTTGCCGTCGAGGGTCGCTTCGAGTTTATTACCGGCGGCGCGGACGGTAATGTCATGCCACGGGGATTTGGAATCCTTCGCTTCCGTAAGCCAGATTACGGCCGCGCCGTTTTCAGTCGGGTGGCCCGAGAGGGGCGAACGGACAACGAGGCCGCTGGTGCATTCGGCCTTGAGGCGAATTTTCGCGGTGAGTTCGAAGTTGGTGAATTGCGATGTCGTTGCTAGCATTCCACCCGAACCGTTCGCGCCGACGAGCGCGCCGCTTTCAACGGCCCAGGGCACATCGCCGAGTTGGGAGAAGCCGTAGGTGGTTTCGCCGTCGAACAGGTTAATCCAGTGTCCTTCTTCCTGCGCCGCCGCGAACACGGGGGCGAGCGCCAATAGAATGAGGGCCTTGCGCATGGTCATCTCCTTGTATCAGGTGGTCGAAATCGTGGGGAACCGGGGATTATGAGACGCTTACGCGTTGGGTTCAACCGGCGCGTCATGTCCTTCGACTGCCGAGTCCCGCAGCTTGGCGAACATGCGGCGCCATTCGGGGGCGAGCGTCGAAATCGACAGCGCGCGCTCGATTCCCTGGGCGTTGCCGCGGTCGAAGAACGCGAGCGTGTGGATAGCGTGTACTGAGAGGCCGGCGGGATCGCGCGCGACCCACTCGATGGCGTCTCCGGCGCGCACTTCGCCTTCTTCGATGACGCGCAGGTAATAGCCACTACGTTGGCTTTTGAGGAAGCGCTTTGGGAAGGTCTGGTCTTGCATGCGCAGGGCGAGATTTGCGCAGGGGATGCGGGGCTGGGAGACTTCGAAGACTGCTTCTCCGATTTGGAGGCGGTCGCCGATGCAGACGTCCTTTTCGGTCAAGCCTTCCGTGGTGAAATTCTCGCCGAATTGCCCGTGGACGAGGTCATCGCGCCCGGTTTCGGACTTCCACGACGGGTAATGCTCGGACGGATAGGCATAGACGGCGTTGTGTTCGCCGCCGTGGACTTCGAGGTTGGCTTGGCGATCACCGTCGAGGTTGTGGCGGCGGGCCATGACGGGACCTTCAACTGGGGCCTTGAAAATCGCGGTGCTGTGAGACTGTCCGGCCATCATCACGAGGCGGGGGCGGCCCACTTGAATCGAAACCAATTTCATCGGCGGGTGTTTCTACCTTGGTCGTCCGCTACACTATCGCGCTTTTCAGTAACTACTCAAGGACCGTTTCATGCCCATCGCTGTACCCATCGAACAGATTGCCGCGCTGCCCGAATACTACCTCGTGACGATTCCGCCCGCATACATCGACCTGCTCGGCCACATGAACGTGCGCTACTACTTCGAGATTTACGGCGGCGGCGCGATGGGCATCTTCGGCGCGATGGGGATGTCCGAGCGGTACATCAAGGAGAAGAAGGCCGGTAACTTCGTGTTGCGCCAGATTATCGACTACATCGCGGAGGTGCTCGAGGGCGA
Source organism: uncultured Nitrospirales bacterium (assembly GCA_964467615.1). Classification (GTDB taxonomy): domain Bacteria; phylum Hydrogenedentota; class Hydrogenedentia; order Hydrogenedentales; genus CAYXRK01. The sequence continues at coordinate 2,862 of CAYXRK010000051.1, read as the reverse complement.
CACGGTGTCCGTCCGGGCGCGCGTGCTGGGGCGCTCGGAGCGGCGGATACACGTGATGTACTTCATGTTCAACGAGACGCGGCAGCGCCTTGCGTCGACCTCGGAAGTGCTGGTGTCGTACGCGGATCTGTCGATCCGGCGGACCGCGCCGTGGCCGGCTGAGTTTGCCGAACGTATTGACGCGCTTGTTGCGTTATCGAATGCGCTCGATTGGGATGCGCCAGTAAGCGGGGCGATCGGACCGCAGCAGCTCAAGACTTCCGCGTAGACAGCCTATCGCGAGAGAAATTCGTGCTCTCTCGACCGCGCCGATCTGTTGGAACTCTAAGCGCCATAGGCGCGAAAGCATTGTAGCTTGGCGCGTGAGCGCCAAGTCTCGGGCATACCCAACCCACCACCAGCCCCATCGGGGCGAAAGAATGATGCATTCCAACAAAGCACTAGCGAGAGAGAAACTCGTGCTCTCTCGCCCCGCCGCTTTTCGCGAGGCGGGAAAAGGCGTCGTCGGGAACGACGTCGATCTTCGCGTAGGAAGGTTGCCACGTTTCGCCGAAGGGGCTGTTCGAAGCGGCGTTGTAACAACAGATGAGCGCGTAGCGCGGATTGTCGGAACGGTTTTGGTCGGAGCGGTGGAGCAGATTGCAGTGGAAGAGTAGGGCGTCGCCGGGCTCCATCTCACAGTAGACGAGCTCGTGGCGCTCGATCGCGGCGTCGACCCGCGCCATGTCCGCGCCTTGATGATCGCCGGATTTCGCGTGGTCGATCCGGCCAATCGCGTGCGAGCCGCGAAGGACCTGCATGCACCCGTTTTCGCGGGTCGCGGGATCGATTGCGATGGAACAACTGATCAGGCGCGGATAGAGGACGCTGTCGTTGTACCAGTAGCCGTAGTCTTGGTGCCAGGCCCACGCGCCGCCCGTGCGGACCTCTTTCATGATGACTTTCGTGTGCCAGTGGTAGACCTCTTCGCCGACACACTGCCGCGCGGCTTCGACCATGCGGGCGGACCTCGCGACGAGGCTCAGCGCGTCCTCGCCGCCGGCGTCTTTCCAAATCGAGAGGCGCGTCGTGCCGCCTTCACCGTCGTCGCGCGAGACGGAGCGCACCTCGCCGCCGCCGTTCGCGCCCGCGGCAGATTTTATGGCGTCCATTTCTTCCGGTGACCAAAGTGATCGGATGATAAGGAAGCCGTCGGCGTTGTAGGCATCGAGTTGTTTCGCGGTCAGCATGGTTCGCACCTCGGTTAACGCTGGTGATAGGCGTTCGCCCGCTCGGTTACTATGTGGTCGCGGACGGGACCCTATGGCCACTTCTTCTGAATCTTCAACGCGCGCGCGAGCAGCATGGCGCGGACGGCTTGGCGATAGCAAGATCGCGGACGACGACGCGACTGTTGCGCGCTACGCCCGGACGACGCAGGCCGACGCGCCGAAGCCATGCTGCATTCTCTACCCCGAATCGACGGAAGACGTGCAGGCGATCGTGCGCGTGGCGTCGGAGTACGGCGTCGTGGTGTATCCCATCTCGCGCGGAAAAAATTGGGGCTACGGCGACGCGACGGCCCCGACCGCCGACGCCGCGATAGTCGACCTCAGCAGGATGGACCGCATCGAGGAAGTGAACACGACGCTGGCGTATTGCGTGATTGGGCCGGGCGTGTCGCAGGGGCAACTGGACCGATACTTGAGCGAGAACAAGACGGGCCTGTGGATGGACTCCACGGCGGCCGGTCCGGAATCCAGCTTGGTGGGCAACACCGTCGATCGCGGGTTCGGCCACACGCGCTACGGCGATCACTTCCTGACCTGCTGCGGCATGGAAATCGTGCTCGCGGATGGCCGCGTGTTGCAGACGGGGTTCGGACATTTTCCAAATGCGCGCGCCACACGCGTCTACCCCTACGGCGTGGGGCCGTACCTCGATGGGCTGTTCTGCCAATCGAACTTTGGAATCATCACGAAGATCGGCCTCTGGCTCCAACCCGAACCGGAAGCGTTCAACTTCTTTTATTTCCAAGTGCCGCGCCGCGAAGACATCGAGGCCGTGATCGATCGGCTGCGGCCGCTTCGGATCGGCGGCATCCTCCAAACGGCGATCCACATCGGAAATGACCTGCGCGTGCTCGCCGGAACGGGGCGATATCCCTGGGACGAGACCGGCGGCCGAGCGCCCATGCCGCCCGAGGTCCGCGCGCGAATTGCCTACGCGCGTGGGGCGCAGGCCTGGCAAGCGTCGGGGAGCATTTCGGGCACTGCGGCGCATGTACGTGCCTCGCGCCGCGCGTTGCGCAAAGCGATGTCCGGGCTGGCAACCGTAAAGTTCTTGACCGATCGCAAATTGGATTTGACGGAACGGGCCGTCGCATTTCTAAATCGGTTCGGTATTGCGACGGTTGCGGGGGGCCGCTTACGGATTGTGCGGCCGAACTTTGATCTGCTGAAGGGCATTCCGACAGAGATCCCGCTGCTCGGCGCGCAATGGCGATTGCGCAAACCACCGGAAGGGCCATGCGATCCGCTCGATGCCGGATGCGGCATGTACTGGATTTCGCCCGTGATGCCCGCGATCGGCGCACAAACAACCGAACTTCTCGACATCGCGGGCCCCATTCACGAGCGACACGGCTTCGATATGAACGTGAGCTTCGTGATGCTCACCGAACGCAGCCTCGTCGCCATCTTCAACCTGGCGTTCGACAAGTCCGTCCCCGGCGAGGCGGAGCAGGCCTCGGCGTGTTACGAAGAGCTGCTCGAGGCAATCCTGGCCAAGGGTTACATCATCTACCGCGCTGGCCCCCAAGGGATGCCCAAACTTTCGCGCCACGAATCCGTATTCTGGGACGTCGCCCGCCAGATCAAGACC
>CAYXRK010000050.1:0-27041 GCA_964467615.1 uncultured Nitrospirales bacterium | reverse complement strand
CCGCTGAGCGCTACGTGGTTGGTGGCGTCGTGGGGGCAGGTTTTGATTGAGCCCATCGAGCCGCAGGCGCGGCAGTAGAACGAGTGGTCGAAAAACATGGGCTGGATGCCGATCTCCTTCGGGTCGAATCTGTCGAAGATGTAGTGGGCGTCGTAGGTGCCGTAGTAGTTGCCGACGCCGGCGTGGTCGCGGCCGACGATGAAGTGGGTGCATCCGTAGTTCTTGCGGAAGATGGCGTGCATGATGGCTTCTTTGGGGCCGGCGTAGCGCATGTTCACGGGCATGATGCTGAGCATCACGTGGTCTTTCGGGTAGTAGCGCGCGGTGAGTTCCTTGTAGCATTTCATGCGGACGTCGCCCGGGATGTCGTCGCTCTTGGTGGTGCCCATGAGCGGATGAATGAGGAGGCCGTCGCAATTTTCGAGGGCACATTTGGTGAGGTATTCGTGCGCGCGGTGGATGGGGTTGCGCGTCTGGAAGGCGACGATGCGTTTCCAGCCGTGCTCTTTGAACGCGGCGCGGGTTTCGCGCGGCTTGAGATTGAATTCCTGGTGCTCGACTTTGCGGTCCTTGAGCACGTCGAGATCGCCGGCGAGAAACACTGGGCCGAGCGACGTGCTGTACTTCACGCCGGGGTGCGCTTGATCGGTGGTGCCATAGACTTTCGACGCGACCTCTTGGTGATCGACGGAGAACTTTTCGGAGAGGTGCAGGATCGCGGCGACGTCGCCCTCGTCGTCTTCGATGGCGACTTGCGAACCAATCGTGACACGGTCGGCGTCGGCGTGGCTTACGGCGAGGAGTATGGGGATTGTCCAGGGTACGCCGTCGCGCAGATGCATCCTGTCGAGCACGCTGCGCGTCTCGTCTTCGCCCATGAAGCCCTTGAGGGGACTGAAGATGCCCTTGCCGATGCAGTCGATGTCGAAGGCCGCGTAGGTATCGACCTTGATGCGGGGCAGATCGCGGGCCTTGTCCTTGGCGGCGTTGTGGCTGGTGCCGTGGAGCAATCGTTCGACGAGTTCGCCGCCGTGGGGCATGATGGGCATTGCGTTTCTCCTTGAGACGCGCGGAGGGGGAACAAAAAAACGCCGCGAAAAAAGGCCGCGACGCTTGCGGGAAATCCGAGCGAAAGTGTATCATCCGCCGGTTTTAGCGCACAAGCACTATCGCCGCGCCCGCGGTGTCCCGCCGTTTCCCCTTGATACTGCGAAAGGTAGAGGATCATGTCTTCCGAAGTGAAGAGCACGAACATTACGTGGCACCACGCCGATGTGGATCGTAACGACCGCGAAAAGATGAACGGACACAAGAGCTGCGTGCTGTGGTTCACGGGACTGAGCGGATCGGGAAAATCGACGTTGGCGCACGCGGTGGAAAACGCGCTGTTCGACCGCGGTTGCCGGACCTACGTGCTCGACGGCGATAACATTCGGCACGGTTTGAACAAGAACCTCGGGTTCAGCCCCGAGGACCGCGCGGAAAATATCCGCCGGATTGGCGAGGTGTCGAAGCTGTTCAACGAGGCGGGCGTGATCGCGCTGACGGCGTTCATCTCGCCATATAAGGCGGATCGCGATCAGGCCCGGCAGATCAGCGGCGATTCGTTTATCGAAATTTTCGTCGATTGCGCGCTCAAGATTTGCGAACAGCGCGACCCGAAGGGCCTGTACAAGAAGGCGCGCGCGGGGCAAATCCCGGAGTTCACGGGAATATCCGCGCCGTACGAAGCGCCGGAGAAGGCGGAGATCACGGTCAACACCGGGACGCACAGCTTGGATCAATGCGTGGTGCAGGTGCTCGATGCGCTCAAGGCCCGCGGGGTTATTAAGGACTGAGCGGCCCGGGCGCTCGCGCTTCATTCGAGACGCCGAAGGGGGTGGTGTAGATGGTTTCGCCGACGGTCGGAGGGAGTTCAACGCCTTCAATCCGAAACCACAACAGCGACGGGTCCTCGAGCGGTTTGTCGAAGTGGTAGGCCACCCTCGCGGGCCATCCCTCTTCCGAAAGCGCGAGCACCTCGACCGTCATCCCGGTGAGTTCGATGCGTTGGCCGGCCGCGAGCGGGTGATCCGCGTCGCGGAACAGGGACCACGGGTAGCCGCCGTCGGGCTCAGCGACGATCGTTCTCTCGTCGGTCCTCGTCAGCCAAATCGGCACGGGGTACATTAATGGCGGCGCGAGGCTGCGGACGTGCGCCGGGGTGGGCGCGCCGGAGAGACCGCGGACAATATAGAGGTAGGTCGCGGCGGGATAGTTGGCGAAGTTAGTGAGCACGATCGTTTTGTCCTGGACCTCCGGGCCAGTCGGGATCCCTTTCACGCTTATATCCATGATTGAGTTTCCCGCTTCGTCGACGGCGTAGATCGTTCCCGGCAACAGAATCGGCGCGAGCACGAGATGGATCGCGATGAACGCGTAGTACATACCGCGCGCGCATCGGTGCGTGCGGCGCGTGGGCGAATCGAACAGTTCTCGCTTGTGAACGGCGACAAGCAATTGCGCCAAAAGACCGCTCGATCCGAGCGTCGCGAACATGAGCAGGCGATCCTGGGGGCCGGCGGCGACGATGGGCACGATTGCTAGAAGCATCCCCACGGCGAAGAAGCGGGCGAGAGGATCGCGGCGCAGCAGTGGCGTGAGCAGCGCCGCGACCACAACGATTCCGATCACTCCCGTCGCGAATACGTATGGCTTGGCCACGGACGGACCGATCGAATAGAGGTCGGACGGTGGGAGTCCCCAGAGACCTTGCAACAGAATCGGCGTACGTTCGATAAGCGCCCTCGCGAACTGGACTGGCGCGGCCACGGGATCGACGTACTCCTGCGAGCCAAAGGAGCCGTATCCTGCATAGACGTAGTAGGCGCGCCAGAGGACAGTGATTGCCGCGTACGGAGCGAGACTTAGGATTCGTTTGGCGGCGGTCGATTTATCCAGAAATATCGCGTAGGCGAAGAGGTAGCCGCAGATCGAAATCGCGCTCTCTTTCGTGAAGAGGGCGACGGCGAAAAGAACCGATGCGGCAAGCGCGGCGGGGCGATTGGCGCTTTGGCGGCTTCGGTCGTGACACGTCATCACGAGCACGCCGAGCAGCAGCGCGATCATTTCGTTACGGTTCGCGATCCACGCGGCAGGCCATGCGTGCGCATCGTCAATCGCGAAGATAAGTGCCGCGAGGCCGGCAGTGATACCTGGGCCGATCATCCGTCGATAGTAGAACGCTACCGCTACGACCAGAGCGCCGAACCACAGCAGGTTATGCACGTGCATCAGCGCCGGACTGTTCGGCCAGAGGGCGTAGTCGATCCAATGCGTGACGACTGCGACAGTCCGCATGAAGCGGAACTTGAGTTCGGGGAGCGTAAGCCAGGGGTAGAGGCCTTTGTCGACGAACCGATGCATGCGTTCGGGGTCGCCGTCTGCGAGCGTGAACATGTCGGGAAAAGGATGGCCGAACATGCCACTCAATTCGACCGGTTGGAGGAACATCGCGCGGTGCATGTAGTCGTCTGCAAAAAAGCCGAATGACAGCGCGGGCAAGCAGAGCACGACGGCGAGGGTGGCGGCGACGTATGGGAATCGGCGCGACGAGAGTAGCGCCGCGGCGCTTTGCTTAACGGCGCTCATGGTTGGATGGTCGTGTGTTGCGGTTTCGCTTGGTTTGCGAATTCTAGCGCGAATCGAACCGTAGAGAGAAGGTCAAACTTCGACGACGGGCAGTTGAATCACCACAAAAGAACGCAAGGAACTCAAAGAATAGAGTTATTTGAGGCATTCCGCTGGAAATGCAGCGGAACAAGATATCCTGGGAGCGTGTTTGGATTGTCGGAGACGCATTTCGCGCCGACGTATGCGGACGAGGGTCCGAAGGAGAAGCAGCAATGAGAGGCAAGGTAATAGTGTTGTTCGCGTGTGTTTCGTTTTTAAGTATCGTATCGATAGCAAACGCAGCCGGGGCCCCGGCGACGTCGCCCGCGAAGGTGGATGCCTGGGACATCAAGGCCGATTTCGCCAAGCTCAATCAACAGTTCGATGCAGTTGCCGAAGTGTTGAACAGCGAAAAGTATTTCAATGTGAAGAACGAAAAGGTGTCCAAGTGGTCCTGCGGAGACCAGGCCGGACATATCGTCCTCGCGGCGCAAATGATGCGAGGCGGCCTCCAGGCCAACATCGATAATCCCGAACTGAACGTGGACGGGCAACCGAATGAACAGGGGAAGGCGGTCATGGCCGGCGGCGATTTCCCGCGCGGCGTGGCACAGGCGCCCGAAGCGATTCGCCCGGAAGGTAAGACGCGCGATGAGTTCATCAAGCTCCTCGCGTCTGAGAAGAAAGCGTGGAACGACCTGGAAAAAATGTCGGACAAGTTGGTGGCGCTGAAGTCGCGTTCACCGCATCCGGCGTTCGGCCCGCTAAGCTGCTCAGACTGGGTCCGGTTCGTCGCGATTCACAGCGCGCACCATCTCGCGCTTGTCCGCGATATCCTCAAGGAATCAGCCAACACGGAATTCGGCAAAAATCTCGCAGAGGCGAAGTAGTAAGCGCGAACCGATATTTCGATCTGAAACATTCAGCCCGGCGGCATTCGTGCCGCCGGGTTGTCTTCGTTTTCCCAGTAGGAACGTGAAGGATTGAAATGCGGGCTGCATGTTAGATTGACAAGGGCCAGCCGGTGTCGTCTCTTGTTGTAGACGAACTTGAGGAGGGGTGCCCGTGAACAAGAACGACGCGGTGTTAGCGGAACGATGGCTGAAACACCGGGACGCGGAAGCATTTAATGACATCGTGCTCCAGTACGCAAACATGGTCTTTCGAACGTGCAAGCGGGTATTGAGAAACGAAACGGACGCCGAGGACGCCACGCAGGAAAGTTTCATGGCGTTGGTGCGCGGCAATGTCAAACCGCCAACGGCGCTTGGGCCGTGGTTGCATACCGTCGCGACGAACCGGGCGTTGGACGCTTTGCGAATTTCGCACCGGCGACTCGCGCGCGAGCAGAAGTTTGCCGAGACGTCGGAACCCGTTGAGGTAAGCAATTGGGACGATATCCAGGATTTTGTCGATGAGGCGATCGAAGCGCTTCCGGACGAGTTGCGCACGGTGATCGTCGAACACTTTCTTCTGCAGCGAGACCAAGCCGCGGTAGCGAAGGAGTTGGGCGTTACTCGCCAGGCGATTTCGCAGCGCGTGAGGCGAGCGATCGAATTGATTCGCGATCACTTGGACAAGCGCGGGCTGGTGGTCTCGTTGGCGCTCCTGACATCGGGAATCGAGTCGAACCTTGCGGTCGCGGCGGTACCGAGCGTGCTTACGGTGAAGTTGGCGAAGCTCGGGCTGACGTCATCGCGAAATACAGGCCGTCGGCTCGCGGCTGCGCGAGGCAAGTACTTCGTTGCGAAGGCGGCGGCAGTCGTAACTGGCGCTGTATTGATCCTTGCTTCGGTGTATTTGTATTCGAGCCGGGACAAGTCCGTCGAGCCTGCGGTATCCGAAGCGGTCTCGGCTCCCGTGACGTTGGTCGAGACCTTGGCTGAGATGCCCTCGGCTGAGGCGCCGATCGAATCCGTTTCAGCTGCGCCGGCGGAAAATAGCTTCGTCGCGGCAGCACCAAAGAGCGCTGAAGTGATGCATGCGGCATTGGTTGGCCGGGTGTTTGATGCGCGTTCCGGCGCAGGAATCGAAGGTGTCGAGATAACAGCCGAATCCACAGGCGATACCGTGGCCGCGTATCAGGCGACAACCGATGCTCACGGTTCTTACCGTATTGACGACATATCGCTGGGGACATATTCGCTCGCGCTCACGGAGGTCAACGGCTACCCGGAAACGGCCGGTTCTCCAGCCATACGCGAGGTTTCGATAGGTTCCATCGGGAGCGAACTGGTGGAGGATTTCGCACTGACCTCGGGTGGAATCCTCGAGGGCGTGGCGACTGCGGGGGGTAAGCCGCTGCCAAACCAGTCAATTCAATTCACTCAATACTACGATAGCCCAGAGTTCGAGGTCGCCGCCGTTCAGACAGACGAGCTCGGTCGTTTCCGCGTGACGGGCCTGGCGAACTACGAAGGCGTCATCATGGCCCACCGGGTCCGGTCTGATGGTACAACGCAAGCCTCGAGCCGCGACAAAGTGATAATCGTTCCCGGAGAAACGACCTACAAGGACTTCAACTTCCCAGAAGGCCGCGCATCGGTCGAGGGAGATATCTACTACCTGGACGAGTCCAATCCCGTACAGGCGAGCATTTACGCGTTCTTCACGCTTGACCGCGGTGTCGCGCTGGACGGTCAAGAAATATGGATCGAGACGGACGAGAAGGGCCACTACCTGATCGATGGCCTTCCGGAGGGCGTTCTTTCTCTGCAGGTTCGTCCAAGGGATCAAAATCTTAGCATGGTGACGAACGATGTAGTCCTGTATGAAGGCGAGCGTACTCAAAAAGACGTCATCATCGCGGATTTCATCATCAACTGTCGCGTCCTAAATATTCCGGAAGGATCAAAGCACGTGATCGTCGCGGCCGAAGAAGGGCACAGACCGCCGATCGCAAAGCTAACGATTCTCGACCTTGCAAATGCGATGGGAGAAGCCGTGTCGTGGAGTCACGTGGACATACATTCCGCCAAACCTGGCGCCACGCTTCGGGGGTTGAAGCCCGGGGACTACACGATTCGCGCCTCGTCGCTACCTGCGGAATGGAGCCCCGAGAAATGGGGAGCGATGGGCTACGACAAGTTTCTCGCGGGTGTCGTGCGAACTCGTGTGTTCATCACCGTTGAGTCGATGTCCGGCTCAATGGAGGTGAGGCTGGATTTTGATAAGAGCGACCCGCGCGCAGGGGACGCGCCGTCGAATTGAGACATGGGTATCTCTGTTTGAATCATTCGGTCCGGCAGCATAGTTACTGCCGGGCCGACATTCTATTGATATAGATGGCAGGACCCGAGTTTTTTGGGAATCAGGAGTCGAATCTCAACTCCTCCGGTTTGTCGGTCGGTGAAGACCACTCCGCATCGAACAACTCGCGGATGCGGGCGAGCACCTCCTGTGGGTCATGACCCTCGTTTTCATAGGCTTTCGCGGCATGGCGCGCGACGTCAACAAGCATGAGGCCCCACGCGCCCGGGTCCTGCCAGCTTGGCCGAAGGGTCACCTGTTGCCCTATCCCGGGGGCGGTCCATACGCGGAGCACCTCGACGGCGTCCGGATTGGAAAGTGCAATCGGCGGCGGCTGAAGGAAGTCCATCTTGGTTGGACGTTTGAACATGATTTCTTCCTTTCGACTGAGTCGGTCAACTAAGTTTCGCGCGAGTCTACTCGCGGGCTGAGCGTACAACAGCGGTCACGGAAAATAGGTGGTTGTCCTTATTTTACTCGTCCGTTCGGATTTTTTCGTGACCAAAATTGGGTTCGTCAAATTCCTCGCATTGGAGGGTCGCGACGATTTCAATTGGCCTCGAGTATTTTCAAAAGGTCGCCCGGAAGAAGTATGGGCAGCGGCGAGTTCTTGAAGCCCGCCTTGTCGCGCGAGACAATCCCGTCGGCGTCGACGGCGATCGCGGACTCGACAATGACGGCGTCCTCGAAGTCTTTGACCTTCGCCGCGAGTGCAGCAAGGATGATGGACTTATTTACTGGAGCGACCTCGAAAAGGCCAATCAACCGCGCAATCTGGTCGGCGGCGAATTTCGTTGTGCGCGCCTTCTCGACGATGTAGTGGATTGTGGTAATGGTCGTTGCGCAGAGGAACCCGGAAAGTTGGTTGCGATCGATTGCCGTCAAGACCCGGGATGAATCGCGATAAAACTGTTCGCGCTCAAGCAAGACATCCAGAACGATGTTCGTGTCACAGACAATTCTCATCCATATCGCTCTTGAAGGCGCCGCTTGTAGTCCTCCTCGTCCACGTCGGCGCCTTTGATGCAACCCAACAGACTGCGCACCGACGGGGAAAGATCGAGACTATCGGCATCTTGAGATTCCGGCTTCTCGATCAACGCAAAATACGTGGAGACGACCTCCGACAACGAGCACCCGCGCACCTTCGCATACGCTTTCGCACGTTTGACGAGCTTGTCGTCAAGCCGCAGGGTAAGTTTCGTTTTCATGGTGCTCAATCTCCGCTGACGTACAGTGGCGAACAAAAGTGTACGTCAGAATTAGGCATTCTGCAAGCGGATGGAGATTGCGCCGGCCCTCGTATTCCGGTCTTATGGCGGCCGTCGCCACGCCGCGCAATGCTGCGGGGTGCTAGCGTAGGATCGCGCGATACTGATTTCGATTGGGACATTCGACCCGGCGGCATTCGTGCCCCGGGCTGTTTCCATTTTCTCCACCATAAACAGTTGGCCGTCCCCGCTTGCCCCATAATGTCCTGGGACTATCGGAATGGAATGAGTTCTCGATTCCGAATACACCGTGCAGCCAGCGAGTAGTATCGTCTGACGGCGAAACAGGATCGGCTTGCGGGAAAGGAATTCTATGTCGCGGCGGGCGAAGAGGGGTCTGAAAGTCTTTGTGGCGCTCGCGGTGTTGTTTGGCGTGTATCGCATGCTGCTCGAATTTGAATTGGCCCGCCGTCTGGACGCGATTCGTGCAGCAGGGTATCCGGTGACGGTGGAGGAATTGGAGACTTGGCGTGGCTGGCCGGCGCCCGACGACGAGAATGCCGCGATCTATTTTATGGCCGCTGCTGAGACCCTTCACGATCCGGGGACAGTCGACGTCTCAACACTTCCAATTGTCGGGAACGCGGACTTTCGTCCCTACGCGACTGTGTCGTCGGAGGAGGCGGCTGAAATTCGAACGTACATGATTTCGAATGCTCGCGCGCTGGAACTCTGTCGAGAAGGCGCGAAGTTCCCAAAGGTCATTTATCCCCTCGATCAAGAAACCACCGACGCGGTTTCGCTACGTAATTTACGGGTTCTGACTCGATTCCTTCGTTTGGCGATAGTCGATGCCGCGATTGCTCGTGACGCGACAGTCGCAGGAGAACGGCTTGAACTTGCCCTGCGAGCGTCCGGTTCGCTAAAGAACGAACCGGGCGCGATCCCGATACTGTACGGGTTGGCCGATTTTCAACTGTTGCGCAACGAGTTCACGTTCACGCTCAACAGCCTTCCCCTCGATGCCGATTCGTTGCGGCGAATTGAACAGACGTTGAATGATTGCGATTGGCCGAAGGCGGCGCAGATGTTCGCCGCGGGTGAATTCGTGAATTCGTTCGCCTACGGACGGGCGCTTCGCTTGATGGAAAACCAGACGAACCCGAACGATTGGAAGGCCGTGGTTCTCTACGAGGAAGTACCTTTGCTGGGATGGGCGTATCACAACGCGCGCCGGGCCGCCGGCGCGTTTACGTTCCATGAGTTCAACATTGCCCGTAGGTCTCTCCCTTTCTTGAACGCCGCCCAAATGCCGCTGCGGGCCTCGGCGGTGCGGATCAGAGAATTGGAGAATTCACGCGATCAGGAAGACGCATTCGACGATGGGGCGCCAATTTACCTCGGCAACAACACTTCCATAGTCATGTCGATGCTCTTGCCTCGAAGCGCTCTGGTTCGCGCGATGCGGGGCGCGTGCATCGTGGAGCGGTTTCGGCGGGCGCACGAGCGCGCACCGGAGACACGCGACGAGTTGGGGGCGGAGTTGCTTGCGGACTGGCCCGTGGATCCGTACGACGATCAGCCAATGCGGTACGAGCGGGTCGAGGGTGCTTATCGAGTGTACTCAGTCGGCGAGGACTTGGACGTCGATGGCACGATCGATTACGACATGCGCCATGGGAAAGGCGATATCGGAGTTGAAATTGCCGTGAAGTGAACGCTGTGCCGTGAGCGCGCCTTTGTCGGGTTACGAGTCCGGCGCGACCTTGAAGCAGGCGGCGCGCTGGGTGCTGGCGCGGTCGACGAAGGGCGGGACGCGCAGGGCGCATTCGGTGTCTGCGATTGGGCAGCGGGGGTGGAACGTGCAGCCGCTGGGCGGGTTGAGGGGGCTGGGCGGGTCGCCTTTCACGTGTACGCGGGCGTCGCGGCGTTGGCGCTCGAGCTTTGGATCGGGCAGGGGTACGGCGGCTAGCAGCACCTGGGTATAGGGATGCATGGGCCGCTCGAAGACGTCCGCCGCGGGACCGATCTCGACGATGCGGCCGAGATACATGACGGCGATTGTCTTGGCGACGTGGCGGACGACGGCGAGGTCGTGGCTGATGAAGATCATCGTGAGTTCCTCTTCGCGGCAGAGCTTGGCGATGAGGTTCAGGATTTGCGCTTGGACGGACACGTCGAGCGCGGAGACGGGTTCGTCCGCGATGATGAGGCCGGGCTTGAGCGCGAGTGTGCGCGCGATGGCGATGCGTTGGCGTTGGCCGCCGGAAAACTCGTGCGGGTATTTCCGCACGTACCGCGCGGCGAGGCCGACCTTCTCCATGAGCTCGACGACTTTTCCCGCGACGTCCTTGCGCGTTGCGAGTCCATGCGTCAGCATCGGCTCGGCGATGGCGTCGAACACTGTCATGCGCGGATTCAGGGAGGCGTAGGGGTCTTGAAAGATCATTTGCGCCTCGGGCCGCGCCAAGCGCAATGTTTCGGCGTCCATTTCGGTGAGGTTGCGGCCGTTGAGGATGACGGTCCCTTCGGTCGGCGGGATGAGCCGGAGGATCGAGCGCGCAAGCGTGGATTTTCCGCAGCCGGATTCGCCGACAAGGCCGAGGACGTCGCCGCGCTCGAGCCGGAATGACACGCCGTCCACGGCTTTGACGACACCTAATGTGCGCGCGAAGAGCAGCCCGCGCTTAACGGGGAAGTGGTTCTTGAGGCCGTCGACTTGGAGGACTACGGACATGGGTTATGCCTCCGCCGCCACGGTCGCTTGCTCGCGCACGCATGCGGTTTCGTGCGCGTCGGAGACTTCGCGGAGGGTCATTTCGCCGCGGCAGATTTCGGCGGCGCGGCGGCAGCGGGGCGTGAAGGGGCAACCGGTGATGGGTTCGGCGAGGTCAGGCGGGAGGCCGGGGATGGTGTAGAGGTCTTTGCCGGCGGTGTGCGCGGAGGGGAGGCTGTCGCGAAGCGCCTGCGTGTAGGGGTGGCGCGGGCGTTCGAGCAGGGCCTCGGCGCTCGCGGATTCCATGATGCGGCCGGCGTACATGACGAGGACGCGATCGCAGGCGCCGGCGACGACGCCGAGATCGTGCGTGATGAGGATCACCGCGGTGCCGGTTTCGCGCTGGAGCGTTTTGATGAGGTCGAGGATTTGCGCTTGGACGGTCACGTCGAGCGCGGTTGTCGGTTCGTCGGCGATGAGCAGCTTGGGGCGCGTGATGAGGGCCATCGCGATCATGACGCGCTGGCGCATGCCGCCGGAGTATTGGTGCGGGAAATCGCCCATGCCGCGTTCGCCATCTTGGATGCCGACGGCGGTAAGGGCCTCGATGGCGCGGCGGCGGGCTTCGACTTTGGAAGCGCGTTCGTGGACGCGCAGCGGCTCCATCAGTTGCGCGCCAATCGACATGTACGGGTTGAGCGCGGTCATCGGGTCTTGGAAGATCATGCTGATCTCGCGTCCGCGGATCTTGCGCAATTCGGCGCGAGGGAGCGTCAACAGGTCCACGCCGTTGAACATTGCGCGGCCGGATTCGATGCGGCCTGGCGGCATGGGCAGCAGGCCGAGCAGTGAGTAGCAGGAGACGGATTTGCCCGAACCCGATTCGCCGACGATGCCGAGCGTTTCGCCCTCGTGAACGGTGTAGGAGATGCCATCGACCGCGCGGACGGTGCCTTCGCGGGTGTGGAAATAGGTGCGGAGATCGGTGACTTCGAGGAGCGGCATGGCGCGGATCATACCTTGAATGGCCACAAAAGAACGCAGAGATCACAAAGATTGAGATCGGACCGATACGTGCTTCGGAGTGGTTCTTGTATGATCCGGGGTTCATTGGATATCGCCGATTGAAATCGGCGCTACGGGGGTGATTAAACGTGTGCGACACGATGGTGGTGGTGCGGCCGGGGCGGGTGTTGTTCGCGAAGAATTCGGACCGGGACGCGAACGAAGGGCAGAACCTGGAGTGGCATGGCCGGCGAACAAACGCGGCGGGCGCGCGGGTGCGTTGCACGTATATCGACATTCCGGACGTGCCTGAGACGCATGCTGTTTTGCTGAGCGCGCCATTTTGGATTTGGGGCGCGGAGATGGGCACGAACGAGCACGGCGTCACGATTGGCAACGAGGCGGTGTTCACGAAGGCGCCGTACGAAAAGACGCCGGGGCTAATCGGGATGGACCTGCTGCGTCTTGCGCTCGAGCGGGCGGACACGGCGAAGGCGGCGTGCGAGGTTATCACTTCGCTGCTCGAACAGTATGGGCAGGGCGGGGGGTGCGGGCACGAGAGCAAGAAGTTCGTGTATCACAACAGTTTTATCGTCGCGGATACGAAGACCGCGTTTGTGCTGGAGACGGCTGGACGGAAATGGGCGATCGAGGAAGTGCAAGGCGCGCGCAGTATTTCGAACGGCCTGACGATTCCGGAATTCAACGATCGATACTCGGACTTCATCAAGACGACGGCGTGCGGATGTCGGGCGCGGCAACCGAGAACGCAACGACTTTGCGAGGGTGCGTCGAGCATCGGCGATATGATTCGTATCTTGCAGGACCACGGCGACGGACGCGAGCACCCGCATTATGCGTGGGCGAACGGAGGGTTGAACGCTCCGTGCGTGCACGGCGGCGGCGTGTTGGCGTCGAGCCAGACGACGGGGTCGTGGGTCGCGGAGTTGACGCCGGATGCGTGCCGGCATTGGGCTACGGGGACGGCCGCGCCGTGCATCAGTTTGTTCAAGCCGGTGTCGGCGGACGCGCCGGTGGATGTGGGGCCGCGCGCGGAGGACGTTGCGAACGATTCGTTGTGGTGGCAGCACGAGATATTGCACCGGAGGGCGATGCGCAACCCGGCGCACTATCGCGCGTTTTTCGTAGAAGACCGAGACGAGACGCAGGCGCGGTGGATCGCGTCACCGCCGTCGAGTCGGGCGGCGTTTGACGAGGGGCTCGAGAAGTTGGCCCGGTGGAACGCCGAGATCACGGAACAGGACGCCCGATTCCGGCCGCCCGATCAGCGACCCGTTTGGGTGCGGCGGTATTGGGCGAAGCGTGATCGCGTTGCGCGACTCGATGAATGGCATGGGGCGCAAAGCACCGCGACGGTGTAGGCCCGTCCGAAACTGTGCAGGTGCTTTGCCGGTCTGACGAGTGTAGAATCTCAGCTCATTTGAGCGGTTCACTGGCGCGTGCATAGTTCGGGAATCTGGGGTAAGAGCATGGGCTATAAGCCCATGCCACGAAACTTTTGGAGCATTTGTGATGAAGACCCAAATTTTGGTTCTTTCGTTGGGGGTGTTTTGCGTTTGCCAAGCGGCACTCGCCGGCACTCCGGTGACATTTACGGAAAACGTCGCGCCGATATTTATGGAGAACTGCGTGATTTGCCATCGGCCTGGAGAGATAGCGCCGATGTCGCTGCTTTCGTATGAAGAAGCGCGGCCGTGGGCGAAGTCGATCCGGAACAAAGTGGCGTTGCACGAGATGCCGCCGTGGGACGGCGATCCGGCGTCGCTCCCGATGTCGAACGACATCAGCCTCGATCAGAAGGACATCGACACGATTCTCGCGTGGATCGATCAAGGCGCGGCGCGTGGCCCGCTGGACAAGATGCCGAAGGCGCCGAAATTCGCATCGGACTGGAAGATGGGCGAGCCGGATTACGTAATTGATATGGGCGAGTTCGACGTGGCTGCGACGGGCGACGATGTATTCATCACGAAAGCGTTCCGGCTCAGTCTTCCGGAGAACCAGTGGATTCGCGCGGTCGAGGTAAAGCCGGGCAACAACAAAGTGTTGCACCATCTTGTCGGGTTTAAGGGGTTCTTTGAGATGGGCGAGGGAACGAACATCTCGGAAGGCGTTCAGATCAAGCCGAGCGAGCGGCGGTCGATAGACATCTTTTCGATCTGGGCGGCGGGCAGTCCTCCGGCGATTTTCCCGGACGGGACGGGCCACCCCTTTGCGAAGGACCAACTGGTCTCGTTCAATATTCATTACCATCCATATGGCGAGGCGACGAGGGACCACTCGAAAGTCGGCATCTATTTCGGCAAGGGTGAATTGAAAAAGGAAATTACGACCGGATTCGCGATGAATACCGGGATTGAGATTGCGGCGAACGAAAAGTCTGAACCGTGGCGCGCGTCATATGTATTCGGAAACGATTCGCGGATCGTGTCGTTCTTTCCGCATATGCACCAGCGCGGCCAATCGATGAAATACGATCTGACGACGCCAGATGGCAAGACGCGCACGCTGCTGAACGTGCCGAATTACGATTTCAATTGGCAGTGGCACTATGTCCTCGAGAAGGCACTCGATGTTCCGAAAGGATCGCGTCTGGATGTATTTGCGACTTGGGACAACTCAGCCGAAAAGGCGGGGAATCCGGACCCGTTGCAAGAGATCGTGTTTGGCGAAGGGTCCAACGCGGAAATGCATATCGGATTTTTCGAATTCGTGCCGAAAGAAGGGATCGCGGCGCGGCCCGTTGCCACGCAAGAAAACGTAGGGCCGTTGTTGGCGCTGCATCCGGCGGAAGAATCGTATCGGGTCGAAATCGGCGGCGGGTTGGGTAAGCTGGTTTGGGGGCTTCACCTCCCGAAGGAAGGTAGGGGCACGTTCTATATCATGGAAGGCCTACAGATGCTCACGATGACTTCCGACGAGGTGCATTGGCTGAATGATCATGAAGCTGTCATCAACGCGAAGTTGATTGAAGACGCGGGACGGACAATCCCGTTCGGCGTTTACACGAACGTTGCTGATCCCGCCGCTATCACGGGATATATTTTTATCGGTCAATCCGTTCCGTCGCCGCTCGATCCGACGAAGGCGGCCATGCCGTTCAAGGGCTCGCGCGTCGGCGTTGGTGGAGCGAAGGAAGCCGACTAGTAAAAACACAGCGATTCGTTGCATTTGGCCGGGGTGTTACTTATACTCCGGCCCCTTTTATTTTTGTGATGATTCCCTCAGTAAACGAGGCCTTTCGTGCGAATTTTTGTGCCTAAAGAGTTGCATCCCGGCGAGCGGCGCGCGCCACTTGTTCCGGCGACGGTGAAGAAGCTCGTTGGCCGCGGCGCGGAGATTGTTGTCGAATCGGGCGCGGGGATCGCGTCGGGATTCTTCGACGAGGAGTACGCTACAGCGGGCGCGCAGATCAGCGCGGACCGGCAGGGTGAACTCGGAAAAGCCGACATGGTTTTGCGGCTGCGTAAGCCGCCTGAAGGCGAAGTGGCGGCGCTCAAGAGCGGCTGTGTCCATGTTAGTTTTTTGGATCCGTTCAACGAGGCTGGATTAGTGGAGCAACTGGCGGCGCGGGGCGTGACAGCGATCAGCATGGAAATGGTTCCGCGCACGACCCTCGCGCAGAAGATGGACGCGCTAAGTTCGCAGGCGAACCTCGCGGGATACGTCGCGGTCATTTTGGGCGCGGCGCGCATGAACAAAGTGCTCCCGATGATGATGACGCCCGCGGGGACGATAACCCCGTCGCGGGTGTTCGTCATCGGCGTGGGCGTGGCGGGACTGCAAGCGATTGCGACGGCGAAGCGGCTGGGCGCGAACGTGGAAGCGTTCGACACGCGGCCGGTCGTCGAGGAACAAGTGCAATCGCTCGGCGCGAAATTTGTCAAGGTCGATCTCGGCGAAACCGGGCAGACCGCGCAAGGTTACGCGAAGGAATTGACGCCGGAGCAGCAGGCGAAACAGCGCGAGGCGATGGCGGGCGTATGCGAGAAGGCCGATCTTGTGATCACCACGGCGCAGCTTTTCGGGCGCAAGGCGCCTGTGATTGTCACGAGCGATATCGTCGCGCGGATGAAGCCGGGCGCGGTGATTGTGGATCTTGCGGTCGAGAGCGGCGGCAATGTCGAAGGATCGGCGCTGGACAAAGAGGTCGACGTCAATGGCGTCACCATCGTCGGGCTCGGCAACCTTCCGGGGCGCGTATGCGCGAACGCAAGCCAGATGTATTCCGCGAACCTCGGTAGCCTCGTCGAGCATTTCTGGGACAAGGAATCGAAGTCGTTCAAACTCAACATGGACGACGAAATTCTCAAGGGATGCGTCGTGACGCACGGCGGCGCGGTGGTGAATTCGGCTCTTCTCGCGCGGCGCTAGGGCCGCGCAATTGTGTAGCGGTACTTAGTTTGTGGGGACGATACCCGCAAGCCCGGTGCGAATGTCGTCGATGATCGATTGGTCGACGAAGAAGACCTCGTCCCGGCCAGCCAACACGGCGAACCGCTCGCGCGATTCCGAGGCCTTCAGCGCGCCCACCGCGAGCGGCCCCAAGGACATGGGCGGAGCGCCGGGCCCGGTCTCCAACGTGATCGTGGCGGACAACACAGGCGTGTCAACGCCTTGCACGTCGCGGGCAGGCGGAGGATTCGCCACGGAAAGCGCGCGCGTCTTCGCCAATGCCTCGACGATCGCCGTAGCGTCGGACTGCGTTTCGAATTTCATGTCTTCGGGCTCGTACACGGCCCATGCGTCGATGCGCTTCACGAAACGATACTTCGTTCCTTCGAATTCGAGCGCGATTTCCTTGGCCGCCTCCTCCTTGAATGGGACCAATTGCTTGCGGCGGAACTGGAACGGATCCGCGCGCAACGCGGTCACTGCGCTCAAGGGAAGAGACGTGACGAACTCCTGCGTGGTAAACGTGTAGAACAGCATCGGGTTCGTTTCGGAGATGGGTTCGCCCACGGCAATCCGGTACTCGTTTCCGTCACGCGTGGTGAGGGAAAGAGCGACAAACGGCGCATCGAAATTGGGTCTCTCCGTTGGAAACGTCACGCCGCTCAGACCCTTCAAGAACGAAATGTAGCGCGACACTTCGTTTTGGTCGGTATCGTCCGCCGGAGGATCGGTCAATCGCCATCCCGCGTCGGCGGCGTAGGTCAACGTCCACCCTCCACCGGCGCCGTCGAGACGAATCTTCGTGAGGTCTGAAGCCTGTTGCGCGAACACGCGGGCGTCGCGAAACGCGTCGGGCGTGTCGGGCAATAGGGTGAGCACGTTGGCCGAAACGATGCTCACCGAGGGTTCACCGTCGATCCGTGCGTAGATACCGCCCGCGTCGTCGGCCTGCCCGGCCGAGCCGAGACTGAGCGTTCGCGGTTTGCCGTCCGCGGCGCCGTACATGGTGATTTTCGCCTGTGGCGGTTCAAGACCGTAGTCGCTGATCGCTTCGGGCTGGTCGATGTAGGCCTGACCCGCCATGAATTGCATTTCCGTGATTAACGCTTGGACTTTCTCCTGGTTCGCGGGCGTGTCCACCGGCTCGCGCATCCACCAGAGGCCGTCGTCACCCTTGCGGATCGACACGCGGACTGATTCGTCGCCTATCGCGGGGTCGTTCGGGCCCGGCTCTTTGCCCTCCGGCGGCCCGGTGTAAACGCGGACAAAGTCGAGGCCGGTCAAGCCTTCTTCGCCAGTCTGGATGATGTGCCGTTCGCGCAAATCGAGGAGGGGCCTGTCCATTTCGAGAAACGATTTCTGGTCGATCAAAACGACGGGACCGTCGCCCACCTGCGCGTACCGAAAACGGTCCGTCGGCTCCATCGCGCCGATGCGCAATTGGACGATGGTGTTGGTGTTCGTGCCCGCGATGAGTTGCAACAACGGTTCGTGCAGCTCGTAGTAATTCAAATCCTGCGGCGATTCCTCGATGACGCGTTCTTTCTTTAGCCCGGCCAACTCGCGCGCCATGCGGCCCCAGACGACCTGGTTGGCCGGCACGAACTCGAGGGGAGTGAGCAGTTTCCAAGCGCCGCCGGTTTCCCGCATCGCCTCGACAGCGCCGTCAATGGCCCGATCGATGGACAGCGTCGTGACGGCGTCGGCCTCGAAATCGAAAAGCCGGTCCGCGAGTTGGGCGCGGCGGTCCGCCGCGTTTTTCATGCGGCCCGTTTGCCAGTACGCGGCGGCGAGGGCGGCCAACACGAGCGCGAGCACTACAGTAGCGCGCGAGCTCACGCGTTGCGCCTCCGCAGGAACCACATGATTACCCCTGCCACCGCGACAAATTGCGTGGTGCCCAGCACGCTGATCCATAGAATTGCCTTGCGCTCTGCAAGCGATAGCACCACGGGAGGGTCTTCCGTTCCCGTGGGGCGAATAGCGATGAGGTCTTCCGATTCCGACAACCACGCCATCGCGTTCAGTAAGAACTCATGGTTCGGGACTTGCTTGATCGCCTCGTTACCCGACAGATCGGCATCGCCCACGACGACCACGCGGGCATCTTGAACTCGCGTGCCGTCCGGGGCGTCGGGAGTTTGCAACGTGGCCGCTACGGCAGTCGAGATTGGGCCTTCTTTGTCGCTGTCTTCCTTTGAAGCGTGATGATCCATGAAGACGCGATTGATGTCCGTCTCGGCCCATACATCCGGCGTCGAACGAAGTATTGCGGCGCCGGAGAGACCCTTGGGCCGTTCGGCCGCGAAGGACACGCTGCGCACGGCGCGCCATACCATCTGCGAATACAGCCCTCCCGTTATCGGGTGGCCCATGTTGAAGCTGCCGCGAAACGACGAATCGCGTCCCGAGTCCTCCGCCCAGCTGCCAAGCACCGTGAAGTCCGGCACGAACATGATGTTGAGCGCCTCGTTTCCCATGGCGGGCGAGGTAAGCACGTCCGCTCCGAGTTCGATGCCGAGCCGCCGCGCGAGCCAGGGGCGAAGCTGCTCCTGGGCGGGCAATGGGCCCGAGTCTTGGACGACGGCGGGGTCGCTCAGCAAGAGAATGCGGCCGCCGCGATCGATGTATGTATCGAGCGCTTGCAGTTCGGGAGGGCGGAAATCGCTCGTGTATCCTGGAATCACCAACACCGAGCAGTCGTCGGGGACCTCCGGGTGCGTGTACGCGATCAAATGACGCTCGACGTCATAGGCTTCCTTTTGTAGCCACAGCCTAAAATCCGAGGCCCCCTTCTTTGGGTCTTCATCGGTGATGTCCCGCTCGCCGTGGCCCGTGAGGAAATAGACCTTGGGCCGCGATGCGCGAATGACGTTGATGAGCGCGTTCGTGAAATCGCGTTCCTCGAGGCGCGAGGTCACGTCGGACAGGGGTATCTCACGCTGTTGCGCTCCAGAACGCAGCATGACCGTACCCACGGGCGAAACGCGGAGCACGCGAAGTTCCTGCGCTATGCGTTCGGGTTCCCGTTGCGGGTCGATGAACGTCACCGAGAGCCGCGCACTGAATTGTTGGCATCGCTCGAGAAACCGCCTGGTCTTCTGTTGGACGATGTCGACGCGATCATCGCCCGCCTCGACGAAAATGCAGAACACTTCGACATCGTTCTCGAGACCTTCGAGCACCTGAATGGTCTGCGGCGATATGGTGCGCAGTCCTTCTTTCGTCAGATCGTAGGAGGCGTCCGACCTGCGGATGAACGCGTAGACGGTAATGCAGATGCCAAGAAAAACGAGCGAGCTCAAGACGGCATTCAGCCCTTGGACGGTCGACCCTTCGCGCGATCCGGCCCTGGTCGATAACAGCAATACGATCCACGCCGCGCCAGCACCGGCGCCAAGGACGAGCGGCACGAACACGAGCGGCGAAAAGACGGAACCCGCCAACGCGAAAAGGTTGGCGCCGAGCGCGATACCCGCGATGGCGATGAAGCCGAATATAGTTCGTGCCTTAGTCACTCGCACCCCTCAGCGCGGAGGACTGAACCCCAGCGTTCTCCTTGGCTCTGCGTTGTGCGGTTCATGCGCGCCACCGGCGGCTCTCGAGAGAACGGAACGTCAGGAACAGAAAGAACGCCGTAAAAAGAACGTAGTAGGCGATGTCGTAGGGCTGCAGGATTCCTTTGGCCATTTCCTCGGCGTGTTTATCGAGCGGCAGTTCCCGGATCAGCGCTCGCACGATTGCCGCGCCTTGCCCGATCGCCTGCCGCGGGCCTTCCGGCCACGAGTCCGGCGCGGGGTTGGCGTCGGACAAGTCGTCCGCTTCCGATCCGACAATGTAGAAGACGAAGAACATGCCGAACGTGGCCGTAGCCGCGGTGATTTGGTTGCTGCACAAGCTGGACACGAACAATCCCATGCTAAAAAACGCCGCGCCCATAAGGAACACGGTCGCATAACCGAACACGAGCACCGCCGGCTCGACGTTGACGAAGTAGTTGACGACGAGCAGATGAACGGCGACGACCGCCATTTGGACGAACAGCATCAAAAGCGCCGCGCCGAACTTCCCGAACACGATGTCGCGATCACGCAGCGGATACGTGAGGAGCAATTCCATAGTGCCACGGTTGCGTTCCTCGGCGAGCAGACGCATGGTCACGAGCGGCCCGATGAACATGACGAGCATGCCGCTGAACACAAGAAATGGGCTAAGCAGGGTTTCTTCGAAATCAGGGATACCGGCGTATCCAAACGTCGACGGCGACTGCGTTACCGTGGAATAGAAAGAGAAGGAGTAGAAAAAACCCAGGCCGGAGATCGTGGAGTACGTCGCGACGACGATGTACCCGACCGGTGTCGAGAAGTAACTCGCGAAGTCGCGCTTGCAGACGGCCCATGCGTTCATGGCGCGACTGCTTCCGTCGCGATCGCTTCCATGAAAACGTCTTCCAACGTGCGCGAGCCGTCCTTGCGCGTGAGGTCCTCCATGAGGCCTTCGGCGACGATTGCGCCGCGATTGATGATTAACACGCGGCGACAAATCGTGGCGACCTCGGGGAGAATGTGTGTGCTCAGCAGCACGGTGTGATCTTCGGCGAGCGCCTTGATCATTTGCCGGATTTCGACGATCTGCTTCGGATCGAGCCCGACCGTCGGTTCGTCAAGAATCAAGACCGGCGGATTGCCGACCAATGCCTGGGCAAGGCCGACGCGTTGGCGATACCCCTTGGACAAATGACCAATCGTCCGGTTCGCCATGAGCGAAAGCCCCCAGCGTTCCATCACGCGCCCGACCTCGGCGGACCGCTTGAAGCGCGGCACGCCTTTCACCTCCGCTGCGTAGGCGAGGAAACTTCGCGTCACCATCTCGTGGTAGAGAGGCACGCTTTCCGGTAGATATCCGATGTTGCGCTTCGCGGCCACGGGGTCCTTCGAGATGTCGTGCCCCGCGATGACCGCCGTGCCGCTGCTCGCGGGCGAAAATCCTGTGAGAATCCGCATCGTGGTCGATTTTCCGGCACCGTTTGGCCCGAGGAAGCCCACGATCTCGCCTTGGCCGATTTCGAACGACACGTCCCGAATCGCCGCGGTCGGGCCGTAGAACTTGGTTAAACCATTAGCGGCAATCATAGTGTTCCAACGATTCGGCACAGCGGAAATCTGACATTGCCAGAGTTGACACTTTCGAGACCATACCTGACCTGAATCGACAAAAATTCGTATATCGGCGGAGTTTTCTGCCCGAAATGCTGTCTCCGCAGCGGGTATTCCGAAGTTCGATGTTGCCCCGTAAGCCTTTTCGTAACAGTATCTTACAGGCATCTATGACGTTGTACAATTAAATTGGCCCCAATTTTGCGTCAGAAGTGGTTGGCCCTTGGCCAAATCGTCGGGAAGATCGCGAGGATGGTGATGAAAATCCAGTGTTGTGTGTGCAAGAGAGTCCGCCGCGAAGAGCGATGGACTCGCGCGACGCAGAAGGAGCTACGCGACGAACCCGTTAGCCACGGCTACTGCCCAGCATGCGCGAAAAAGGCCTTCGCCGAAATTCGCGCGACGCAAGGCCGGCCCGCGCCGGTTTGAGCGCGATCCCCCAAGCACTGCGGAACTGAGACTACAAAACCCCGTCCCGGAAATCCGGGACGGGGTTTTTCAATTGTCATCGGTGCCCGCCCCTATTGGACGAGTGTAGCCGCGGACAATCGACTAATACATGTCGCCCATGCCGCCGCCGCCCGGCGAGGGAGGTCCGGCCGGTTCCTTCTCAGGAATTTCGGCAACGAGCACTTCGGTCGTCAGGAGCAAGCTCGCGACGCTGGCGGCGTTCTGCAGCGCAGTCCGCGTGACCTTCGTCGGGTCGATAACACCGGCCTTCATAAGGTCTTCGAATTCGCCCGTTGCGGCGTTGTATCCCATCGCGCCCTTGAGCGACTTCACCTTCTGGACGACGGTCGCGCCTTCGTCACCGGCGTTGAGCGCCAACTGACGAAGCGGCTCCTCGAGCGCGCGAATGACGATCTTCGCCCCGACCTTCTCGTCCTCGGTTAGGCCTTTGAGCTTCTCGATGGAATCCACGCAACGAAGTAGCGCAACGCCGCCGCCCGGAACGATGCCTTCCTCGACGGCCGCGCGGGTCGCATGGAGCGCGTCTTCGACGCGCGCCTTCTTTTCCTTCATTTCAATTTCGGTGGCCGCGCCGACGTTGATCACCGCGACACCGCCCGCGAGCTTCGCAAGACGTTCTTGCAACTTCTCTCGGTCGTAGTCCGAAGTGGTTTCCTCGATCTGGCGGCGAATCAGGTTGATGCGGCCCATGATGTCCGCGCTCTTGCCCGCGCCTTCGACGATGGTGGTGTTGTCCTTGTCGATGACGATACGCTTCGAGCGGCCAAGGTCCGCCAACGTGATGCTCTCGAGCGAACGGCCGAGGTCCTCGGTGATCGCAAGACCGCCCGTGAGAATCGCGATGTCTTCGAGCATGGACTTGCGGCGATCGCCGAATCCCGGCGCCTTCACGGCCGCCGCTTGGAACGTGCCGCGAATCTTGTTCACGACGAGCGTCGCGAGGGCTTCGCCTTCGACGTCTTCCGCGATGATGACGAGGGGCTTGCCGCTCTTGGCGATGAGCTCGAGCAGCGGAAGCAGGTCTTTGAGGTTTGAGACTTTCTTCTCGTGAATCAAAACGTACGCATTGTCGAACACCGCCTCCATGGCCTCGGAATTCGTCACGAAGTACGGAGACAGGTAGCCCTTGTCGAACTGCATTCCTTCGACTACATCGAGCGTCGTTTCGATACCCTTCGCTTCCTCGACCGTGATGGTCCCGTCGTTGCCGACCTTCTCCATCGCCTCGGCAATGATTTTGCCGATTTCGGCGTCGCTGTTCGCGCTGATCGAGGCGACGTTGCGGATGATGTCCTTGTCGTCGCGGACCTTCTTGCTCATCTTTGAAAGGTCTTCGATGACCGCCGCGACCGCCTTCTCGATGCCGCGCTTGAGCGCCATCGGGTTCGCGCCGGCGGTGACGTTGCGAAGGCCTTCGCGGAAGATCGCTTCGGCCAACACGGTCGCCGTAGTCGTGCCGTCGCCGGCAACGTCGGACGTCTTCGAGGCGACTTCCTTCACCATCTGCGCGCCCATGTTCTCATACTTGTCTTCGAGTTCGATTTCCTTGGCGACGGTTACGCCGTCCTTCGTGACGGTCGGCGCGCCCCATTTCTTATCGAGCACGACGTTGCGGCCCTTCGGACCGAGCGTCGCCTTTACGGCCCTGCTAAGTTTCATTACGCCGGCAAGAATTCCGCGGCGCGCTTCTTCACCAAACTGTAGTTGCTTTGCACTCATGTTAGTTGTTCTCCACGTTCACCCGCTCGGGGTTACTCGATAACCGCGAGGACGTCTTCCTCGCGCATGATGATGTGTTCTACGTCGTCAATCTTTACTTCGGTGCCGGAGTACTTGCCCATCAGAATCCGGTCGCCCTTTTTCACCTCGAGCGGCACGCGTTTGCCGTCCTCATCCAGCCGGCCTGGTCCCACGGCCACGACCTTGCCTTCTTGTGGCTTTTCCTTCGCGGAATCCGGAATGATGATCCCACCCTTCACGGTTTCCGAAGGCTCCTCGCGCTTGACGAGGATTCGGTCTGCCAACGGACGTACTTTCATGTTGCGTTTCCTCCTGTGTTACGGGGTTCGCGCTAATCCGCGCCCTGAAATTGTCTTTTTGACAAATTCACTGGATGCACCTGACATCAGTCCTAAGACGGCATAGCAGGGTGCATTGAAAGAGAATAGCAAAGAAAGAGAGCGTTGTCAATTATCATAACGCCTTGAGAATAAACGAGTTATGATTTTATGATTAGCACTCGCTTTCCATGAGTGCTACTGAATTCAGACTCAAAGAGCCACCCAATGTTGACGGCCCTTCGTTCCAGCATGCCTCGTTTCGTCGACTCCGCGAGCGCTGATTCGAGCCGTTGATTCGGGGGGTGCAGGACGATAGACTCGCGCGATCCAATTTGCGGGCCGACAACGAAACACGATGGAGGAATAGGAAACATGGCGGGGACGATGGTGGAATTTCCAAGCAACGGTCACACCTGCAAAGGCTATCTTGCGGCATCGAAATCAGGTTCCGGGCCCGGCGTCATCGTGCTCCAGGAATGGTGGGGACTCGTCGATCACATCAAGGAAGTCACGGATCGCTTCGCGGCGGAGGGCTTCACCGCGCTCGCGCCGGACCTCTATCACGGAGAGAGCGCGAAGAGTCCCGACCAGGCGCAGAAGCTCTTCATGGCCCTGAACATCGACAAGACGGAAAAGGACTTACGCGGCGCGATCGAATTTCTTCTTGCACAGGAAGCCTGCTCGAGTTCGAAAGTCGGCACGGTCGGCTTTTGCATGGGCGGACAGCTCTCCCTCTACGCCGCCTGCGCGAACCCGGCGAAAGTTGGCGCGTGTGTCGATTACTACGGTGTCCACCCGAACGTAAAGCCAAACTACGCCGCACTTGAGGCGCCCGTGCTTGGCTTCTTCGGCGAGAAGGACGCGCACGTTACGCCGGCCGTTGCGCGCTCTCTCGAGGCCGACTTGAAGAAAGCGGGAAAGCGCGTCGATATCCAAATCTACAGCGGCGCCGATCATGCCTTCTTCAACAATACGCGCGCCGAGGTCTACAACGAGGCCGACGCTGCCGACTCGTGGAAACGCATGCTGACGTTGTTCCGCGCGAACGTAAACTAGCGCAAGCGAAGCGACCCACGGTCCGCAGTTACGTTTACTCCCCGATATCCAACTGCCGTGCGAGGTTCTTGACGGCCTTCAGATCCATTTTCCCGGTGCCAAGTACGGGAATTTCGTCAATCTTGTAGAAGGCCTTTTGTTTCGGCACCCAAAGATTCGGCAGTCCGGTGTCGTCCAGTTTGCCCATCAGTTCGTCGAATTCCTCATCGCCGAGCGTGTGAATCACGATAAGCCGCTCGCCCTTCGTCGCGTCCGGGACGCCGGCCACGGCGAGTTTGCGATCCGGATTGCCGGTGAGCTTTTGCAGCGCCTCCTCGACCACCGTGTGCGAAACCATCTCTCCGGCTATCTTGCTGAACCGGGCAAGCCGGTCCGTGATCGTGATGAAGCCGTCTTCGTCAATCGTCGCTATATCGCCGGTCTCGTACCAACCGTCCTGCAACACGCTCTGCGTCTTCTCGGGTTGGTTGAGGTAACCCTTCATCACGTTGGGGCCTTTGACCATAAGAATGCCCGCGTATCCATTCTGGAGAACTTCGCGCGTATCGGGGTCGACGATCCGCACGCTAACGCCTGGGATTGGATGCCCAATCGAGCCGCGCTTCGTGCCCTTTTGGTAGAAGCCCGGCGCCCGGAAATCCGGGATATTGAGCGAGACGATGGGCGCGCATTCGGTCGTGCCGTATCCCTCCAGCGGTTCGACGCCGAACTTTTCTTTGAACGCGTCCCGGACGCGCGGGGCGAGCTTTTCCGCGCCGGTGACGATGGTTTCGAGACTGCTCAACTGTTTGGCGGAACAGCGGCGAATAAAGTTTTGCAGGAACGTCGACGTGCTAAACAGAATCTTGCCTTTGTATTGGTGAATCAGGTCCCCGATCTGCTTCGCCTCGAGCGGGTTCGGGTGGTACACCGCCGAAAGCTTTTGCGTCAGCACCGCCCAAAGCGTTGCGGTGTAGCCGAACGAATGGAAGAACGGAAGTATCCCGACCAGCGTGTCCCATTTCCGGTGCGGAAACACCTGGATCCCCGCGTCGACGTTGCTGATGATGTTGAAATGCGTCAGCATGATTCCCTTCGGCTCGCCCTCGCTGCCGCTCGAAAAAATAATCGTGGCCAGGTCGTCGCACGAGCGGTTCGCCGGCGCGCCAAGTTCCCGCTCCAGCCGCCGTACAGGCATGAAAAAGGCCGAGAGTGCGCCGCGGCGGTGGTCCCGTGGCCCGACCGTTTTCATGACGTCTTCCAAGTAGATCACGTCTTCGGTAGGCGGAACGACGGGAAGCTGCTCCAGAAACGCGTGCGCCGTGATTACGTGCTTCATACCGCACTGCCGCGCGGCCGCGGCGATCGAGTCGTTCGAGGAAGTGTAGTTCAAATTCACCGGCACTTTGCCCATCAGTGTGAGAGCCACGTTGACGAGCACGCCGCCTACGCCCTGCGGCAGGAGCACGCCGACCGGCTCTTCCGGCCCAAGCTGCGCCTTGAGTTTCCGCGCGAGGATGATGCTGCCCACGAGCGTCTTAAAGTACGACAGCTTTCCCGAACGTCCGTCCGCCACGCACATCTGAAGCGGGTTCCATCGGGCGATATGGAAGAACTGCCGGTGCAAGAGGTCGTCGGGCGAAATGCGCTCGGTATAGGCGTGCGTGCCCAATTCCTGAATCGCGCTGCGTAGTTCGTACGCATTCGCCGTCGAGGCCAATGAATTTCCAAACGCGATCGTAATCGGATACGGCACCCGCTTCGGCCACTTCCAAAAGAATTTCCCGTTCGCAAAGCTAAAGATGCTGCCCCAAATCTGATCGATGTATACGGGAACGATCGGCGCCTCGACGCCCTTCATGATCCGTTCGAAGCCGCGCCGGAACGGCAGCATTTGGCCCGTTCGAGTGATCTGGCCCTCGGCAAAAATGCAAACCAAATCGCCGTTTTTGATCGCCTCGCTCGCCGAGCGCAGCGACGACACTACCTCGCGTGGCCCGCCGCCGGGCGTGACCGGAATAGCGCCCATCATCTTGGCGAGCGGCTTAATCCAGGGGATGTCGTAGATGCC
>CAYXRK010000049.1:0-27695 GCA_964467615.1 uncultured Nitrospirales bacterium | reverse complement strand
AACACATTGCAGCGCCGGCGGCGGGCCTCCGCTTCGTAACCCTCATCGGCCACTGGAATCAGACCTGGGATCCGTTCAAGGTCGATAATCGTCGACACACTTCCCGTGAACGCTAAAACGTCGCCGCTCTCGATCGGTTGATCGGGGCTGACGGGCGAAATCACCTGGCCGTCTCGCACGATTTCCACGAGGAACAGGCCGGGAAGATGGCGCAGGCCCGCCTGTTCGACGCGTTGCCCGACAAGGCGGCACCCCGGCTGCACGAGCATGTCCACCATGTACTCGCGCATCGATTCACCCGCCTGCGCAATCAAGTCCTTGCGCTCGGGAAGGAGCCTGCGGCCGACGAAGATGAGATAGAGCGAGCCGACGATCGCGCAAGGAACGCCGGCCCACGTAAGTTCGAACATCCGCATCGGCGCTAGATCGGCGCGGGTTTCATACGCGCGCGCCATCAAGCCGTTTACGACGATGTTCGTGCTCGTGCCGATCAACGTGCATGTGCCACCCAGAATCGTCAGATACGACAGCGGAATCAAAACGCGCGACGGCGAGACTCGGTGCCGCCGGCACCAGCTCACCATGACCGGCAGCAGCATCGCCACGACTGGCGTGTTATTCATAAACGCCGACATGCCCGTGACGACGAAACTCATTCTCGTCAGCACGGACTTTTCGCTGTTCGCCCGGCCCAGTAAAATACGACCGATGCGCTCGAGCGCGCCCGTCTCCTTGAGGGCCGCCGCGACAACGAACAGCGCCGCGACCGTGATCATGCCTTCATTCGAGAAACCGGCGAAGGCCTCCTTGGGGCTGATGACGCCCGCGACGGCAAGGAGCACCGCCCCGCCGAACAGAAGCACGTCCGGCGCGCGGTCCTTCGCCAGGCCGATAAAGATCAGGACGACCACGCCCAGCGTAAACCAAGCCTGCCAATCCACGAACTTTCCCCCAAATAACGTCCAGATGAAATCGCCGTTGCGAGCAGCGAAGCGGCGCGAAGGCTACCATACACGCGGAAACGACGCCAAGCGGCGCCGGACCATGGGCCGTCGGTTACAATCCCGCATGCCTCGGTTTCTCTTGATTGGCCTCGACGGCGCGGAGCCGTCTCTCATTCGCCGGTGGATGGACGAAGGCAGGTTGCCAAACCTCGCGGCAATTGCGGCCCGAGGCGCATTTCTCGAATGCGCCAGTACTGTTCCCCCGGCGACCTTCCCTGCATGGACCACCTGCGTTACCGGCGTCAATCCGGGCCGCCACGGCATCGTCGATTTCACGACGATCAAGCCTGGCACCCGAGCGATCGAGTTCCTCAACGCGGGCCATCGCGCCGCGCCCGCCCTCTGGGAAACGCTCTCGAACCAAGGCAAACGCGTTTGCGTGCTCGGCGTGCCCGGCACGTATCCGCCCGATGCCGTGAACGGCGTCATGGTCTCCGGCTGGGACTCGCCCGTGACGACCAGCGTGGATAAATCGTTCGTCTATCCGGCCTCGGTGTACGGCACCGTGCGCGAATGGCGCTTCGCCGACTTCCAAGAATCCGACATCGGCCTCGGTTGGCACGACATGGCCCACGCGCGGCTTCTGCGCGGCATCGAAATCAAGGAAGGCATCGCGCTCGACCTTATGCGTCGCGAGCTCTGGGACTTCTTCATGATCGTCTTCGGCGAGAGCGACACGGTCTCCCACCATTTCTGGCTGTTCCACGATCCGAATTCGCCGCGTCATCAGCCTGGCCGCGAATCCGCCATTCGCGATATCTACGAACGTCTCGACCTTTCTGTTGGCCGGCTCGCGGACGCCATGGGCGTTGACGCGGCCATCGCGCTCGTCTCGGACCACGGTTTCGGCGGCGCGGGGACCGGCGTCGTGCATCTGAACAACTGGCTCGCGGAGCGCGGCCACCTCGCCTTCACACGAGAAACGCCGAATCCGCTCAAGCGCGCCGCGTTGACGCTCACGCCCCCCGGCCTGCGTGGCGCGCTCTTCCGCCGCTTCCAAGGTCTCGCATCGCGCGCCGAGGGGCAGTCGCGTTTCGGCGGCATCGATTGGGCGAACACGCGCGCCTGGTCCGAGGAACTCAACTATTTCCCCTCGGTCCGCATCAATCTCGAAGGACGCGATCCGAATGGCCAAGTGAAGCAATCCGACTACGCCGCCTATCGCCGCGACCTTTGCGCCGAACTCGAATCGTGGGACGTTGTCGAAAAGGCGTGGACGCGCGACGAACTCTATACCGGCCCTTACGTCCATCGCGCGCCGGACATCATCCTCCAACTCGCGCTCGAAAACGGCTACTCGCACTCGTGCTTGCGCGCGCGCGGCGGCCCCGCGTTTCGGCGCATCCGGCCCGATGAATTCCTCGGCGGCAAAGAACGCGGCATGAACGGAAGCCACCGGCCCACCGGCGTGTTCCTCATCTCGGAACGCGTCCACGCCGAATCGTGTTCACTGCTCGACGTCGCTCCCACGGTATACGCCGCCCTCGGCGTCGCGGGCCCCGAAATGGAAGGCCGCAGCCTGCTCGGCGAAGTCTCTACCTTGGCCGCCCCCGCCCCCCGCGCCGCCGCCGCGTATACACCCGAGCAAGAAGCGGCCGTCGCCTCACGCCTGCGCGACCTGGGCTACTTCGAGTGACCCCCTTGAACATCGCCGTCGTCGGCGCATGCCCCTATCCCGTTCCGCAAGGCTCGCAGGTCTACATGCGCGACACGGCCCTCGCATTTCAACGCGCCGGCCACAACATCCGGCTCGTCACCTACGGCTACGGCGCCGGCGACGATCCAAGCGGCCTCCCCATCCACCGCTGCTCAAACTTCCCCGGCGCGAACACAACATCCGCCGGTCCGTCCATCGTGAAACCGGTCCTCGATCTCTTGTTGGCTTCGACGCTGCGCCAGGTCGTCCGCGAACACGCAATCGACATCATCGACGCCCACAACTACGAAGCGCTCATCGTCGCGCTCGCTACGGGCGGCGCGCCCGTCCTCTATCACGCCCACAACGCCATGGCCGACGAACTCCCGCACTTCCTGCGGCCGCGCGTCCCAGCGCAGACATTCGGACACTGGCTCGACCGCACATTTCCCAAACGCGCCCACGCCGTCATCGCCCCGCACAAACGCCTCCGCGAATATCTCATCGACGGCGGCTGCATTGCTGCGCGAGTCCACGTCGTCCCGCCCCACGCCGACCTCGACACGTTCGGGCCGCCGGCCACTCGAAGCGGGCCCCTCCGCCTCGTCTACACCGGCAACCTCGATGCGTATCAGAATCTTGCGTTCCTCGGCCGCGCCATCGAGTGCGCGCGATCATCTTCGAACAATCTGCCCGTCATCATCGCCACGCACTCCCCAGCGCCCGCAAAGTCGCTCCCATTCCGAGCCGAAATCGTCCATCTATCGAACCTGCGCGATCTCGCCGAACTCCTCGCCGGCGACATCATCTTCGCCTGTCCCCGCACATCCTGGTCCGGTTATCCAATCAAGCTGCTCAACGCCATGGCCGCCGCCGCGCCAATCGTCTGCTGCGAATCCAGCGCGCACGGCCTCACCAACGGGCTCAACGCAATCGTTGTCCCCGACAACGACCCCACCGCATTCGCCGACGCAATCATTCGCCTAGCCCAATCGCCCCAACTCCGCCGCACCCTCGGCGCATCCGCCCGCACCACCGCCGAACAACACCACAACCCCAACCAAATCTCCCGCCAACTCGACACGATTCTCCACCTCGTAGCCTCCAGACCCTAAACCCGATACCCGATACCCTACTCCGGCGCCATACTGCACTTCAGCGGAAACCCATTCTCCTCGGCGAGCGCATGCACCGCCGCGATTTTCGTTTCCGCCACCTGCGCCGTATACACCCCCGCGATACCGACGCCCTCCTCATGCACCGCCAGCATGACCTGCACCGCCTCCTCACGCGCCTTGTTAAAGACCGCCTCCAACACCTCGACCACAAATTCCATCGTCGTGTAGTGGTCGTTGTGCAGAAGAACTTTGTACCGCTTCGGGCGCTGAAGATCGATCCGCTCCTCAAGCGCCGTGCCCGATCCGGGATTGCCTTGCCGTTCGCTCATCGTGTTCGTACTTCCTTTGATGCCCTAGGATAACGGAGCATTCCCGCGCCGAGAAAACCCGGAGTCTCAACAGATGCTCGCGTATGGTACGTAGATATTGAATTTACGTGAAATGATTTTTACGGCGATGATCGACGCCGGAGCCGGGCGGATTGAGGATATCGATCGTTGATATCATTGGACTTAGCATGAATTAGTGCTCCTTTTTTGTGCTTTCATGGGCCGTTTATTCGCCCTTATTGGCCTGATTTGGCCGAAATTTCGCCAGAAAAGTCCCGATTGGTGCCATTCGTGGGCTCGTCTCCCTGTCGCTGAGACCTAACGAGGGAACCGGGCATACATATAGAACACACGGCGTTGACCTAGTTTTTTGAAAAAGGCCGGTTTTATTGATCGAAACGCATGTTTCCATGGCCGAAGATGAGGCGTCTACACGCGGAGGGTCAGATGGAAATCGGTTCCGCTTTCGCAAGTTCTCCATGGTATTGCTAGGTGTCTGTGTCGCGGATGACGGCCACTCCTTCCGTCCATCCCTTCGGCACGCTCAGGACGAACGGAGGGAGTGGTCCTGACGCGCTCGGTCACGTTGTTCGATTGCGGTGAGCTATCGCCTCACACCATCCGCTCGTGCGCACCGACCTCCCACCAACCGTACGTGATGAGGAAACCTTACTCCAACCGAACCGACCTCCCACCAACCGTTCGTCCTGAGCCTGTCGAAGGATGAACGGAGCCCGCCTTACCCCGTTCCGCCAGTGCCCGAGTTAGCGGACGCCGACGAATCACCGCGCCCGGACTTCGGTCGAGCAAGCCGCGACACCTCCGCCCAATCGCCGCGGATCAAGGCTTCCTTCTTTTTCCTGCTCCAACCCTTGATTTGCCGTTCCGCAGCCAACGCGGCATCGCGCGTCGGAAACTCCTGCGAAAAAACAAGTTGAAGCGGCCGTCGCTTGTACGTGTAGCAAGTCCGGATCGCCCCCGACTCGTGCTCCACCATTCGCTTCGGCAGATCATCCGTGTGGCCCGTGTAGTAGCTGCCGTCGGCGCAGCGGAGTATGTAGACCCAGAACGGCTTCACAAGAAAACCCTATCACGGAAGACGAACCACTCCCTCCATTCATCCTTCGACACCCTCAGGACGAACGGAGGGAGTGGTCCTGACGCGCTCGGCCACGTCTTCCGCCCGCGGCGCGCCGACCTCACACCAACCGTTCGAGCTTACACCAACCGTTCGTCCTGAGCCTGTCGAAGGATGGACGGAGCCCGCCTCACGCCAAGCGCTCGTGTGTGGCGACCCGACACCAACCGCACCGACCTCACGCCAACCGTTCGTCCTGAGGGTGTCGAAGGATGAACGGAGCCTGCCCTACGCCAAATTGCGCCACGCCTCCCCGTCAGTGCGAGGAGACTGCGTAGCGAGTCGACGAAGCAATCTCGGTTCACTTCAATGCACAACACCGCGCGTTAGTCGAATCACGCTACCATCGTCATTCCCGTGCAGGGCGAGCGGGAGGGGTCTGTCGCCGGGCCTCCTCTTCATTTATTTTCTAATCCGCGACTTTGCACACCGATCCCCCTCCCTTGG
This sequence comes from uncultured Nitrospirales bacterium, assembly GCA_964467615.1. GTDB lineage: Bacteria > Hydrogenedentota > Hydrogenedentia > Hydrogenedentales > CAYXRK01. The sequence continues at coordinate 22,023 of CAYXRK010000049.1, read as the reverse complement.
TTCAAGGAAGGGGCCAGGGGATTGGTCGACCCCTAGACCCCCTCAATACAAAACTCGAGCGGTCTGACGACCAAACGTACAATCGCGCGCGCATCGGTTCCCGGTCTGAAAGACCGGATCTAATCATAGCCCAGGGTTGGGCCGCCGAAGTTCACGTAGGCGGACCTACCCTGGGTTCCGTCCCACCCCCGACAAATTCCCTGAAGGGGATATCTAACGCCCAAATCCGCATATATCGCCTCGACAACTTGCGAGCGGCGGCGAGTCACCTTGATATGCTTTGAGGTGTGGCGCCCGCGCGACGAATGGGATCAAAGTTCAAACTGCACATATCGTTTGACAATCGCTGGCATCTTGTCGTATAAATTCCGCGATCTAGCATCATACGAATAAAAATATCTTCAATACAGGAAACCGTCATATGCCTAAAGTGATCGACAAATGCACCTATCGACCAATTCACAATGTGGCGCTGGAGCGCGCCCTACTGCCTTTCAGCACCGCGCTGGAAAAGTGTCTGCTGTTTGCTCCCGACGAAACGCCCAATCGCCTAAGAAAGGAGTATTACGAGCTGAACTTCGACGATCTTCATCAGTCTTTAATCAAGGAGTTTTACGAGCGCCTCTATATTCCTCGAGAGGAAGATCACTCCATTCCAGAGAAACTCCTTCGCTTGATGCAAATGACCATTTTGGAGGGAATGGCTGGATCAGGCAAAACAACCATACTTAAAAAGATAATGCTAGACAATCCGTTTAAGCCTTCCCATCTTGTCAGATATATTGATCTACACGCAAAATTCAGCGAAATAGTAGGGATGGGAGAGGCCAGGACCGGTCGCACAACGTGCGCCGTGCTGTATGACGACATCTACCTCGACCTGATGAAGGGAATAAACGACACCGATCCAATAATAAAAGCGGAGAAGCATCGTCGCCAGGACTGCTACCTTGTATTTCGGCTACAAAAGCATCCACTTCTCACTAAGATTTTTATCAAAGAGGACGAAAAATACGGTCTGGATCTTGATGACGTGGATGCGTGGATACCGATTGTGCGCAATGAAGCTCTAGTTGAAGAAATCCACTCGACCCTCGCAACAAACGAGGAATCGGATAAAGCGTCACTTGAAACGTTGTTGAGATTTTTCCAGGAAAAAGAGAACCGCCAAGTTATTGTAATACTAGACAATATCGACCGCTACAAATTGGAAGTACAGGCCCAGATCGTCGAAAAAGCACTTGATCTGGCCCGCGGAAATACACCGCCGATGGTATCGCTTATCGCGATTCGCCACATGAATTTTCGCTGCCTTGTTTCTGAAGCGGTAGACGACCAACTCGTTCAATTTGTCAATATCGGTCGAGTCAAGAGGTATTTCGCTGAGTCCGACGACCGAATCATAGAGCTGCATCGGAACATCGATGGAGTGGATGAGGAAGACGACAAAACCGATCAAGAGTTTCCGAGTCCAGACGATATGCCGGGTGTGCAGGAAGAAGTCCAGACGACGCCAGACTTCGTTGATAAGTTGTTCAAGAATAGACTCGACTACCTTGTGGATCGTGCGGGCGACAAAATTATTATTGACGCCGATGAACAACCAACGGATTCATTGAGGAGCGCGGTGGAATTCCGAGAAAGATTACTTGGCATCCTCGCGGCTCTGGGCAATACTTCTACGTCTGGGAAGATGTTTCAGGACTTCAAGGATATCAATAACAATTCCCTTCGGCTGAGTGCAGTGCAATTGTTACACTTCTTACTGGAATTGATTAGGGGAGAATTCCAAAAAGGCATTGGGACGCTATTCGATTTGCAACTTCACGATATAAATCCAACATCATTACGGACTCTTGTGTATCGACACATCATTCTCGAGTCCCTAGATCGGAAGAATCCTCCGGCGCCGCACTTCCAGCTTTATGATTTACACACATGCGGTAGTACAAACACAGTTGTGTTTCTAGATCACAAGATTTTAAACTACTTATATCTTGTTTCCGGGCATAGGGTACACTATGGAACCATGTGCGATCACTTTGCTCGGATTGGCGTCGGAAAAACAATTCTGTTTAAATCTTTGGATCGGCTGCGCGAAGTAGACACGCGGGAGACGCGGGGTCTTATCTACATCGATAGAAAGCCAGAAAGGATCACGAAGGACCAAGCGGAGATGTCGGATAAGACACTGATAGAACTACTTCCGGCAGGTATGTTCGTTTGTCGACGCCTGTGTACTTCGTGCGAGTATCTATTTTGGGCCGCGCTAAACGCTGAATTTGCAACAACTCCGTGGAAGTCGCTATTTGCCCCTGCACATGATCAGCAGGAATTTGGCGAGAAGGAAATCAAGGACGCAGGTTTCCGTGTGACCGTCGCGACGAATTTCCTTGTTGACCAACTACTTCCCGCATTCGAGAACGAGATCAATTCACTGTGCCGCGTACCGAAGTCTTTCTCGACGGATATGACGCTCGATGACTATACCTGCATGTTCATCACCTGTGAAAGATCAACTGTTCCGCTGTCCGATAGTTTTATAATGCGGGCTCGCAATGCGATATATAAATTCTATACGCATAAGCAAACGGGTCAGGGAATCGAGAAAAGGATAAAGGAGCATACCGCTGGTAAGCTTTTATATGTGAAAAACCGCATTCGATCGCTTGAGGCAAAATATATTTCCGAAAGTTAAAGGTATCTCGTACATGAAAAGAGACGACTTTATCGCCAAGCTTTTACGGGAATTTGAAGGACGATACCTGAATCTAAGATTTCCTCTTACGGATTCGACTCGTGGTGAGGGCGGCAGACTTCTGTTGTTTTCATGTTTCGTCGTTCTGACGACGGCGACCGGACTCGTGCCGACCGAGATCGCACAATTCGGCATGAAGTTTGATGGTGAAAGCAGCGATAACTTTATTGTGTTTCTGGGCGCTGCATGTCTAGTTTGGGTCGTAAGATTTTCATTACGTGTGGTTTCGGATCTTTGCGAGCATTTTCTATTGCGGCGAAAGATAGACGCTCATTTGTTTTTGTCGAGTGCGATGGAATTGAACCAACCGATCGAGGAGAGAACGCCGGAGCAACTGATCGAGGAGGTGAGCGTCAGCAAACAGTACGAGGAAGCGATATCGATTCTGAGATTTCGCAATTGGAAGTACGTTTTTGGATTGCTCTATTTCCGGGTCATCCTTGAAACGTTCCTGCCGATCGGAATGAGCATTTTCGCCGTGTGCTCAGTGTTTTACTATCTTTATAATAATTAGATGCAGTAGCAGATCTACTTATGTATACTGCATCAGTTTATCTCTAAATTGTTCAAGATGACGACCATATGATTTGTTCTCCAATTTCCAAGTCGCTTCCGCCATTCGTTTCCATCGAGTGTGGTTGATGCATCCTTATATTAGGGCTCTTACCCAAAAGCGTTACTTTGACCGTTTGTCGTCACCGCTTCCGTCCAGATCCGCCAGTGCCTCCGCTCTACGGCAGCGCATACGCCATTAGCGCTGGTGGTTGGCCGGAGCCGCCCCCCGCTACTGCGATGTACTGCTTCCCCTCGTGCATGTAGGTCATCGGCACGGCATAGGGGGGACGGGGGTGTGTTCTTTCCACAACACGTCGCCGGTCGTTTTGTCGTAGGCGATGAGCCACCATTTGTCAGGCGAGTAGCCGCCATCGGGTTGGACTTCGACGTGCGAGTAGATGACGAGCGTCTTGGTGACGACTACGCCGCTGTTGGAGAGCATCGTGTTTGACGGCGCACCGAGCGGGGGCAGGTTGAGGTCTTTGAGTTTCGGGTGGTCGCGCGGGCCGTCGCCGTGGGCGACTTGCCAGAGGACCTCGCCTTTGTTGAGGTCGATGGCGGTGATGCGGCCATAGGGCGGTTTGGTGAGCGGCAATCCGCTTGGCCGCGGCGGCAACATCCACGAACCACCGCGAAAATATTTGAACTGCGAGCGTCCTGCTTGCGGCGTGACGAGACCTGCCAACGAGGGTTGCGTCGCCGATTGGATGTAGAGCACGCCGGTCTCGGGATCGACGCCCGCGCTGCCCCAGTTCGCGCCGCCGGCCGCGCCGGGAAGTTGGATCGTGCCGCCGTTGCCGTCGGGGTTGGTCAACGCGGGCGGCGTGAAGAGCGGCCCCATGCGGAAGTTCTTGACGTACTCGAGTGCCTCCTGGCGCAGTTCGGGCGTGAATTCGATGAGGTCGTCCTCGGTGATGCCTTGGCGTTCGAAGGCGGGCGGCTTCGTTGGGATGGGCTGCGTGGGCGAGGTCTGCTCGCCGGGCACGTCGGTTTGCGGTACGGGGCGTTCTTCGATGGGCCACACGGGTTCGCCGGTTTCGCGGCGCAGGACGTACGTGAAGCCTTGTTTGCTGACCTGCGCGAGCGCCTTGATGGGTCCGCCGTCGACGTTGATGTCCACGAGGATCGGCGCGGCGGGGAAGTCGTAGTCCCACAGCCCGTGATGCACGCCCTGAAAATGCCACACGCGTTTGCCGGTTTGCACGTCGAGGCAGATAATCGATTCAGCGAACAGGCCGTTGCCCTTGCGATGACCGCCGTAGAAATCGTTCGCGGGCGTGCCGGTGGGGATGTAGAGATGGCCGAGTTCCGTGTCGGCGGACATCATCGTCCAGTTGTTTGCCGCGCCCGCGAGCTTCCACGTTTCGGGGTCCCAGGTTTCGTAGCCGAATTCGCCAGGGCGAGGGATGGTCCAGAAAATCCATTTTTGTTTTCCGGTGCGCGCGTCGAACCCACGAATATGACCTGCGATGACGGTCGGGTTGTTGGCTTCGTCCGGCAGGAGATGGCCGAGGACGATAGTGTCGTGGACGACCATCGGCGGCGCGCTGTAGCTGATTTGTTTCTTGTTGAGCGGCGTGTCGAGGCCTTCGTCGAGATCGACGAAACCGGCGTCGCCGAATCCGCTTACGGGTTCGCCGGTCTTGGCGTTGATGGCGACGAGTTGGCGGCCGCCGGTGGCGATGAAAATGCGCTCGTCGTTGCCGTCTTTCCAGTACGCGACGCCGCGGTGTTGGAACACGCGGTTGCCGCGGTCGTAGGCCTTGGGGTCGTGGTTCCAGATCGTCTTGCCAGTACCGGCGTCAATGGCGGCAACCGTGTTGGTTGGCGTACTTACATATAACACGCCATTAACCATCAGTGGTGTGCTTTTGAAGAAGCCGACGCGCGCGTTCGGATTGGCCTTGGCGATCTCAGGGTCCGGCGCGTCCCACCGCCACGCGAGGCGGACGTCCTTGATGTTGCCCGCGTTAATCTGATCGAGCGGCGCATACCGCGTAAATGCCGCGTCCGCGGCATAGGACGGCCATTCGTGTTCGCCGCCTGCGCTCTGCGCGAGAGACGGAAAAACTGCGAACAACGAGATCGTTAACAGAAGAACCAATCGGTACGATTTCATGACGATATCCAGGGATTTTGAGGCGGTTTTCACGGAGTTTCGGGAACATTTCCCGGCAGACCAAGCTACTATGAGGCAATCCCGGGCGACCGTCAAGGCAGTTTGGGGCGCTTACGGCGCGGCCGCGGGACTACGCTACGGCGGCCCGGGCCGCTTCGAGTACGCGCAGGTACACCGCAAGTTGGCCGCGATGATGCACTTCGTGGTCGAGGGTTTCGAGAATCAGCAGGCCCGCGGGGATGCGCTCGACGCCGCGAATTCGGTCTGCGTCGATCAACACGTCGAAATCGGCATCGGTGAAATCCTCGATGAATTCGCTGCGAATGCGTCTCAGATCGTGAAGCTCCTGCACGAGCGCGTTGAACTCCTCGCGGTCCTTCACCCTCATCTGGCCCGTTTCGCCAACGTTTTTCCCGATGTGCTTCGTCTCGAACACTTTGAGGAGGGCCTTGTCGCATTGAATGATGTGGTGCGCCAGGTCCGCGAAGCTCATGGCGCCGGCCGTTATCGCCCAATTCTCCGAACCTTCCGGCACGCGTTTGAGGCGTTTGAGCGTCGAGTTTCGCACGCCATCTGCGAACGCGGCCATGCGTGTCTGTTCCGTGCCACCCATCGCGTCGTCCCCCCCTTTGACCAGCTATTGCTCGGTTAGTCCGTCCTGATTTCCAAAAAAGCGTCCACAACTTCCGGATCGAAATGTTTCTCGCGTTCTTCGCGGATGTGTTCAACGGCCTCGTCGTTCGAAGCGACCGATGTTCGGTACGGGCGCGGGCTGCGCATCGCGATATAGACGTCCGCGAGGCGCACAATCCGGGCCACTAGGGGTATGCGCCCGCCCTCGAGTTTGTCCGGATAGCCCGTGCCGTCGAAACACTCGTGGTGAAACCGCGCGATCGCCGCGATGTCCGCGAGCCCCGGAGTCGCGGCGGCCAACTCCGCTCCGAGTATCGTGTGGTTCTGGATAAGCGACCACTCGTCATAGGTCAGGAGGCCGTCCTTGAGCAATACGGAGTTGGGAACACGCATTTTCCCGATGTCGCGGAGCAACGCACCGCGCGCCAGTTCAACGAGGATATCGTCGGATACTTCCAGTCTCCTTCCGATGCGTAGCGAAAGGTCCATGACGCGCTTAGAAGCGCCTTCCGAGCCGGCATGCCTTGCGTCCAGGGCGTGGGCGAGCACTTCAAGGGTAGCGGCGTGGCGCGCGGCGATAGTTTGTGCGGCCTCGATTTCTTCCGGGGCGGTCACCAGGGCCGACACGTCGGCCGCGAGTTCGGGATCCACGGCCGAAACCGCTTCGGCCCCCGTCTCGCGCAGCTTATCCATCAAAGAACGGGCCGAATTCTTCCCCCGCGGCCGCACGCCGATCCTCGTGAGCACCACCTATCTCCCCGGTTTCCGCTTCGCATCCTTCGCGGTCTCGGATGGTAACACGCAACCCCTGGAATTGCCACGGCGCCATGCCTAACGGGCGGAAAATTAGCGAGCTTGGGATTTGGGCGAAAGAATCCGGGGATCCGTTTGGCAAATTTCTCGGTTCTGGGGTACACTTAGGGGGATTGGGGAAGGTTTGATCGGAGGGAGGCCCCGTCCTTTACGGACGCTATGTCGGGAGCACTATAGGGCGCGTATGTCTTCTAAAATCAGGGTTTGCGTTGTTGACGATGATGCGGAATCGATCGAGCCGCTCGCGGAAGATCTCAGGCTGCATCACTATGAAGTGGTGACGGCGTACTCGGGCAAAGATGCGCTTGAGGTGTGTTCTCGTGGGTCGATCGACTTGGTGTTGCTCGATGTCGCCATGCCGGAAATCGACGGTTACGAGGTCTGCCGCAGGCTCAAAAGCGATCCGGCGACCGCGGACATCGTGGTCGTATTTGTGACCGTCAAGGGGAGCCACGAGGACATAACGCAAGGTTATGCGCTTGGGGCGGCGGACTACATCACCAAGCCGTACAACCTGCCGATGGTGATCGTGCGCGCGGAAGCCGCTCTCAACAATCGGGGTATCAAGGCCGAAGATCGCCTCGCGGACAGCGCGCTCGCGGACAACGGGTACACCGACCATCTGACCGGGCTTCGCAACCGGCGGTATCTGATGGAACGTTTGCAGGAAGAGTCCGAAAAGGCCCACCGTTACGATGTGCCCATGTCGTGCGTCGTACTCGATCTCGACGACGTGCGCGCGGTGGACGAGGAGAACGGCCCCGTGTCCGTGGACGATCTGCTCGCGGAAGTCGCGATGTCGCTGCGCCATTACACGCGCGCTCACGATGTCCTTGCCCGTTACGACGGGACCCTGTTCGCCGCCGTGTTGCCGCACACGCCGCTCGAGAACGCGCTTCGGTATATCAACAACATCCTCAACGAAATCGATTCGAGCACCTATTCCGATCCGAACTTCCCGACGAAGGCCTCGATGAGCGTGGGCGTGGTGAGTTGCCGCAACGGCAGCGCGCGCAGCGCGGAGTACATCCTCGGCGAGGCCATGCGCAATCTCTTTCAAGCGAAGCGGTGTTCGACTGAGGAACGCGTCGTCGCCCGCAATTTGCCTTCGTAGCAGCCCTTCGCGTGGCGTTCCGCGCCGCGAAGAAACGGCGTGGATCGAATGACGGCGCAACGGTTTCCCGCGGCCTGCCCGTGTCGATTCAATCCGTCACCGATGGCGGACGGCGCCTTTGTACGAAGCCCTCGAGTTCCTTTCGATACCGCTCTACGGTATCGGGCTGCTTCGCCGCGATGTCCGTCCTCCACCAATCCGCGCCGGCGCCGACGCGAAACAGCCGGGTAGCAACCTCGCCGGGGCGGACGGTAAAGCGAAAATCTTTCGTGCGCAACGTCAACATTTCCGCATTCCCCAGTACGGACACCGGGCGCTTCTCGGCGAGCGCGTTCATCGGATCTCTGCCCGCAATCGAACCCACGATTTTCACCTTCGCCATGGTCGCAATCATCGCCGCCACGTCTTCGAGCGACACGAGCTCGGGCCGCTTTCCGCGTCCGAGATCCGGCGCGTACACGACCAACGGCACGTGCAACGCGGGTTCCGCAAGCGGGTCGTCCGTCTCCGGGGACAGTGTTCCCCGAAACGCGGTGAGTATCACGTACGGGCGGTTGGCTGCTTCCGAATCGCGCGTTGCGCGCAGAAACTCCGCGAGCGCCTGGGCCCCATCGGCGTCTACGTCGCCGAGAAACACGGCCAGAAACGCCGGTGACTTTGCGTGATCCTCGAGCCAATCCTCCATTTCCGAAAGAGTCTCGCCCGTGGATCGCGCGCCTTCGGAAGTAATCGTCTCGAAACCGCCAACAACGCCGCCAGATGGCGAGGGCCTCGACTTCGGCGGCCCGCCGGAACTTTTCAATGCCGTCGCGTACGCGCTCTTGTGTAGCGCTTCGACCGGTGCAGAACCGGCCGCCAACGTGCCGCCATTCGCGTCGATGGCCAACTCGAGCGGGTGCAGCCCGGAAAGCAAACTCGCGGCGGCGCGCTCGTCGAGCGCGGGCGTGAACGCGTTTGTGAACACAAAACACGCGTCCGCTACGGCGCCGAGCGTCTGCGCGGGATCCCCCGGTGCGAAAGGCAACGTCTCGGCTGCGATGAGCACGACCGTGGGGGCGCTGTCCGACTCCGCACGGTGAACGAATGGGCCGGACATGTAAACCAACGGCGGCGGCCCCGCGCCCGGTTCCGGCGGCAGGTAAAACAATTGATCGACGCGGGTGATTCGTTGCCAGCGGGGAGGCTGTTCGCGCATCCAGCGGACTACCACCGCGACGCAGTCCGGCGGGACGTCTTCAGCGGGTACGCGTATCTCGATCCAACCGTTCGCGTATAGAGCCGTCGTTGTTGCGTACTCGCGTTCGGATTCTCCTTCCATCGTGATGGTCACGTACGCGCTCGGCGCGGGCCTCTTCGGATCCGCCGCGATGCGAAGCACGATGCTCTCCCCCGGCTGTGTGCGCGCCAGCGGCGCGCGGAAACTGGCGCCCTCCGACACGGCCCGGGCGGCCGCGAGGGTGTTTCCCGCGGCGATTACGGCGATCTCGCCAGGCGCGGCAGGCGCGAGCGAGTTCGACTCGCGCACCCACGCCGCCCCGGCCGCATACGCTGTCCAGCCGAACACCGCCCCGGCAGCCGCCCACCCGAGCACGCGCAACCGGCCTCCGGGCACGCCACGCAAGGTCGCGAAAAATGTCATCGCCTTGAACAACACGTGCAGCGCACCGAATCCCGCCAGGTACAGCAACGGCTCCGCTTTTTCCATCGCTTCATGCGGCCACGGAATCGGCGCCTGCATCAGAAACGGGACAAATGTCAGCGCCGCCGCGTGCGAAAGCATTTCCGTGACATACGGTCCAGCCGAGCGCGTGGGATTGAACAGGTTGATTGCGGCCATGTAGAGCAACTGCGTCGCGGCGAACGCCGCCGCAAGACCACCAGCCAACAGAATCGAGGATTCAAACCCTGAGGCGAGCCCAAACTGTGCAAGTACATGGCGCGCGAACAGCGCGAACGTCCCCGAGCCAACCACCAAACTCACTATATAGAGGGCCAGCAACGTCTAGTCTCCCGCACTACAATCCGCAGAATGATCTTCCGGTTCATTTTCGCGTATCAGTGTGGCACAAGCGCCGCCGCCCACACACGAAACCTACTCCAGCGGCCTGCTTAGAAAGCTTCTTGTTGTGAGAGCGCACATCCCCCGCCGCGCAAAGCGCCGCGCGGCACCCCCTTCAAAGGGGAATCATGTGGATCGTGTGTCGCTCCGACGTATGTCTCCCTTCTTCGAAACCCTGCGAAGCCGTGTGAAACTCGCAATCTCCCCATGATCGAATCAAACGGTCATTGGATCTCGAATTTTGAACTTCGCACTTTGAACCTTGTACCTTGTACTAAGCACTACGTTTCCCGGAAGGAGATTCCCATGTCCAGCCCTGTCGCCGAAGTCCTCGCTCAAATGTTCGAAATGTCCACCAACTCCACCGCCGGCGTCGCCGAAAAAGTCACGGCCGCCAACCGTCTCAAGCAATTGAAACCCGGAAAAGCGCACCCCCTCTGGCTCATCGGCCACGTCGCCAACACCAACAACGCGGTCCTGAACATGTGGTGTTTGAACAACGGGCCCCTCGTGCCCCGCGAATGGGGAAAAATCTTCGCCCCGGACTTCGCGGGCGGCGGCCCCATTGTCGCCGACGCCGCCACGTATCCCGATTGGGACACCGTTCTCGCCGAGTATAAGAAAGTAGCCGCCGCTTGCACCGCCGGCATCCGCGCCCTGACCGACGAAGAACTTAGCGGCCCCCTGCGCGGCAACGCCCCCGAACAAATGCAGAAGATGTTCTCGCCCGTTTCAAAATGCATCCGCGCCATGTGCGGCCACGACTCCCACCATCGCGGCCAGCTCGCGATGCTCTCCGCGCTCGACTGACCTCGGCGCCGCGTTCATCTCAAAAAAAATAAGTCCGGCGAGAGGATCGCTCCCCTCGCCGGACGCCGAATGTCGTATCTGAGAAGAACTACTTCGCCCTCTTCGCCGTGACTTTCGCCACGGCCGCCCCATCCAGGAAAAAGTCGCCGGTTACCACGTCCCCGAATATCTGCCCCTCGAACTCCAACGCGTATGGGGTTCCGCTCGCCGTGACGGACACCTTGAACAGAATGTAGCCTTTGTCTTCCTTCAGGTCCGTGACTTCCGAATCGCCTTCAGACGTGTACGTCCCCTTGCCGTCGGCAAATTTCACCTTTTGCTCGAACACGCCAATCTGCGAATCCACCGTCACGTCCCACGACCCCGTCAACTCTGCAAGCCCGCCCGGCTTCACGCGCGTGCCCGATACCTCGGAAACCGGGTTGCCGTCCGCGAAGAATTGGCCCTTGAGCGCATCGCCTTCAACCTTGCCCTCAAAATTGAGCGGCAGGTCTTGCCCCTGCAAACTGACGGTCACGCCGAACGTAATTTTCTCGCCGTCCGTGTTGATATCGCGAATGTCCCATGCGGCCTCATCGCTCGCATACGTCCCGCTCAGGCCCTTGTTCACCGAAAGTGTGCGCTTCAACTCGCCCGCTTGTTCGGACTTGCTCGTCACGTCCCACCGGCCCACGAGACCCCCCAGCGCCTTGCGGATCCCCCGCGCTTCGGCCGGGCCCATCGTCGTCGTGAACGTCCCGTCGAACGCGTTGCCCCGATACATCCCGTCGAACGACACGTCCATCTTGTTGCCGTCGCCCATGTCGATCGTCTGGCTGAAAGTAATCTTCCCTTCCGCTATCGTCACCTTCTCGAAGGTAATCGTCCCCAGCGTGGTACCTTCCGCCACCGCCTTAAACGATCCATCGTCGTTCGTAGACACAATAAAGTCGGACGGAATCTCGTTTCCGCCAAAGCTTATGGTCAACGTCCAATCGCCCACCGGGCTCTTGTCCGCTTGCGCCAAAGCTGCGCCCGCAAACACACACGACGACGCCAGCATCAAACCCGCACGAACTGCATTACTCCGAATCATGGTCACGCTCTCCTTGCAAAAAACCGAGGGGGAATCCGCCCGCGACAACACTGTCCGGGGGAACGAAACACTCTACGAAACCAACGCCGATCCTGTCAAACAGGGGGCCCAAAAAGGAAGTACGGGCGGGACTACCCCTGCAAATCCATCACTGTCGAGCCGCGCCGGTTTATCTGCGGCGCGGATGTGTCCGCCGTCCGCCGCGAGACTTGCTCGAAAAGCGCCTGCCACGTGTCCCGAAGCTCCGTCATAAACGTCACGCACTCGTCCAAGGGAGCGCTGTCTTTATAGATGTTCGCCTTCACCAACAAATGCCCCAAGTATTCGTACGCGCGATCGAGGTTCTGGGCGACTTCACCGGCGCTAAAATCCAACGCCCCGCGCAATTCGGCGATGATGTCCTGCGCGCGCACCAAATGCTTGTGCACCTGCCCGATGTTCCCCCGCGCCATCTGCCGCTTCGCCTCTTCGGCGCGCTGTATTGCGCCGTTGAACAGCATGATGATCAATTTCCCCTGCGACGCCGTCTCAACGTCCACCCTTTTGTACGCGCCGCCCGCCGATGTCACGCCCATCGAAGTACCTCTCCTTGTAATTCTACCTAATCAATCCTGAAAAGCCGCTTCCAATACTGCCCAGCGACGAGTTCTGCTGCTGAAATCCGGCCGAAAGCTGTTCCAGCCTCGCGAACTGCGCGCGCAAGCGCTTTTCACGCTGCGCGACACGCAACTCGATCCGATCGATCTGATCATTGGTCGATTGAATCTGCTGATCGATTCCCCCGTTTGCCCCGGCGCGGCCATTGAGCGGGCCGAACGTTCCAGTCAGTTCTTCCAAATAGTTGAAGAACTGGTCCGCGATACCGTCCTCGGCATCATTTGCGAACACGTCGGCGACATTCTCCGGATCGTCCGCGAGCGCCGCGAGAAACTTGTCGCGATCCAACTCGAGTACCGACGGCTGCTGCGGATCAAAGCTATCGCCCGTCGAGATGCCAATATCCAGGAAATTGTTGAACGCCCCTGTCAGGCTCGGAACGTCCTTAAACACGCTCGAGCGCAGGAAGCTCTCGACCGTGCTTACGCTCGAATCCCCTTTGAGCGTGCCCTTTTCCCCCGTCAACTCCCGAATCTTCGTCACCGCGTCGTTGAAGGACGTCAACAAATCCTCCACCGCCTTGGCCGAACTCTCGGTGTCCACGCTAATGGTAACCGTTGTCGTCCCGAGGCTTTTCAACGCCAGCGTGACCCCGCCAATCGCCCCCTCGAACGTGTTCGAATTCCGCGTCTGCACCGGTCCGCCGTCGATCTTGAATTGAGCGTCGTTCCCCGCCGTTTGAACGGCCGTGGCCAGACCGGACACTGTCAGAAAATTGCTCGTGCCCACGGCGAAGTCGATCGTCCGGCTGCCTTCCGTCTTTGAGACGACACGAATCTTGTCGGTCGAGGTGTCGAGGCTCGCGGTCACGCCCGCGTCCGATCCGTTGATAGCCGAAATCACATCATCGAGTGTATCGGTCGCGGGGTTGACAGATACCTGTACGCCGTTGACGAAGAAGGTCCCCGCCGTCACCGCCGCGACCTTGAAGCTGACTGTGTTCAGCGTCTGCGATCCGTCCACCGCGCCTAGGTGTGTTGAACTTTGGACCTCGGTCGAGCCGCTCAGGCCGGTGTTCTGCGGCGCGTTCTTGAGATTGGTCGCGGTAAGAAAATTACTTGTGTCCGCGGCCGCCCCGAAATTGATAATGCTTGTGTCGGCCGGCGTACTGTTTTCGATTAGGAGTACATCGTTCAGTGCGTCGTACGTCGCCGTCACGCCCGCGCCGGACCCGTTGATCGAACTCACAATGTTGTTTAGGCTCTGCGTCACCGGATTGACCGAGATCGATTGTCCATTGATCGTAAAGGTCCCCGCCGTAACGTCCTTCAGAATGCCGCTCGAATCCAGCGTCGCCGCGGGATTGATTGACGCCCCCAGCACGGTGCTCCCCGTGGCGACCGTCGTGCTCGCGAGCTGCAGCACGTCAATCTTGAACGCACCCGTCGTCGGGTTGGCCGTCGTGGCGGAAGCTGTCGCAATCTTCTCATCCAGCGACGTGCCCAGGAACTTGTTGAAATTAAAGCCGAAACGGAAATCCTGCGCGCGACTGCGAAACGTCTGAAGCTGCGCACGCAGATCGGCTATTGCCTTCTTCTGGACCCCTAGCGCCGTGATCCGCGCCTTGGCGCGATCAATAGGAAGCCGCTCAATCGCAATAAGCTGCCGGATAATGTTGTTCGTGTCCAGGCCAGTTATCAGCCCGCCGGCATTAAAGCTACCCGACATCGAAGTTCCCCAGTGCACACCCGTGCCCGTGTCGCATTTATCGGCACGCCGGAGAGAAACCTTTAGACCGTTCGCCCCCGCCCCAGTTCGGCACTGAAATCTCGAATTAGAAATCGGAAATCCGGACCCGGTGCAACCGGCTACGGTACAAGCGTTTACATGGGTAGCAGGATTTGACCGTAGAATCGAAGCGCCCGTGGAGGATAGGGGCTTCGCTGGAAATCGCCCTGGGCGGATGCGACGGGCTCGCGAATGAACTATGGCGGAGAGGGAGGGATTCGAACCCTCGGTACGCTATTAACGTACACACGCTTTCCAAGCGTGCTCGTTAAACCACTCCGACACCTCTCCGAAAGTGGGAGTTAAATTATAGGAAGTGGCGCGAGGAGGGTCAATTCTTGGGTGAACTACTCCGATTTGCCGCATCAAAGAAGGCAGATCCGGCGCTTCCCGGGGAAGTACGCAGGGGGGTTGACAAACAGAATCATAATGTATTATTGTGTTAATACAATTTGTCGGAACCTCACCGCATGCGCGTCCACATATCTCCGAACGACGGTATACCGATCTATCAACAGATCGTCAATCAGGTAAAGTTTCTCGTTGCAGCCCGGCGATTGAAACCCGGCGACGAAGTCCTCCCGATTCGCGCGCTCGCCGAACAACTCCTCGTGAACCCGAACACGGTTGCACGTGCGTACCGGGAGTTGGAGTCGTCCGGCGTGCTTGTGTCGCGGCAAGGCTCAGGCACGCGCGTAGCCGAGGCGGGTTCGCCGCTTTCGCGCAAGGAGAAGATGCGGCTGCTGCGCGATCGCGCGGATTCCTTGCTGGCGGAGGCGTACCAATTGGGCGTGTCGCTGGACGATACGGTGGAACTGGTGCGCGAGCGTGGATCGGTCCTCGAACAGGAGGGAGGGAAAGCGTAATGAATGCCCAACAGCAGGACACCGTCATCCAAGTGCGCGGGCTGCGGCGCAGGTTCCGCAAAACGTACGCGCTCGACGGCATCGACCTCGAAGTGCCGCGCGGCTGCGTGTTCGGGCTCGTCGGCGAGAACGGTGCGGGCAAGACCACGTTGATAAAACACCTGCTCGGACTGTTGCGCGCGAAGGAGGGCATGGTACGCGTGTTCGGAATGGATCCCGTGCGCGACGCCGAGAGAGTGCTGGCGCGGCTCGGGTACCTGTCCGAGGACCGCGACATTCCCCACTGGATGCGCGTAGACGAACTGATGCGGTACATGCGCGCGTTTTATCCGAGTTGGGACGTCCAGTTCGCCGAGGAACTGCGCGAGACGTTTGGGTTGGACCCCGAGCAACGAATCAAAGACTTGTCCCGCGGGCAGAAGGCCGAAGCGGGCCTGCTCGCCGCGTTGGCGTACCGGCCGGAGCTGTTGATACTGGACGAGCCGTCATCCGGGTTGGACGCGGTGGTGCGGCAGGAAATCCTCGGGGCAATCATCCGCACCGTCGCGGACGAGGGCCGTACTGTCCTGTTCTCATCGCATCTGCTGGACGAAGTCGAGCGCGTCTCCGACTACGTCGCGATGATTCACCACGGCAAGGTGGTCCTTTCCGGGTCGGTGGACTCAGTCAAGGAATCGCACCGGCGGCTCACCGTTGTATTCAAGACGCCGCTCGCCCAAGGCCCCGAGTGGCCAAGCGCGCTGCGCATCTCCAAACTCGGCGATGGCCGTGAGTGGTCGGTCGTTTGCAACGGCGAGATCGAGCCGCTCAGGCGCGCGGTGGCCGAGTCGGGCGGACGAATCGCCGAGGAGCAGGCGGCATCGCTCGAAGACGTTTTCATCGCGCGGGCGGGCAAACGAGGCAGCCGGCCATGATTCTCCGGGGAATCACAGCGCTGATTTGGGAGCAATGGCGCAGGACGTACCTCGCGCTGATTGGCGTGCTCGCATTGACCGTGATGATATGCACGTACGTCCCGTGGGGCATTGCGCACATGACACGACCATTCACATTGGAGATGCTTCGCGATAGCATAGAAGTATTCGTCCTCTGGCCGGGCATGCTGATTTGCCTCGGCATGGCGCTACTGGCCGACAGCAATGAACACGGTTTGCGGAGTCGGTTTCCCGGCCACCGGTTCCGATTGCCGATGCCCAACTGGGTCATCGTGACCACGGTATTCGGTTATCGGCTCTCGGCGGTGTGGGCGTCGAGCGTGGTGATCGCGTTTTTCAGTTACCGCGTCAAGGAAGTCGATGAATCGTTCCTCTATATCGCGGGGGTCGTTGCCGCGATCTACTGCGTGTTGCAAGCCGCGTATTGGTCCGCGGGCGACCAACCGATCGCGAAGCTGCTCGCGGCGACATTGCTCATCACCGCGCTTCTGGCCATTGCGACGGCCGGCTTCACCGAGATCGACGTCCTTTCGACGGGCGTTCGAAACGCGCTCCTCTTCTGCGCGATTGCCGGGTCATCTCTCGCGGCTTCGATCATGAGTGTGCGCCTCCAGCGTAGCGGAGGTTCCGCTCCGGCGTGGCGATTTTTCTCCTACGTCGGCGCGCCGGATCGCCCCTTCCGTGACCCGGTCGAGGCGCAGCAATGGTTTGAATGGCGCGCGCATGGCATGTGGTTGCCCATCTGTGCGTGGGGCGCAATTGCGGCGATCCTCGTGGGGTTCGCCGCACTCGGGCTCAAGGAATCCGACGGCCTTGATCCGGCGCGTGTTTGGGCGTATTCCGCGCAGACCGTTCCGATGTCCGCGGTAGCCGGACTTCTAACGGGCGCCGTCGCCGCGGGGATGATCGTCGCCGTCGCGGGAAAACGGCCACGGTGGCTCGGCGCCCATCAATTCGTTCTAGTGCGGCCGACCTGTGCGGACCTTCTCTCGCTGGTGCGGATTCGCGTAATCCGAAACAGCTTCGTCATCGCGGTCGTTCCCATCACCCTGCTAGTCCTGTTCGTGGGGATTATTCCGGAGCTGTTTGGGCTTGAGAAGGATGCTCCTTTCAACCACTTGATTAGCGACCTCAGGACTGGCCTGTATGCCGACGCGCCGTGGCAAGCGATCGGTTGGATATCTCTCGCGTGGATTGCGTGCTGGTTCGCAAACGTAACCATCTCTGTCGTTCTCTTCGTGACCTGTATCGTACTGCCGACGGCAATCTACGCTATGATTACCTCGCCAGGAAGTGAATTGCCGCGGGGACTTCCATCAATCGTATGGGTCCTGCACGGCCTGCTCGCGGCTGCGGTCATCTTAGCCTTCTGTCTTGCGATTCGAAAACGGCTAATCGACAACAACGCGATCGTTGTGTCTTTCCTCATCTGGCCTTGCGTCGCGATGGCCATTTGGCGTTTCAACTGGTCCTTGAATCCCGGCAACGAGAACAACGCACTCGGCTTGGATCCGCTTCTTGTGTTCGGATCCGCGGCGGTCGCCTCGCTGGCCGTGGTGCCGAATGCGGTCGTGCCGCTCATGATGCACTGGGCGCGAGGACGATAGTCCGGGCACCGAGCTCAGAGCAAACGGCCTTGACCGTCGCGCGGGGCAACGCGCCCCAGGTGCCGGTATGCGTTCGGCGTCGCGACGCGGCCTTGTTGCGTGCGCTTCATGAATCCGATTTGGATGAGGTAGGGTTCGTGGACCTCCTCGAGCGTCTGGCGTTCCTCGCCTACAGCGACCGCCAGCGAGGACAGCCCGACGGGCCCTCCGCCGAACTTGACGATGACGGCATCGAGGATGGCTTTGTCCATGTCGTCGAGTCCGAGTTGATCGATACCGAGTAGCTCGAGCGCGCGCGATGCGATCTCGCGCGTGATTGCGCCGTCCCCCTCCACTTGGGCGTAGTCGCGCACGCGGCGGAGTAGACGGTTCGCGATTCGCGCCGTGCCGCGCGAACGCCCGGCAATCTCGAGCGCGCCCTCCGACGCCGTGGGCACGTCAAGAATCCTGGCCGAGCGTTCGATGATGCGTTGTAATTCTTCGGGAGAATAGAAGTCGAAGCGGCAGGTGTCGCCGAAGCGGGCGCGGAGGGGCGGCGTCAACAGCCCGGCCCGCGTGGTCGCGCCGATGAGCGTGAAGGGCTTGAGACCGATTTTGAGTGAACGCGCGGTCGGCCCTTTGCCCAGCATGATATCGACCTCGAAATCCTCCATCGCCGAATACAACGTCTCCTCGACGGCGTGATTGAGCCGGTGGATTTCGTCGATGAAGAGGACGTCGAATTCATCGAGGCTCGTGAGGATCGCCGAAAGGTCTGCCTGACGCTCGATCACCGGGCCGGACGTCGCCTTCATATCGACGCCCATTTCGTTCGCAAGGATGCGGGCGAGCGTGGTCTTACCCAGGCCCGGCGGGCCGGACAGCAGCAAATGGTCGAGCGGTTCGCCGCGATGTTTCGCTGCGGCGATAGCTATGCGCAGGCGTTCCTTAATCGGCGTTTGGCCGGGAAAATCGTCTAAGAACTGCGGGCGGATCTGGTCGTCAAACTGGCCGTCGTCTTCGGCGGGACGCGGCGCGACAATTTCGTCTTTAGGCATTGGTGTCTGGGCAGTTCGTTCTCGATCATGCACGTATCAAACGTGCTGTTGACCAATCATACCCGAACTGGCTGGCTGTTCGTGTTCGGTCTGCGCTCCTACTACTCGACGATCTCGTTCGCGAGGACCTGGTCAAGCGTCTGTCTGCGCCGAATCAATTTGAACTCGCCGTCGCGTGTCCGCAGTACCTCGGCGGCCTCGGGATAGGAGTTGTAGTTCTTTGCGGGCATCGCCGCGCAGTAAGCTCCCGCCCCGCCGATGACGATACTGTCGCCGATTCGAGCTTCGGGCAACGTACGCGGGCCCAGGCCTTCCGGGTTTCCAGGCAGAGGCGTGACGATATCGCCGCTCTCGCAGCAGTGGCCCACGATTACGTAGTCGCTCGTATCGGTGGCCGTTCTGTTCTGCGCCGTCACGAGCCGAATCGGGTGTTGCGCACCGTACATGGATGGGCGGAGGTTTTCTGTCATGCCGCTGTCGATCTTGATGAAGCGGTAACCTTGCGCGCCGGTGTCGACGACGTCCACGATGGTCGTCACAATCTCGCCGGTATTCGCGGCGAGAAAAGTGCCGGGTTCAAGTTCGAGATGCAGGCGTCTGCCGTGGAGTCTTTCGAATTCGCGGAAGTCATCGAGCAATGCGTTCCCGATTTCTATCGGATTCGCCGAAGATTCGCCGTCAACCCGTGCGACTTTGAATCCGCCGCCGAGGCTCAGCCGGGTGACTTCCGAAAACTTCGCCGCGATTTCGAGAGACATCCGCGCACAGCGTTTCCAGACCTCCGGATCGCCGCCGGAACCGATGTGCGTGTGCATCATGGTGATGCGCAGGTGGTGGGCGCTCGCGGTCTCGATCACCTCGCCGACGTACTCGTGCCAGATGCCGAAGCTCGACGAGGGACCGCCGACGTTGGTGCGGTTGCTGTGGCCCGAGCCGAGGCCGGGGTTGATACGAACAGAAACCTCCGATCCGGGGAAAGCTTCGCCGTAGGCACGAAGTTGGTGAATCGAGCAGGCGTTGAATCGGACGCCGCGTTTGATCAGCCCGGTCAGATCATCGGGAAGTTGCTGCGCCGTGAGCATGATGCGTTCGCCCGGTACGCCCGCGCGTATCGCGCGTTCCGCTTCGTAGCCGCTGCTCGCGTCGATGTGCAACCCCGCGCCCATGAGGACGCGCAATACCACGGCGGAGGGCAGCGCCTTCATCGCGAACCGCGCGGTCAGGCCGAATGCATTCGGAAACGAAAGCAGTTCGGCGGCGGCGGCTTCGAGCGTGTTCTGGTCGTACACGTAAAGCGGCGTACCGAAATCGCGGCGCAACCGCCGTACTTCGTCGTCGCGTAAGAATGGCGTGGCGCGCACGTCGTTGTTCTCCTGCCAAAGGCGTCGTGAAGGCGCGAAGGATAACAAGCGCCCGCGCGCCGCCGCCAACTGGACGCGTTGTCCCGTCACGATATGCGCACGTAACGCGATCCTGGCTCGCCGCTGTTTTCGTGCGAAGAGCGCCCGCGATCTGTATAGAATACCGGCGAACACGACGAGGAAACGCGATGGCCCTGTCTCAACGAAAGAAAATTCGCCTATTTGAAGTCCGGCTGTGGCACGGCCACGGCGCGAGTGGGCATACGTCGTGGCTCTCCGACGATGAGCCGGAACTCGTCGACGGCAGCGTCCGGTTTCGCGACCTCGACGGTTACACCCACGTGCTTCTGGGCAACATCGAAATCAGCCAGGTGCCCAACCGTGCTACGCGCACGAAACCCCGATACTAGCGTCGAACGGGTTAACCTTTGGCCGGATCGTTACTGCCCATGCCGGAGTTCAAACTCACCCAATCCGCGAACCGCGACCGCGCCAAGCGGATCTACGCGAAACTCGTCCAGGTGTATCCGGAAGCGAAGTGTTCGCTCGACCATCGCACGCCGCTCGAGCTCATGGTCGCCACGATCCTCTCCGCGCAATGCACCGACGCGCGGGTCAACATCGTCACGAAGGACTTGTTCCGCGACTTCAAGACGGCGCAGGACTACGTGGACAATCCAGCCAAGCTGGAGAAGATGATCAAGAGTTGCGGGTTCTATCGGTCAAAGTGCAAGAACATCGTAAATGCGTGCCAAAAACTTATCGAGCGGCACGACGGCCAAGTGCCCCGCACGCTCGAAGAACTCACCGCGCTCGACGGTGTCGGCCGCAAGACTGCCAACGTGATTCTTGGTACGGCGTACGACACGCCGGGTGTTGTGGTCGATACGCATTGCGGCCGCATCGCCCGCCGTCTTGGCTTCACGAAGAACACCGACCCTGTCAAGGTCGAACGCGACCTCATGAAGATTTGGGAACGTGACCACTGGTCGCTCTATTCCCATCTCTTCGTGTTCCATGGCCGCGCCTATTGCACGGCCCGCGCGCCCAAATGCTCCGAATGCCCGATCCGCGCGTTGTGTCCGTTTCCCGGCACGCGTGAAGGCAAGAAGATCGCCAAATGAAGCGGCCCTGAGAACGCCTCACCGCGTCGTCCATGCCCTGATTTCGGGAAGTTTCACGATGAGAACCGGCTTACTGTCCTCGCCAATCCCCGCGCGCATGCCGCGAAAGTCATCGCGCTCAAGCAGTTCCTGGTAAACGAGCGCTCCTGCGGAGTCGTAGACAAGGAGCATCGCGCGATCCGATGACGCGCGCAGATCAACGAACACCGCCAAATAGTCATTTCCACTGCCGCCCGCGCCGACGGGCAGCGCGTAGATTTCTCTGACGTAATCGAAATCGCTGATGTCCGTCGCGGCGAGCACGCCGGTCTCAGGCCGCAGAATCTCGATTCGGCCATTGTTCTCGACCACAGCGATGGCGCGCCCATTCCACTCGCAGACCGTGTCGGGCAGAGGCTTCGATTGAGAAGCGAACGTCTGAATCGCGCCCGCTTCATCACCGAGCTCAGCCGACGGCGTTGGGAGCGCTTTCAAGACCCCTGAATCGACCAACACCCGAGGCAGTGCCGCGTGTTCATGCTGTGCAGTGACCACTCTTCCACCGATAATCGCGAGCACGCTAATCACAATGGACGCCGGAACCATCGGGACCTTGAGATTCTTGCCCCACACCCGAGCGATAAACCACGAAATCGTTCCAAGTAAGAAGCCCGCGAAGGTGCCCAATCCTGCGGGAATGAGCAAGAAGATAAACCCCAGTACTTGCGTGGAACTCGGCCTAGGAGTCTGACTCCGAATTGGTTTTCTTTCCGTTGATGTCAGGTGTATTTGG
>CAYXRK010000048.1:0-28114 GCA_964467615.1 uncultured Nitrospirales bacterium | reverse complement strand
GCCGACGGCGGCCGGATCGTCGAGATTCTTATTCGACTCGGCCACTTGGCCACGTCGGACTTCGCCCGGTTCGTATCGCGCCACAAAGATGTGCCAAGCCTAGAGTTGGGCAACTATCGTGTCGATGCGGAGTTGATACAACTTATCCCCAAGGAATTTGCACAGCAACACGAGGTGTTTCCCGTGGACCGATTGGGGAAACTTCTCACCGTTGGGATGGTCTGTCCTGTCGATTCGGACACGTTGGAGGAACTTGAACGCCTGACGGAACTGCGGGTAAAGCCGGTTCTCTGCAGCGCGGAGGACGTTCGGCGCGCCATCGAAACGTATTACCCCTCTGGCGCCAAACCCAAGTCCGCCGGCGATTTCGAGGCCGCTCAACTCGAGTCCTCGATGAAATTGCAGGCAGTCGGTCGGTTGCTTCGCGGCCTCGACTCTTTGCCAACGCTCCCCACCACGGTGCAGCGGATCCAGGAAGCGGCCGCGAACAACTCAGTATCAGCGCGGGATCTCGCGCGAATCATCGAGACGGATCCGCCGATCGCTGCGAAGCTTCTTCAACTCGCAAATTCCTCCGCCTTCGGTTTTCCGCAGGCGATTCGGACTATTCAGATGGCCGTCACAATGTTGGGCTTGAAGGAGACGTGCCTTACGGTAGTGTCGAGCGCGGTGATAGACGTGCTTCAATCATCAGGACCCTTCGACTATACGCGCTTCTGGAACGATGCGCTGTTCTGCGCGACGGCGGCGAAACGCATCAGCGATTCATGTGGCGAGTCGAAGCGGGCCGGCGTTGCCGCCGCTGGTCTACTACACGACATCGGTCGTTTTTCCCTTCACCAGATCGCGCCGCGCCGCTATCAAGCGATAGGGACGAAATTCACGGGCAACGCGCTAGTAGCCGAGGAGGAACGCGTTCTCGGCGTGGCGCATCCTGAAGCGGGATACCTGTTGGCTGAGCGGTGGAGCTTGCCGCCGGACATTTGCGAGGCGATTCGATTTCACCACACACCCGCTCTGGCCGCATACGCGCCCGAAATCACCCAAATTGTTGCTGCGGCGGCGGTCCTTACGGAGGCCCGCCCGGCGGGCACTGTTGCGGACGGCAATTTCCCGGGCGATGTGATCGCGGCGTTCGAAATCCTAGCGATACGTGAGGACGAGATTGTCAAAATCTACGCGCTCTCGGCGGTGGGAGCAGGATCGAATCAGTCGGAAGCCGTTGCCCCGTGAGTCAATTGAGCGCGCTCGCGCGGCGGGATGCCAAATCGTAGTCCCGCGCGCCTCCATATACTCTCGGACCGTATGGCCCGTGCCTCCCGAGATCGGCTTTTGTTTTGCGGATTCCATAACACTATCCTTGCGCGTCTGGGCCCACGCGGGAGGCATCGATTTGAATGAAGTTGACCTGTTTCGGGGCGGCGGAAGAAGTCACCGGAAGTAAGCACGTTGTCGAGTTCGGCAAGACCCGGATTCTGTTCGATTGCGGCATGTTTCAGGGGCCGCGGGCAGAGACCGCCAAGCGCAACCGGCGGCTCGACTTCAATCCGGAAAGTCTCGACGCGATGGTGCTGAGCCACGCCCACATCGACCACTCCGGCCTTTTGCCGTTGCTTGGGCGCGCGGGATTCCGAGGCCGAATATACTCGACGCCGGCCACGCGGGACCTGTGCTCGCTGATGCTGCTCGACAGCGCCCATATTCAGAACCGAGATACTCGTTTCCTAAAGAAAAAAGGCCGTTCCTATGAAGAGCCGCTTTACGACCAGCACGATGTGCATCGGATCATGCGTCAATTCATTTCCGTGCCGTACGAGCAACCGATCGAGATCGCAAACGGCGCGAAGCTGACATTTCATGACGCCGGCCACATTCTTGGTTCGGCAATGTGCGAAGTCCAGATCGAGGAGAACGGCAATGAAAAGACGTCCCTGTTCTCCGGGGACATCGGTCGCCACGGACTGCCCATCCTGCAAGACCCGTGGACACCGGGACATGCTGACGTGGTGCTCATGGAAAGCACGTATGGAAACCGCGACCACGATGAATTTTCTACGGCGGAAGCGAAGTTGAAGGACATCGTCAACGAAACATCAGCGAGGGGCGGGAAAATTATCATCCCCAGTTTCGCGCTCGAGCGCGCCCAAGAGATCGTCTACACGCTGAAGTTGCTCGAGGCCGCGGGCGAGATTCCGACGCTGCCGGTGTATGTGGACAGCCCGCTCGCGGTCAATATCACGGAGATTTTTCGGCTGCACGCAGACTGCTTCGACACCGAGACGAGCGACGTGTTGGAATCGCTCGGAGACCCATTCCGCCTGAAAAACATTCGATACGTTTCCGAGACCGAGGACTCGATTCGTCTCAACGCGCTTACGGAACCGTGCATCATCATTGCGGCGTCCGGCATGTGCGAGTTCGGGCGCATTCTGCACCACCTCCGCAACCACGCGACGGATCCCAAGAACACGATTCTTATTGTAGGCTTTCAGGCGCAGCACACACTGGGACGGCGGATCGTCGAGCGGCAGCCGACCATTCGGATTTACGGCGAGTATTACCCGTTGCGGGCCGAGGTCAAGGTGATTAACGCCTTCAGTTGCCACGCGGGACGCTCGGATCTGCTCGCATTCGGTGAGCGATTCGTCTTGAACCAGGCCCGGACCTTTCTGGTCCACGGCGAATCGGACGCTATGTCGTCGCTCAAGGACGGGCTGACGAAACGGGGTCTCAAGTATGTTGGTATACCGCGATGCGGCGAACCGATTGAACTGTAGGTCACTGGAGAAGGTGAACGACCCTGCGTCTATTTCCAAAGATTTTACATTGATTTCGCTTCGCAGACGGTTATACTAGTGCCAGCTCGGAGAATGGATCATGCCTACGTATGAATACCATGCCATTCGCGCCGAGGGCGACGATGAGAAGTCGTTTGTTGGGGGCGTCGTCATCGCGCGATCTCGCCACGACGCGAAGGAAAAACTTCGCGAGCGCGGCCTCAAGGCGACCATGTTGCGTCAGGCCAAGGGATTTGTCGGTCTTTTGCGGTGGTTTGACGCCGATATTCGCTAATCTCGATCCGTTGTTTCGCCGCATCGCATGAAGCTGTACCTCATTCGCCACGGCGAAACCGACCACAACGTCAAGCGCGTCATGCAGGGGCACGAAGAGGTGCCGCTCAATGACCGCGGGATCGCCCAGGCCGCCGCGCTGGGCCGGCGTCTGGCGGACATGCCGGTTGATCACATTTACGCCAGCGACTTGCGGCGAGCGGCGATGACGGCAGCGATTATCGGGGCGCACACGCGAGCGCCGATCGAGTACCTGCCCGACTTGCGCGAGCGACACCCCGGCGATCTGACGGGCCTGCCGTACGATCACGGAGAATCCCCGCGGTTCTTCACCGACCCCGGATACCAACCGCCGAACGGCGAGCACGCCGATGTTTTCGCGCAGCGCGTGGCCGACGTATTCGGGGATATTTCAAAACGAGAGGCCGGGCGTGACCGCGCCGTGGCCGTCGTCACGCATGGCATGGTTTGCGCTGTGTTCTTGCGCGTGTGCGTCGGGCAATCGGTAGAAGAAATCGCCGCGACCCGCTGGCCGAACGCCTCGTTGACCGTCGCCAGTTACAACGGGAAATGGTCGCTAGAGGTGCTCGGCGACGACTCCCACCTCGACGAGCCCGCGCACCCCGGCGCGCACGTCACGGGGGGGTGACGGAAGGCGCGGGAAAATATCATTTGCTATTCCGGGAATCACGCGGTATACTTACTTCAAGTTTGGGTCTGCCGAATTCTCGACGGACCCTCCAAGCAGAATCCTCTGCTTCACTTGCTCACCTCGCATTTGGGCGCTCGCCTTCGCGTCGTTTCCCAGTAGTTAGTGCTGAGCCGGTGACCTCAGCCGCTGGCGCATTCTGTCCGCCGGCAACGAAAGGGAAACACCAGTATGTCGTTCCATCAATTTTTAGTCGATCCTCGATGCCTCCGCGTTCTTGAGAAGCAGGGCATCACGATCCCAACACCCGTGCAGGAGCTTGCCATTCCGGCGGCGCTTGAAGACCGCGATGTCATTGCGGTCGCGCAGACGGGCACAGGCAAGACCCTCGCGTTTGGTTTGCCGTGTTTGACCCTCCTCGCGGAGGGCCGCTCCAACGGCGGCACCCGAATGGTCGTGCTCGCGCCAACGCGCGAACTCGCCGTGCAGGTCCACTCCGTGCTCGATTCGTTTTGCGCCCCGTTGGGACTCCGTTCCGCGTGCGTCTATGGCGGCGTCGGAATGTTGCCCCAAACCAAAGCGCTTCGCGCGGGTGTCGACGTTGTCGTCGCCACGCCGGGACGGCTTCTCGACCACGTGCGGCAAGGCAACACACGTTTTCGCGACGTAGAGATTTTGGTCCTCGATGAAGCGGACCGCATGCTCGACATGGGCTTCTTGCCCGACATTCGACGCGTGATGGATACCTTGCCTACCTCGCGGCAAACGCTTATGTTCTCGGCGACGTTTCCGCAGGAAATCGAGCGGCTCACGAAAGTGATGATGCACGATCCGTTGCGCTTCGACGTTGGCGTGACCTCGAAACCGGTCGACGCCGTGCGCCAAAGCGTCTACACCGTCGACCACGCGGGAAAAACCGGACTGCTCGCCAAGATATTGGACGAGGTCGAGGTCGAATCCGCGATTGTGTTCACGCGGACCAAGTCGCGCACGGACCGCGTTGCGGACGCACTTCTGAAGAAAGGTTTCAAGGCGCAGTCGTTGCACGGCGGGCATTCGCAGTCGCAGCGCCAACGCGCGCTTGATGCGTTTCGCCGCGGGCGCAGCACCATCCTTGTCGCGACGGACGTTGCCGCGCGCGGGCTCGATGTCCTGGGCGTAACACATGTCGTGAACTACGATGTGCCCGGTTCATTCGACGACTACGTTCACCGTATCGGCAGGACGGCCCGCAACAACGCTTCGGGTGACGCGATTACCTTCGTCAGCCCGCAGGACTTTCAAGACCTCGGCGCGATTGAACGCGGCCTCGGCAAGAAGATTCCGCAGACCGCATGGGAAGGCGCCGTGACGGTGCTTTCGTTGTATCCGCCGGCCGCCTCCAGGCAGCAATCCGGTGGCCGGCGCGCTCCGGCCCGGCGGCCTCGTGGTCGCGCCTTCGCACACGCTCGCTAAGCGCTACTTCTCAGACTCACCGAATTCCCAGACCCAGGCCGTGACGAAATTCACGGCCTGGATTTTGTCATTTTGCATGCTCGAATTCAGGCGCGTGTGTGGCATACACTCACCGCTTCTCACTGGAAGACTGACATGAAATATACCTTTCTCGGTAACACCGGCGTCACGGTCTCCCGAATCTGTCTTGGCTGCATGAGCTACGGCACGCCGAAGTGGCGTCCTTGGGTGCTGAACGAGGCGGATTCGATGCCGTTCTTCCGCCGCGCCCTCGAAGCGGGCATCAACTTTTTCGACACCGCCGACATGTACTCGCTCGGCGTGAGCGAGGAGGTGACGGGCAAGGCGCTGCGCGAGATGGCGAACCTCGACGAAGTCGTCCTCGCGACGAAGGTCCGCTTCCCCATGACTGATAAGCCGAACATGGGCGGATTGTCGCGCAAGCACATCGTGCAGGGGTGCGAGGCGACCCTCAAGCGGCTCGGCGTCGATACGATCGACCTGTATCAGATTCATCGCCTCGATCGGAATACCCCGCTCGAAGAGGTCCTCGCCGCGCTCGACTTCCTCGTGCGGCAGGGCAAGGTGCGTTACATCGGCGCGAGTTCGCCACCCGCCTGGATGTTCATGAAGGCGCTCATGCTGTCCGATGCGCACGGCTGGGCGCGGTTCGTCTCGATGCAGAACCACTACAACCTCGTCTACCGCGAGGAAGAGCGCGAGATGAACCCGTTGTGCGAGACCGAACGCGTTGCCGTGATCCCCTGGTCGCCGCTGGCGCGCGGACTGCTCGCGGGCACTCGCACAAAACTCGACGACAAGGAGTCCACGACGCGGGCGGGGTCCGACAGCTACACCGATATTCTGTATAACGAGCCGCACGATTGGGACGTGATCGAGGCGACCAAGAAAGTCGCGGCGCAGCGCGGCGTTTCACCCGCGCAAGTCGCGCTCGCGTGGCTACTTTCGAAGCCGGCCGTCACCGCGCCTATTGTCGGCGCGACAAAGATGACCCACCTCGAAGACGCCATCGCCGCCGCCGACCTCCAACTCACGGCGGACGAAATCAAGGAACTGGAAGTGCCGTACAAACCGCACGCCGTCAAGGGCATGTTTTCGTAGTCAGACGCGTAACCTCTGGGAGGACGAAACGTGGAGCTTCGCGGTAAAGTTGCCGTCGTCACCGGCGGCGCGCACGGTATCGGCGCGGAACTCTGCCGCCGATTCGCCAAGGAAGGCGCGCGGGGAGTTGTCGTTGCCGATCTGGACGAAGCCGGCGCGAAGGCCGTCGCGGGCGAGATTGGCGGCGTAGGTATCAAGTGCGACGTCTCGCTCGAACTCGACGTTGTCCGCGTCGTCAAGGAAGCTGAAAGGAACTACGGTCTGGTCGATCTGATGGTTTCAAACGCGGGCATTCTGGTCATGGACGAGACGCACGCGGCCTCGGCCTCGAACGAAGGCTGGGAGCGCATCTGGAAGATCAATGTGATGGCGCATATCTATGCCGCGCGAGCCGTTCTGCCGGGCATGATCGCGCGCCACGACGGCTATATTCTGAACACCGCCTCCGCGGCGGGCCTGCTCAGCCAAATTGGCTCCGCGCCCTATGCCGTCACGAAGCACGCCGCCGTCGCGTTCGCCGAGTCCCTCGCAATCACGCACGGCGATGACGGCGTCAAGGTGAGCGTGCTCTGTCCGCAAGCCGTCCGCACGAATATGACCGCCGGCACGGAGAACGGCGGCGTTGCGGGCGTGGACGGCATGATCGAGCCGTCGGTCGTCGCGGACGCGGTTATCGAAGGCCTGCGCGAGGAACGGTTCCTCATCCTCCCCCACCCGGAAGTCCTGTCCTACATGCAGCGCAAAAGTTCCGACTACGACCGATGGATCGGCGGCATGCGCCGCCTCCGGCGGAAGTTTCTGACGACGTAAACGGGAATCATCAACTTTACATAAAAAAGCCGCCGGGATAACCCGGCGGCCGATGACAGTCTCGATTGTTTACCTGGCGCTTAGAACCCGCCGATACAGACGGACTTGACCTCGGTGTAATTGTCGATCACTTCGGGGCCCATTTCGCGGCCAAGGCCCGATTGCTTGTAGCCGCCAAATGGCATGTGCGGATCGAAGACGTTGTAGCAATTGATCCACACCGTGCCGGCCTTGAGCCTCGAGGCCATCGCGTGCGCCTTGTTGATGTCCTTCGTCCAGATGCCCGCGCTCAGGCCGTAGGGCGTGTCGTTCGCCTGGCGCGCCAATTCCTCGATGTCGTCGAACGGCGCGGCGACCACGACCGGCCCGAATATCTCCTCGCGCACGACTTCCATGTTCGGCTTCGTGTCGACAAGGACGGTCGGCTTGTAGAAGTAGCCCGGGCCCTTTACCGGTTCGCCGCCGACAATCGCCTTCGCGCCGGCTTCGAGGCCGCGCGACACCATACCGGTCACCCGGTTCTGTTGTTCATCGGAAACCAGCGGTCCCATTTCGCACGTCGGATCCATGCCCGGCGCAATCTTCATGTTCTTGGCCGCATCGCACAGGCCGCCGACGACCGCGTCGAACTTGTCCTTCTGCACGTAGAGCCGCGAACCCGCGCAGCAGACCTGGCCCTGGTTGAAGAAGATGCCCATCGCCGCGCCCGAGGTGGCCGCCTTGATATCGGCGTCCGAGAACACGATGTTCGGCGCCTTGCCGCCGAGTTCGAGCGAAACTTTCTTCAAGTTCCCCGACGCGGCCTTAAGGATAAGCTTGCCGACTTCCGTCGATCCCGTGAACGCGACCTTGTCCACGTCCGGGTGGCCTGACAATGCCGCGCCGGCCGTCTCGCCGAAACCGGGCACGATATTCACGACGCCTTCGGGGAACCCAGCTTCCATGATTAACTCGCCGAGAAGCAGCGCCGTGAGGGGCGTCTGTTCGGCGGGCTTCAACACGACGGTACAACCCGCCGCCAACGCCGGGCCGAGCTTCCACGCGGCCATCATGAGCGGGAAATTCCACGGAATAATCTGACCGCACACGCCAACCGGCTCGCGGAGCGTGAAACCGATGTGGGCCTTGCTGGACATATTGAAGGTGCGGCCGTCGATCTTCGTCGCCCAGCCGGCCATGTATTGGAAGTGTTCGACGGTACCGGCAACGTCCACCGCCTTGGCCATCGCGACCGCTTTGCCATTATCGAGCGACTCAAGTTCTGCCAGCGTCTGCGCGTTGGCGGCGACGATATCCGAAAGTTTCCAGAGCATCTTCGTGCGCACGTTCGGCGTCGTCTTCGACCACGGGCCGGAATCGAACGCCTTGCGCGCCGCGGCCACCGCGCGATTGATGTCTTCCTTATCGCCCTCGGCGACCTGACACAGTTCCTCGCCCGTCGCCGGGTTGTAGGTGGCGAAGGTCTTGCCGGATGCCGCGTCGACCCAACGGCCATTGATGAGCATCTTGCGCGTAACCGACAAAAATTGGTTCGCCTTGGCGTCCCTCGCCGGGGCTTGCGTTGCTACTGCCATCGTTCTCTCCTCCTCGTTGCAATAAAACGTGTTCTACAAACCGGCCCGGACGGACCGCATACTCACAGCCCGAATCCGGCAGTGTAACACGGGCCGCGCCAATGCGCCACCCGTCGAAAATGCCGTGAAATCGCGGCGGATCCTACCCCTTCAACTGCGCGTACGGTATCGCCTCATCGATCAGCATAATGGGGATGTCTTCGCGGATCGGGTACATGTACGCCTGGTCTTCGCGCAGAAGGCCGCCGTCGATTTTTTCTTCGATTTTCTCGCCCGCGCGGTTCTTGAGCGTGCCCGCCGCGATGGCCGCGTTCGCCTTCGCGATGACATCGTCACCCACGAGCTTGACCGGTGTCTTGTTCTCCGGACAAACCAGTATTTCCAACAGTTCCGCTGCGACCATGCCGTATGTCTCCCAATTTGAACCCGATTCTAACGGATCACTACCGCAAATGATATGGCGGGCGGGTCCGTTGCAGGCGGTCTCGGTTCCCGAGCGGTAATCGGGTGTTCCCGGCTCCGAGTGCATGGGCTGGAAGCCCATGCCACGAGCCGCTACGGAAGGGCTAGCGCCATAATCCCCGATGGACTCCGGCCTCCGCCGAAGGGAATGGCGATGTATTGCTTGCCTTCGAGCATGTAGGTGATGTGCGGCGCGCTGGGAGATACGTCCAAGGTGCGGCCGTGGATAACTTTCCCCGTCGCTTTGTCGATTGCCCGGAAATTGAACGCCGTGTTCGCCGCCGCGTCACCACCGCCGCGCCGACCGCCGCCGCCGGAGCTATTCGTGATGAAGAGCAGCGTCTTGGTCAGGAGCGTGTTGCCGCCGTCGCTGCCGAGGTCGGGCAGATTCAGGTCTTTGAGCGCCGGGTGATCCGCCGGTCCGCGTCCGATAGCTATTTCCCACGCATACTCACCGGTCTTGAGGTCTATCGCGGACACTTTGCCGTACGGTCCCTTGAACAACGGCAAGCCTTTCGGACCGGCCAGATTTCCCACCTGCCCGACGAACGTGAAATTCGAGCGCGCCGCATCCGGACGAACGAGCGTCATCGTGATCGGCGCGCCGCTGTTCGAGGGGATGTATAGCATATCCGTGTCCGGGTCGAACGATGCGCCCGGCCAATTGCCGCCGCCGCCCCAACCGGGCAAATTGATCGTTGGCTTTCCTTCGACGGGCGGCGTGTAGATCGGACCGTGCAACACGGTGTTCAGAATTTTGAGGGCTTCCGCCTTCAACTCGGGCGTGTAGTCGATCAGGTTTTCTTCGGTCCCACCCTGCAGGACGAAAGGCGCGGGCTTCGTGGGGAACGGCTGCGTCGGCGATGACTTCTCGCCTTCAGCGGTGGATTGCGGAACAGGACGCTCCTCGATCGGCCAAACGCCCTTGCCGGTCGTGCGATCCAGTACCCAGCAGAAGCCTTGCTTGGTGATTTGGGCGAGCGCCTTGATTTCTTTGCCGTCCACCGTGATGTCGCAAAGCACCGGCGCGCTGGGAAGATCGTAGTCCCAAAGCCCGTGATGCACGTGTTGGAAATGCCACACGTACTCGCCGGTGTCGGCCTTCACGCACACAATGCTTTCCGCGAACGCGTTGTCCCCGTGGCGATGTCCGCCGTACCAATCGTTCGTCGGCGTGCCAAAGGGCAGATAGACATAGCCAAGTTCCGGGTCGGCGGACATATGCGTCCACACGTTGGCGTTACCGGTGTATTCAGCCGATCCGTCTTCCCAGGTCTCGTAGCCGACCTGTCCCTTCTTCGGCGGATTGAAGAAGGTCCACTTGTGCGCGCCCGTCCGCGCGTCGTAGGCCAGCACGTCGCCCGGCGGCATTTCCTTGGTGGTCGGGCCGTCGTTGATCGCGCGCCCGACAACGATGGTGTCCTTCACTACGATGGACGGCGAAACCGCCCATACCGCCGTGCGCAGGACTTCGCGGCGATAGTCCTTATCGAGATCGACGACGCCTTTGTCACCGAAACTTTCGATCAGGTTTCCGGTCGCCGCGTCGAGCGCGTACATGTAGTTGTGTTGCGTGCAGAGGATGACGCGGCCTTTGCCGTTCTCGTCCTTCCAGAACGACACCCCTCGCGAATTGAAGCCCAGGTTTCCAGGCCGCGGGCCTTCCCAAACTTTCGGATCGAAGGTCCACAGGGTCTTCCCTGTTTTGAGATCGATAGACGCAGCCAGGTTGTAG
Source organism: uncultured Nitrospirales bacterium (assembly GCA_964467615.1). GTDB lineage: Bacteria > Hydrogenedentota > Hydrogenedentia > Hydrogenedentales > CAYXRK01. The sequence continues at coordinate 17,236 of CAYXRK010000048.1, read as the reverse complement.
CCGGTGACCGTATACATGACGCCATCGACGACCAACGGGGATCCCTTGTACCCAAAGTACATCTTGCTCGGGTTCGCGGCGGCGATCTCGTTGTCGGGCGAGTCCCACTTCCACACCGGGACGAGGTCTTCGACGTTGTCTTTGTTTATTTGGTCGAGCGGCGAATACTTGGTCGAGCCGAGGTCGCCGGAGTAATACGGCCACTCGCCGCCCGCCGCGCCCTTTTGTGCCGAAGCGGTGGCAACACATATCACGGCCACCGCGGCGCAGACGCATCCGGAAATCAATTGCTTCATGGATCCATTCCTCTCGTTGTGGCACAGCTTCTGGCCCGCTGCTGCTTGAAAAATGAGCCGGATCATACGTATACGCGCCGCCCAAGGACAAGGCCCGTCTCGATATGGAGTCCAAACCGAAATCCCTGCGCAAAGTTCCTCACCGGCGGGCCATTCCAGTTGGCCTCTCCGTCAATTTCCGTGCTACAGTCCTTTTTGTGACTGCGGAACGGGAAGGACTCGGGGGAGTTCGGGCGGGCGACGATACGCGCGTGGCCCGTTTGCGCGGTCGGTTCAGTGGTCGCTCGCTGTCGGGGGATAAAGTGGATCGGCGTAGACACACCATTACCGGCCACGCAGTCCTATGCCTTTCGATGATCTTTGCCGGGGCGGGTTACGCACAAGATTTCGCGGCGCTTTCCGAACACGGGCAGTTCCGAGCGGCCCTCATCGACCCGCCCTCGAACAGTCTATTCCTCGCTGCGTACGATCGGAACGAAGTCGTCCGGGTTTCCCTCGACACCCTACAGCCCGCGCGAAGCATTTCTACCGGAAAGGGCCCCGCCAGCTTGGCGGTGTCGCACGACGGACGGACCCTCGCGGTAGCGAACCGCCTCGATGCCACCGTAACGCTCGTCAATCTGCAGACCTTTGAAGTGTCCGGCACGGTCAGCGTCGGCAAAGGCCCTGCCGATATCGCGGCGTTGCCCGGAGGTGGGTTCGCCACGGCGGACAGTTTCTCCGACACGATTACTTTGATTGACGCGCAGAGCGGAAAAGTTACGGCCACGTTGGCGAGCGACGGCAGCGTTCCCGTCGCGGTCGCGTCGTCGTCGCGTTATCTCGCCGTGGCGACGCGCCAGCCCCCACAGGTCGCTCTCTACGAGGCGGGCGCTTCCGGACCGGATCGCGTCGTCGAACTTGAAGACGTCCCGTTTGCCATCAAGGCGCTGCCCGATGGCCGGTTCGTCGTCGCCGCGAGAGGCGGCGTCAGTGTGATTGACGACGACGGCAAGGCGGAAGAACTCGCGGCGGAGAATCCCACCGCGCTCGCGCTAAGCGAGACCGGATTCCTCGTCGCGTCCGGCGCAACGATTGAGTCCTACGATTCGAATCTGGCGCGCGGCGATTCCTGGACACTGCCTTCCCCCGTCCAGACCCTCGCCGCAACTGGCGGATTCATGGCTGCGCTGTCGCTCGAGGAAAAGTCCGCCTACACTCGGGGCCGCGCCGAAATTGCGCCCGCCGCAGTGCAACCGCCACCCCAGCCATCTCCAGGGCCAATCGTCGAGGAAGCCGAAACAGTGGCGCCGTCAGCTCCTGCGCTGCCTGAGGCGCCTCCCCCAACGCCGGAACCGATTGCCGCGGTCCCCGCTCCTTCGTCCGCCCCTGCGCAGCCTGCGGCCGATTCGGAAGAACCCGCGACCGAATCGGTAGGGCCTGGTGCCGAATCGCAAACCAACGCTCCGGACCTGACGCCACGACCCCGGCAGCAGATTCGTCCCGAGTTCAGCAAGAAACCTGGTCCGGTACCGATGGGCGGAAACGAGGCACACGCCCCCGCGCTCGCACCGGCTTCGCAGCAAACGTTTACCGAAGCGCTAAGCTCCGGCGCGACTATAGGTGAAGGCGAGTTGGGCTTCATCGTCCCCGACCTCTCGCAGCCTATCGAAGACCCGGTCGCCGGGATCCTTGAGGGTGACTTGGAAGGCAATCTCAGCATGTCCGATGGGTTTCGTTTTCGAATCGGCGACACTTTTTTCGAGGGCGAATCGTTGTCCCGCGAAATTACGAACGGCGCCGTGGAGGCGTCGGGCAACATCAAAATCGAGCAGGCCGATTCATCGCTGACCGCAACACGGCTCAAGTACACATACCCGATCGAAGAGCCTGACGCCCCCGAAGATGAAGCGAAGCCGCGACTTCTCTCAACACCGGAAACACCTGAAGATCGCCAACAACGTCTGGTCCGCCAAGGTAAATTCGAGGCAGAGGGGATTCATTTGATCGAGCCTTCGCGCGAATTGCAGGCGGATTTCGTGCAGTACGACTTGGCCTCGCAGACGGGTGAGATGTTCGGCGCGAAGGGAAAAGCCGGCGTCGTGTATTTCAATGCCGCTACCTTGCGGGTGCTTGGGCCGGACGAGTTCCAGGCCGAGGATCTTTGGGTGACCACCTGCGATCATCCTGTGCCGCACTACCGCCTCAGGCTCAAGAACGCCACGGTCTCGAATAATCAGGTGGTGCTTGGAACGAACGCGAGACTTCAACTCGGCGTGATCGACACACCCTTCTTTGTTCCGAAGTGGTCGGCCGGATATCACGGTGACCGCGAAACGAGTCTTGATTTTGACACAGGACGCAACGCCGAAACGGGGACCTTCGTGAACGTAGGGCTGTGGTTCAAGGTCACCGAACACCTTGACCTCGCTTTGCGTTTCATGCCGACGCAAAAGGAAGGTCTCGGCATGGGTGTCGACATGGAGTACGACTTCATGAACGCCACCGAGTCCCGGCTGTTTCGAAGCAAGGGCAGCCTGCGCACGATGTACACCACGCACGATCGCGGCTACACCGAGTTCTACCACCGCACGGAACTTTCGGATCGCACCGTCTTCCTCGCGCAGACTGAACAATGGTACGACCGCAATTTCGTCAAGGACTTCTTTTACGACACCTACCGTGATCGGACGGGCCCCCGGACCTTCGGCAACCTGACCCACATAACGAAGAACGACGGCATTCTCACGCTGACCGCCTCCAAAGCCACGCACGACTTCACCCGCGAAACCGAAAAGCTGCCCGAGTTCACCTATCATCATCTTGAACGCGAGTTGGCGAAGAACCTCTATTTCTCCTTCGACACCTATAACGGCTATTACGAATCCTTCCGCCGCCGCTACGACGACGAATCCGGCCGGTCCATCAGCACTGCCCGGTTGACCTACGATTGGAACGCTGCGCCGTGGCTCAACATTGCGCCGTTCGCCGAGGGCGGTGTCTCGTGGTACTCGCGGACACGCGACGACGAGAATAGCGAGGTGACGGTAAACGGCGTAGGCGGCGTGACCGTACAGTCCCGCTTCCAACGTACGTACGGTGGGGTCCTGGGCTTCTCGGAGTTTAAGCACATCGTTGTGCCGTCGATGACCTACTCCTATCGCGCCCCAGGCGGAATCGACATCGACGATGTCCCCAAATTCGACGCCCTCGACGACGTGCCCGGCCGAAGCCGCGTGGAAACCAAAATCGACAACATCCTGCTCGGCAAGGACGCCGAGACGGGCGAGACTTGGCCCGTCGCGCGCGTCTCGGCCTACACGGGAAATGACTTCTCGAACGAGGACCGCCGCAGCCAGGACTACGAGATGGAGATCGACATCCGGCCACGATCGTGGTGGGGCTTCCAAACGGTAGGTGAACACCACGGCATCGAAAACGAGCGCGATTTTCTCGACTATTTCCCCTTGCTCAATCGGGTGCGCGACGCGGGAAGCGATATTCGCGAACGGGTAGATGACGAGTATCTTCCGGACGACCAGCGGGGCGATTTCAATCGCGTCCTCGCGCTCTTTTACTACGACGACGCGGCCCTCAACGGAAACTTCAACGCACGTCTGGGCTACGCGTATACCGAAACCGACAAGGACATATTCAACCGCGAAATCCTCTACGGAATGGGCTACCGCGTAAACGACAAATGGTCGCTCTCTTTCGAACACCGCTACGATTTCGAACGTGACGAACTTGTCCGCCAGTCCTACGAACTTCGCCGGAGGCTCCACTGCTGGGAAGCCACCTTCCGCGTGCGCGACCGCCGCTCGGGCTTCGATGTCGGCATCGAATTCAGCCTTGCCGCCTTCCCCGGAGCGCGCGTAAAATTCTGACCGCGAGAACGGGGACGCCAAACGGGGAGGGCGAGGCTCCTGCCGAGCCGCGGATGGCGTACGACGCTTCACATCATCCAAAATACGCCCATGGAATTGCAACCCCTCGGAAGAGTCCTGATCGCCGTCGGCGCGATCCTCTTGCTCGTCGGCCTCATCTTGGTGTTCGGCGGCGGGCGATACCTTACGTTCTTGGGCCGGCTGCCAGGCGACATTCGCGTCGAAGGCGAACACACGCGGCTCTATTTTCCGATCACTACGTGCATCATCATCAGCGTGGCGCTGACGGCGATTCTGTACCTGTTCTCGCGGTTTCGGTAACTTGCGCGCGCCGTCCGAATTGACACCTTTCCCGTCAAATGTCTATGGTTTAACGTCACATTCGCAGTCTGCAAAGGAAAGGCCCCAATGGACGTCGATACCGCCGCAAAACAAATCGCCTCACTCGAGTTCTTATCGTCGTTGAACGAACAGACCCGGGCCGACGTCGCGGGCGTATTCTTGAACGTCTCCGACGTGTTCCACTACGAGGATGGCGAGCCACTCATCAACGCCGGGTACCTCTCCTTCGACACGGGCTACGTCCTCGTCGACGGAAAAGCGGCCATCGAATTCACCGACCGCGATCCCATCGAGATTTCGGCGCCCGCGCTCCTCGGCGAAATGGCGCAGTTTCGTAGCGCCGACATGCGCTCGGCGACCGTCCGCGCGAAGGGCTCGGCCGTCGCGGCCCAGTTCTATTGGGAGGACTTATACGAGACCGCCGAACAACAACTGGCCGACAATGAGCACCAGTCCTTTCGCGACGCCGTCGAACGTCAAATCTGGCAACGGTTCGAGTTCAAGGAAATCCTGGACCTGGCGCTTTTCTCCGGCCTTACCGAGCCGCTTCGACTGCGTGTGTGCCTGCCCTTCCCGTCGATCGCTGAGCGCCTTCGCCTCAAGGAAGTCGACACACTCTTCAACGAAGGATCGCTCTGCAAAGCCACGGGATACATCCTCGCCCGCGGAAAACTCAAGTTGTTTCGCAAAACGTCCGGCGAGAAAATAATCAACTCGCCCGACATGGTAGGCATCTTTCCGAACAAGGGCGAAAAGGGAATCGAGTGGACGGCGACCGCCATGGCCAGCGGCGAAGCCGAACTCCTCAAATTCTCGTGGGACCACTACACCGACCAACTCGTCAAGCGTCTATCACGAGACGACCGCAAGGCGTTCATCGAATCCTTAAAAGCCAACGCCGCCAAACACTTCTGTCACTGAACCGCCGCTGGATCGCGCGGAAGTTCTATCGAGAGGGTAAGTACCAGTCCGAAGCTTCCGGAACGTATACTATCCGTCCCGGCGGGCCCGTAGCTCAGCGGTTAGAGCAGTTGACTCATAATCAATTGGTCGTAGGTTCGAATCCTACCGGGCCCACCACTCGACAACTTAGGTCCGGGGTGGATTTGGACGGGGCGCCTCGTAGGAACTGAGCGTCGGTATTGCGTCTATTGGCCGACCGTCGTGCCGCGCGATGCCTGATTCGCTACGCTATGTCGTCGGATAGCTTTCCTGAGCGGTTGTAAGGGCGGCCGAGAAACGGTCGAATAGTTCGTCGATCTCGGCCTCGGTGATGATGAGCGGGGGGCAGAAGGCGACGGTGTCGCCCACTTGAAGAGATCGCAGGATTACTCCCTGCTCTTCGGCGATGGCGCGGACGTGGCGGCTGAATGACCCCATCGGCTCGAAGGGGCTCTTGTTGGATTTGTCGCGGACGAATTCGATCGCGCCCATGAGGCCTACGCTTCGCACGTCGCCGACGTAAGGATGGCCCCGGAATCGGCGCAAGCGCTCTTCAAACCTTTGGCTTACCTTGCGGACGTGGGCGATCAGATTGCGCCGCTCGATGATTTCGAGGACCTTGAGCGCCACGGCCGCCCCGACCGGATGGCCGGAGTAGGTGGTGCCGTGACCGAAGAACCCGATTTGATCATTTCCCGCAAGCAGCCCTTGATAAATTTCGTCCGAGAACACGAGCGCTGCGATGGGTTGGTAGGCGGAAGAGAGTCCTTTTGCAACAGTCATGGTGTCCGGCCGGATGCCAAACGTATCGCAGCCAAACCAGTTGCCGGTCCTTCCAATCCCGGTGATGACTTCGTCCGCGAGAAACAGCACGTCGTAGCGGTCGAGCACCTCCTGAATTTTCTGGTAGTACCCGGCGGGTGGAATGACCACGCCGCCTCCGCCGGTGACCGGCTCGGCCATGAACGCCATGATTGTCTCGGGACCTTCGTCAAGGATCATGCGTTCAAGGTCCGCCGCCATCCGCTCGACGAACTGATCTTTCGTTTCGCCGGGCAGGGCGTCGCGGTAGTAGTGCGGGTCGCTCGTGTGCAGGAACCCCGGCAGCGGTACGTCGAAGCCGGTCTGGTTTTTGGCGATGCCGGTCAAGCTGGAGGCGACGACCGTTCCGCCGTGGTATGAATTTTTGCGCGCGATGACTTTCTTTTTTTTCGGGCGGCCAATCGCGTTGTTGTAGTACCAGAGAAATTTGATGAGAAAATCGTTCGCCTCGGAACCCGACAACGCCAAGTACACCTTGGCGTTTGGAATTGGCGAGAGCTTCGCGATTCGTTCGCTTAACTCGATTGCCGGATTGACAGACTTGGACGCGAGCGTATGGTAGTAGGGAAGTTTGCGGAATTGCTCGATGGCCGCGTCGACCAGCTCTTCTTCGCCGAACCCCAGCGACGTGCACCACATGCCGGACACCGCTTCGATGTACTCGCGCCCACGGTCGTCGTAGACGTAGATGCCTTTGCCGCCGGTTATGATCGATGGCCCGTCACTCGTATGGCGACTGAGATCCGTGAAGCCGTGGATCAGATAGGCCACGTCACGCTGCGCCGCATCACTCATTTGTGTCATCTCAAATTCCTCCCGAGTGTTTCAGGTCTGTGTAGCGCGGCGACACGCCAGATATGAACCGTATCGCCGGCGGACTCATTTCCGTTCGTTCGTCTGGCCTTCATTCTTGCGCAACGTGGGCGCTAGTCCGGTCGGATCAATCGCCATGCCGTGTACTTGAAAGTTGTGGCTGTGGCCCAATTGGTGCAGCGCGAACGCCTGTTGGAATGCCTGTGCACGGCCCTGCGCATCTTGGGCGGCGTTCACGGATTGCTTGATTAGCTTAAGAGCGAAAAGGGACTTCGCCGCAATTTTTTGCGCCAGTTCTAGCGTCGCACGCTCGAGGTCCTCGCGCGGCACGACGCGGTTCACCATGCCGAGCCGCCACGCCTCCTCGGCATCGATCCAGTTCGCGGTGAAAAGGTATTCTTTCGCCTTGCGGATGCCTAATTCCCAGGGGTGCGCGAAGTACTCGACGCCGCACATGCCCATCGTGACGGTGTTGTCCTGAAACAGCGCGTCGTCGCTCGCCACGATCAAATCGCAGGGCCACACCAGCATGAGTCCACCTGCGATGCACTTGCCGTGGACTTGGGCGATCGTTGGCTTCGGAATCGCACGCCACCGCTCGCACAAACCGAGATAGAGTTCCGCCTCGCGGGCCATCACGCCCTCCGCGCCCTTTGCGCCGAATTCAGCCCAGGTCCCGACGGTATCGTGTGCCCGCATATGTTCGAGAGAATCGGTCTCGCGCAAATCATGGCCAGAGGAAAAGTGGGGGCCGTTGGCCGCGATGATGATGACCTTGACGCGGTCGTCTTGGGCGGCGGTGTCGAGCGCGTCGTTCAGCTCGTATAAAAACGTGGTGTCCTGCGCGTTGCGCGTCTCGGGGCGATCGAGGACAATTCGAGCGACATGCTCGGCGGGGTCCTCGCGCAGAATGTAACGAGACTGCTCCATCGCTTCGCCTTTCTACCGCTGATCCATACGCGTCGCGGCATCAATTCGGATCACCGTGCCATTCAGCATACAGTTTTCGACACAATGGCGCGCGAGCGCGGCGAATTCACTGGGCTCGCCCAGGCGCTTTGGAAATTGCATCGGCCCGATCATCCCTCGAAGGGATTCCTCCGGAGACTTGAGTACCAGCGGAGTGGCAAAGGGACCCGGTGCGATGGTGCAGACGCGAATTCCGTATGACGCGAGGTCCCGCGCCATCGTAATCGTCATGCCGTCGATGGCCGCTTTCGAGGCCGTGTAGGCCACCGTGCCGGCTGGGCCGTCCGCGCCGTTGATGGACGATGTGTTAATGATGACACCGCGTTCGCCGGTGTCGAGCGGGTCGAGACTGATCATGCGCGCGGCGGCAAGACGCACGCAATTGAACGTGCCGGTGAGATTGACGTCGAGAATTCGCTGCCACACATCGAGCGGATAGGGCCCTTTCTTCCCGGCGACGCGCCTTGGCGGAGCACCTATCCCGGCGCAATTGACCAATACCTGGGCCTCGCCGTGCCGGCCCGCTGCCATTTCGAGACCGTGTTGGACGCTGGGCTCGTCGTTCACCGCGACGTGAAAATATGCCGCGCCCGTTTCGTCGGCCACGCGCTCGGCGTTTGCGGTATCCGTATCGAATATCGAGACCTTCGCACCGGCGGTGGCGAATTCGCGCACGACCGCCTCGCCCAGACCCGATGCGCCACCGGTCACAATCGCCGCCATTGAATCGAGCGTCATGACGTAACGGCGCCTGGCGCAGAATCGCAGGTTGGGCCCGAGTTCAATACGCCGACTCCGCTACCCATTCGCCCATGCCGTCAAGCATATTCTGGACAACCTCGCGCCCACGCTCCCAAACGGAATTTTTCCAGTCGTCTTTCTCTTGGTAACAAAACGCTCGGTACTCTTTCGCGATCGCACGGCCTTCCGGAGACAGCGGGTCGCCATACATGTGGAAGTATAAATTGGCTGGCCAGATGTGCGGCGTTGTGATCGGCGGCACGGTACCGTACTCCAACACTCCCGCTGTCACTTCGCTCCCCGGAACGCGCTTTTCGATGAAATCAAACGGAAATGACTTGTCGTGCCGCGGAATGTGCGGAGAATCGCCGGGGTAGTATTTCGCGCCGCCCACCCACCGCATGATTCGCTTGAACTTCTCGGTCTCCGGGCGGCAGTAGGAGGTAATCATCCCGACGCCGTAGTCTCCGAATCCGGTGTGAATGTCTAGCACGCCGATCCGACGTGCGCCCGCCAAGTGCTCGTCGATGATGAAGTCGAATGTCGTCTTGGACCATGTTGGGCCGTTGCCGTGGTACTGCTGTCCCTTGGGGTTGTGGTGCTGCCCTTTGCGGTGCGCGAGAATCAGTCGGTCTCGTCCGAAATGCTTGGCCAGCGCGGCATACATGTCCTGGCCCACCTTCCACACATCTTCACTCCACGCGCGCGGACTCATGATCGGCGCGAGGAGATCGTACAACTCGTCGGCTTCGCTTGGGTCGTCGCAGTAGATAAGGTTGCGGAAGATGTCGACGTTGTCCTCGTTCTCGCGCCGATCCCACGCGACGCCCCAGGGATTGAGCATGTGTACGAGCACGACGGCGGTATCGTCAGGTAGGCTGAAATCGCTCCAGTTTTGCAACACGCCGACTTGAATACCCGCGCCTGCGTAGCCCTCGATGCCGTGCGTGGCCGAAATGATCACGAGCCGGTTCGTCGCGTCCTTGGGCCCGCAAACAGCGACACCCATGCGCAGTTCTTCGCCCCCCGGGCCGGGCCTCGGATTGACAAAGAACGAAGGCTCGATACCCGCTCGCGCGCAAGCCGCCGCGAATTTCGCATCGGCCTCTGGCATCGTCGTCGAGAAATAATCAGAAGGATTCACATGGCGTTCCGGTTGTCGTCGCGGAAGCGGGAGCACGTGGGAGACATCGGCGGCCGAATCCGAGAAAGGGTTGTCGAGCTAGTCGAGAGGCTTAACGCGAATGTTCTTGTAGAACACGACGCTCTTGGGGTCGTGCGCTTGGAGCGCGAAGGTACCGGAGCGGATTCGCCGCTCGGGATAGTTGTAAAGGTCCTGGATCAGTCCCGGCCAACCTGGCGGCTGCGTCCACTGGGAGGTGACCTTCCCGTCCACGCTGATGGTTACGCTCTCGCCCTTGACGACGATGTGCATCGTAAACCATTCGTTGTCGTTCGCCGGCGGGGTGAGATTCACCGCAAGCGCATAGTTGCTGCCGGTCTTGCGCGGATCCGGCGCGTAACTGTTATTGATCTGCGCCTCGAACCCCGCCTTCGGAAAACTCTTGTCTTCCCACTCGGTGTGGAAATAGACGCCGCCATTCGCCCCTGGCATGGTCATTACGTCAATCTTCAACTCGAAGTCCTTGAACCGCGCACCGTGGACGTCGCCGACAAAGAACAAGTGGCTGAGAGGTTGGCCCATCGACACGATGTACCCATCGCGCACCTGCCACGATCCAGGGTTCTCGTTCGCCTTCCATCCCTCGAGAGTCTTCCCGTCGAAGAGATCGATCCACCCGTCTTCTGCCGACGAGGCAACTGCCAGCGCCACGCAAGTCACGGACAAAACGACCCAATCTTTCAGCGCTTTCATTGCTTCACTCCACGGTGGTCGCTTCAGACGGCCCAGGTATCGTCCTGGAAGCCACGCTTGACATGTTAAGGTGTCGATGCAACGTACTCAACGTGCGCACTATTGGCCCCACGATTACTTCGCCTGGATTAAATTCACTACCCGATCCGTGTGGTCCGTGAATACTCCGTCCACCTTGTACTCCTTGATGAACTTGCGCAACTCGTCCTCGACCGTGGCATACCCGCGCCCCACGTCGTCGGCCCGAAAGGTAAACGGATGCACTTTGAGTCCCAGCGCGTGCGCCCATTCGACGATACTCGGCGTCCGCTCTATCAGTGACTTCGCCGGGCCGATTCCGTTGGCGAATAGAGCCACGGCCTTCAGGCCATCGGCGGTCGCGATCTCCCGGTCCGCCGCGCTATCGCCCATGAGAAAGATTTGCCGCGCCTCGCATCCGAGTTCGCGCAGCCGTTGCAGCGGTTCCTGCTCGAAGCACTGAACATAAATCGGCGCGTCCGCTTGGTCATACCCATATTCTCGAATAATCGCGAGGAACTCTTCCTCGAGCGGCAGGCCCTGATCGCGGTGCCAGGCGGGGTCTTTCAACTCGGGATAAATCCCGACGTTTCTCTTGGTCGTGGCGTTGAGGCCCTGCACCAGCTCGATCATCTCTTGAAACGTCGGGACCCGAAAGTCCGATTTCGCCCTGGGGAAGCGTTTGGGTGACCGTTCGTGGACGTGCAAGCTCCGTATTTCCGCGAGCGTGAGGTCCGCGGCGTACCACTTTCCGTCGCCTCGCTTTCGGTCGGGAAACATCTCTTCCGCGTCCGTCGTCGCGTTCAGTTGCAGGTCGTGCATGCAAATGAATTCGCCGTCCTTCGTACGAATGAGATCCGGCTCGATGTAGTCCGCACCCATGCCGTACGCTAATGCGTAGGCCTCAAGGGTGTGCTCGGGCAGGTAGCCGCTCGCTCCGCGGTGCGCGATGACTGTGAACGCCGCCCCGTCTACCGAAAAAACAAACGCGCCTGCAAAAATCGCGACGCTAAACATTCGACCTCTCCTTGTCGTTTGTGCGAGGAAAGGCGACACTCTATCGCCGTCGTGTTAGCGGCGCAATAGAGAATGCTTGCTAGCCGGACCCAGGCTGGGATTGGGGACGGCTAGCAAGCCAGAGAGGGGCAGGGTTGAGCAACGGCGCTTTCGCGCGAACGCGCGGCAAGCCGCGTCAATGCGGTGTAGAAAATCTCGGACATCGCGGCCAGAGTCTCCGGGTCGCCGTGGAGCGTATTCAAACCGGCGTGGTATTCCGCTCCGTTCGGTTCGCCTTGTGCCTCGCACCAGGCGACTCGCGCGTCAAACTCCGCTGGCGTTGCGCCGTATGTAATATCTTCGAAAGTTACGCGCACGATGGTCCCGGGACGAATGTATGCCCGCATCGACATGCTAAGGCCGCCGCGCGAAACCTCGTACACGGTCGCCGCGCACGGCGCATTCTTCCCCGCGAGCCGCACGCGATGATGAAACGGAACGCGGGTGAACGTGCGCGATTCCCCGCGCTCCTCACTCTCGTTGCAGCTCTCCCGTCCCATGATCCCAAATCCTTGCGCTAATGCCGCTGAAGTGGCCATCGTTGTCGTATTAGACGTGTCGACGCGTGAAAAGGTTTGCGGTAACTTCGACCGCCCTTCCCGATACGCCGCTGATATCCAGTTACATAAACACATCGCGCCATGCACACCCATAAAGTCCCGCTGAGGAATCCCATCGTTCTTATAAACCCGCGAGGGAGAAAAAGGTTGCGCGACGGACCCAAGAAATCTCCTCCGCGTGGCGCCCGCCTGGGATTGGCCGTGTCGTGTCCCAAGCGCCAAGGCTATGCCGTGGCTTTGGGCAAGAAGAGATCGAGCGTGTTCATGGAGAGGTCGCCCCGCCGAAAGCGGCCGCTTCGAACGACCGTCGCGCACAATGACGCGGTCGTCTTTACGCCCTGGATCTTGAACTCGTCCAGCGCCCCGGCAAGACGCTCGATGGCCTGGTTCCTGTCCTGTCCCCATGCGATGACTTTCGCGAGCAGCGAGTCGTAATAGCGAGGGACCTCGTAGCCGGTAAAGATGTGCGTGTCGACGCGAATGCCCGGTCCACCCGGGATATGGCATGCCTCGATCCGGCCTGGGCTTGGCCGAAATCCGTGTTCCCAATCTTCGGCGTAAACTCGCGCCTCGATCGCGCATCCCACCGGCGTTACCGCGCTATACCCCAGGTGCTCGCCCGCCGCGATGCGTATCTGTTCACACACGAGGTCCTTCCGGATGACCTCCTCGGTAACGGGATGCTCAACTTGAATGCGCGCGTTAATCTCGATGAAGTAAAACTGGTTGTCCGGAGCAAGCAAAAACTCGACCGTGCCCGCGTTTGTATATCCGATTGCCTTCGCGGCCCGCCAGGCCGATTTGAGCACCTTCGCGCGCAGGGACGGCGTCAAAGCGGTGGACGGCGTCTCCTCGATCAGCTTTTGGTGCCGCCGCTGAATGCTGCACTCGCGCTCGCCCAGCGTAACAATCTTGCCGTGTGTGTCGGCCATGATTTGTACTTCGATGTGGCGCGCGTTCTCGATATATTTTTCGAGATAGAGGCCTCCATCGCCGAATGCGGCTTGCGCCTCCATCGCGGCGGTGGTCACCGCGCTTTTCAGTGTCGCGTCGTTGTGCGCGATCCGCATACCCTTTCCGCCACCACCCGCCGACGCCTTGACCAATACGGGGAAACCAATGGCCTCGGCGATTTCCAGCGCCTCGTCCGGACTGCCGATGAGGCCCTCGCTGCCCGGAACCACCGGCACCTTCGCCACCTTCATTTTCTCTCTGCAGGCCGACTTGTCCCCGCTGAATGAAATCGTCTCGGGCGAGGGGCCAATAAATCCAATGTGGCAGTCCCGGCAAATCGTGGCGAATTTGGCGCTCTCGGAAAGAAACCCGTAACCGGGGTGAATCGCGTGAGCGTCGCAGATTTCCGCGGCCGAAATAATGCTCGGAATTTTAAGATAACTTTCCGCGGCCGAAGGAGGGCCGATGCAAATGCTCTCGTCGGCCAGGTGCGTATGCAGGCTGTTCTCGTCCGCTTTGCTGTAAACCGCGATCGACGCGATACCCATCTCGCGGCACGCACGAATAATCCGGACGGCGATCTCGCCGCGGTTTGCTATCAGGATTCGGCGGAACATTTAAGCGTGCGGCCTCAGAGCGGGCGCACGGAATAAAGCGGCTGCCCGAATTCCACCGGCTCGCCGTTCTCGATGAGTACCTTTTCGATCACGCAGGCGAATTTCGCACCAACCTCGTTCATCAACTTCATCGCTTCGACGATGCACACCGTCGCGTCCTTCTCGACTCGGTCCCCTTCCTTTACGAAAGGATCGTCATTAGGAGTGGGCGAACGATAAAACGTCCCGACCATTGGCGCATCAATTGTCGGAAGCGACGTGTCGTAATCGGGCTGGTTGGGTTCGTCCGCGCCCGGGGCGTGCGGCACATTCGCCGAGGCGGCTGCCGCAGGAAGCGGGTCTGGACCATAACCGAATCCCGGCGGCGGCGAATATCGTTGAAGCCGCGCGCGCTTACCGTCTTCCTCGATTTCCAATTCGGAAAGGCCCGATTCTAGGAATATCTTGATAAGCTCCTGAAGCTTCTCGAAATCCATCGATGTTCCTCCGCCGCTTCGCCCCTCGCGGGTAGGTTAAACGCGCTCGATGTAAGCGCCGGTGCGTGTATCGACTCGAATTCTCGCGCCCTCGTTCACGAAAAGCGGGACTTGAATCACCGCGCCCGTCTCGAGCGTCGCGGGCTTGGTTCCGCCTGAAGCGCGGTCGCCCTGCACGCCGGGATCGGAACGGGTAATCAATAAATCGACGCTGTTCGCTAGCGCGAGGCTCAGCACTCGGCCATTGTGAAAGATCAAGCTCACATCCCCATTCTCTTTCAAAAAGCGGCTCGTCTCTCCGACCGCGGCAGTTCCTACCGCTGTTTGGTCGAAGGATTGCTTGTGCATAAAATAATAGAGATCGCCGTCGTTGTAAAGATACTGATACGGTTCCTCTCGCAGTTCCGCTTCTTCCATCCGCTCTCCCGAGCGAAAGGTCTTTTCCAGATTGCGCCCGGTCAGAACGTTTCGGAGTTTCGTCCGCACGAACGCCCCGCCTTTGCCGGGCTTTACGTGCTGGAACTCGACCATCTCCCACAAGACATCGTCAAGTATTATAGTAATTCCGTTACGGAAATCGGCTGTCGATATCATGGTTGCAGTACTGTCAATTCCTTTGAGGTTTTCGTGAGCACATCGCATCCGCTTTGGGTGACGACGACAAGGTCTTCGATACGCACGCCGCCACGGCCCGGCACGTAAATTCCCGGCTCAACCGTGACGACCATTCCCTCTTCCAAGACGGCGTCCGAGCGCGGGTTCAGCCTCGGCGCTTCGTGAATCTCGACGCCTACGCCATGGCCAAGGCCGTGGCCGAAGTAGTCGCCGTAACCCGCGTCCTTAATTCGATCGCGTGCAACAGCGTCGACGTCTCGGCACGACGCGCCCGACTTTATCGCCTTGAGCGCGGCCTGCTGAGCGTCCTTAACAACGGCGTAAACCGTTTCAAACCAACGATCTATAATCGTACCGAAGGTGTACGTTCGAGTCAAGTCCGAGCAGTATCCCGCGCACCGGCATCCAAAATCCAACAGGATGATATCGCCCTTTTCCAGGGCCCGCCGCCCCGGCGATCCGTGCGGCAGCGAGCTTCGAGGCCCGAACAGCGCAAGGGTATCGAACGACGGCCCCGACGCCCCGCGCTTTTTGAAGGCAAACTCGAACATCGCAGCTAGTTCCTGCTCTGGCAGCCCAACATGCAGGGACGGTAGTAAGTCCGCCAGCACACTTTCGGCCAACTCCGACGCCGCCTGAATGGCCACGATTTCCTCTGCCGACTTCCTGACCCGCAGACCCGTCACCAATGTCGGCACCGGTTCTAACTCCCCATTGAATTTGGCGAGCAGACGGTCTCGTTCATCGACAGTGATTCTGCCGGGGTCGTATGCGACCTCCTTCGCGCCGATGGCCATCAGTCGCTCGCCGCAGGCCCCTAATAGGTCGCCGCTTATCTGTTCGACCGAAAACCCTCGCACCTCTTCGCGTGCCTGTTGGGTGTAACGGCTGTCCGTCAAGAAAATCGCCTCGCGCGACGTGACGATGATTCCGCTCGATATCTCCCCGAAACTCGTGAGAAATCCCGTCAGGTACTGATTGTCCGGCGCTGAGATACTGAAGAAGGCATCGCGCCCGGTTTCATCGAGACGCACCCGGAGCGCATCGAGTCGGTGGGTCATTTCGGATCCTTGAGCGATAGCGCTGCAAGGAGCGCGAGGCGATAACTCTCCGCGCCGAAACCGGAAATCTGACCGACGGCGACGGGCGCTACATGCGAGCGATGGCGGAATTCCTCGCGCGCGTATACGTTGCTAAGATGCACCTCGATGGTCGGTATCTCGACCGCGGCGATCGCGTCGCGCAACGCCACGCTTGTGTGGGTGTAGGCCGCCGGGTTGATGATGATCGCGTCGGCATTGCCTCGCGCACCTTGGATCGCATCGACGAGTTCACCTTCCGAATTAGACTGGACGCACGTGAGCGTCACCCCGTGCTTCTTGGCCTCATCCGTAAGCATCGCATTGATATCGCCGAGCGTCCGCGTGCCGTACACGTCTCGTTCCCGCGTACCCAACAGATTCAAGTTGGGCCCATGTATCACCAGTATGCGCATTGAGATACGTTCCCTTCATTCCGAGGAGGACAACCAGCGGACTCTAAACTCCTGTTCATCTGCCCGACCAATTACGCGATTGCCGAATGAAAGTTACAAATAGTCGGGCCCATCGTCCAACGCGGGCGGCGCGCTCCTACGGCAAATACCAGTATCCGAACAACAAGTCCGCCCGTCGCGGCCCACGTAGTTTCAGCGCTTCGGGTGGCGTCCACCCCTGTCCCAACAACATCGCGGAAGTAAAAATGGTCGACGACATCGTCTCATGCACCGTGAACTCGCACTGTCCAGTGTTCAAATTCGGATGGCAACTCCATTGCCGCCAGACCGGCATGTCCCCTTCAAAAAACGACACTCGCGACGTGGGATCCCCCGGGCTGGACGCGTTCCAGATTCCAACGCGTACTGGTCTCGCCACGCCGCCGGTAATCCCATACAACGTTATCCCGGGCACCGGGTCAAGAATACCGTCGGTTTTGCTGACCCCGTGTTGAATGTCAATGGGATAAACGTAGCCGAGACCTGTCGTCCAACACATCCCCATCGGGTTGGCGCCCAGCATAAAGTCTGCGTTCAGCGCCGCGACGTCGCGAAACCGCTCATCGTGAGTAAGTGAGTGTGCAATCAACAGCGCTCGGCTGTAGTTTGTCATCACCGTGGCGCCCCACGCCATGTAATAATTCTGATCGCGCTTCCAACTGCACCGGTACGGGTTCGATTCTGAAAGCTTGACTAATTCGTTGGCCGGTTTGACGAAATACTGCTCCCGAATCACTTG
>CAYXRK010000047.1:0-28306 GCA_964467615.1 uncultured Nitrospirales bacterium | reverse complement strand
GGCCCAGGCGTTGATGCCGTCGATCGCGAGCGCGCGGCCCGCCGCCGCGCTGGACACGAACGCGATGTTGCCCGCGAGGCCGGCGGTCTTGTCGAGCGCGTCGAACACGGCAAGCGGCGCGCTCACGGGCGTTACGCCGGTGTTCTTCGGAAACCAGAATGGAAAGGTATCGATGGCCTTACCATCTACTGTGAGGAGGAATTCGGCGCGCTCGACGTCCCAACGCCGAAACGTCCACGGCTGCTTTTCGGCGGCGAGGCCCGCGCGCTCGAGTTCGCCCGCAAGCCAATCCGCCGTGGCGAGATCGGCTGTCCCGCCGGTTTGGTGCGTGTCTTCGGAGTAGCCGTTGGGTAGCATCGCCAGCGTGATCGGCGGGCGAGTACCCGCAAGGCGCGTATAGTTCACCATGTCGTCGTAAAGCGCGTCGCCGGAAAAGGGGTCGGCGGAAAGGCCACATGCAAGAACGAGGGCAGCCGAGATTGTCATTCTGATATTTGCCTTTGTCGCATAGCTTCCGCAATGTTAATGTCGAGTGTCACAACAGGGAACGCGTCTGCGCTTTTCATCACTGATTCTTCAGCGTTCCGTGGGCAACTGCATAGGAAACATGGTCGAGCCATTTCCTCATTTCACCATCGGAATCAATCTGCGTCAACTCTTCGATGGTCATCGCGTTTGCAACCTCTAAATTCAGTCGTCTTTTGGCCTTCTTCACTTTCATATCTATTTTTTGCGTTCCGTTTTCGCCCAACGCGATTACGGTCCACTCCTTCTTCTCGGGGGACTGGTCAGATTCATGTATGGCTTTCGCAACGATCTCGGGCACATCCTCCATCGGTTCAAACGCAGTCAAGCGGAGGCCCAAACAGCGATTAATCGCCCCATGATGAAGATAGTTTTCCATCTCGTTTCGATCAGTTAAGAAACATCGTTGATTCTCTCTACAATTGATCTCATCATGGGAACCTTGATACTTCGGAGGAATGCCGCGACCTCGGTCATAAATGTGGATCTGAGGATAATCGAGTCCTTTGAGATACTCCTGAGTTACCCATTCCCGAAGATTGGAACCTCCGACTGGCAAAATTGCAACGCGGGGATCGTCATTGATATCTATGAGATGAGAATCGATCCCTTTGTATTTTCTCGATATCGCTTTCAAAAAGACGACGTCATTCGGCCCTTCTACATAGAGAATTAATTTGATTCGATTGTCGGGCAAACTGCCCAGCGTGTCGGCTATCGCCCGAGCGACACCGTCGTCTTTACCAGAATCGACGCAGTTGATACCCCCGCTATTTCGATAGATATGCCGCAGGCTGCCAACAGGAATTACATTCGCCAGTCCTGGAACATGAGTAGTGATAAAAACCTGACAACCCGGCGAATCCGCGAGATCCAATAGCGCCTCTGCAATCATCTTTTGATTGTTAGGATGCTGGGAAGCCTCAGGCTCTTCGATGGCATAAATAATTGACGGAGCAGTTTTCTGCTCCCGTTTGCGCTCCGCCTCCGCTCGAAAAAAACTCAACAAGATCAAACGCCGGACGCCACTGCCTCGTTTGTTGATTGGTATATCGTTCTCTCCTGTCAGAGTGAGCTTAAAGCCATCCCACTTCGGCTCGCTCGTGAAGGTAGGTGTCAATTTACCTGCGAGCGACGGGTCAATCTGGCGTAATTTATCGAGTGTACGTTCAGCCACTTCCATAACTTTTTCTTTGACGACCTCGCGAATCTTTTGAAGTTCATTGTCAACTGACTTGACTGCCTCCATCATCGCCAGTTTCATTGGATCCTGAACTTCGGTATCATCGTCGCGGCTCGGTCGATCGGCTTGGAACAAGGCAAAGATTGGCATTTGCTCCTCCAGCTTGAGCCATATGCGCTTTGCGTCCTCGTCGTTAAGGTTGATCAGTCTTTCTTCGAAAGATAACTCGCGAGACACCCACAGCGCCTTCCGGATGGAAGGGTTAGACGACAGTGTCGCACTCTCAGATTGGACGGCTAGCTCTTTCATCCGTTCCTTGAGTTGCTTGTTCTTTAAGGAGAGCAAGTCGTCAAGCCCCTTGTCGCATGGATGACAAGCCATCGCGAACACCTCCGGCTTTACTTTTGCGCCGGAGCACTCGAACACCTTTCTTATCTCCAGATTACCGCGTCCGTTCAATAGATGTTCAGATGAAAGGTCAGTGGTCGCAGATGCATCCAGGACGACACTTTCAGGAAAGTCGGAGAATTCACATCCGATGGAAATTGCAGTCCCGTCGGCACCGACGGATCGATCACCCTTATCAATTTTCACCGTCTCATTGTTGAAGAATATTTCCATCGCCTCGAGAATCGTCGATTTGCCAACGTCGTTCCGACCAATGAAAGCCGTAAAGTCATCGAGATCGATTCGGGCGGGTTCTCTATAGGCTCGAAAGTTCTCGAGATAAATGGATATCAGACGCATAAGTGGGTCATTCCTCTGCGCTCTCCTCCTACGTCGAAAAGTCGTCCGGGATTCATTCCAGATTCCTGCCTTCGCAGGAATGACAACAAGATAACCGATCCCGTAAATGTCGGCATCCCGGGAAGGAACTTCATGTAATACAAATCGCTCACAATTCCTCGCTCGGACGGCGGAGGTGTTGCCAGGCGAGGACGACGGCGTCTTGCGGATCTTGGCGGATGAGGAGTTCGTCGCCGGTGTTGAGGGTGAAGTCGCCGGGGGCGTTGTCGTAGGACATCGAGGCGGGGCCTCGTGTGATTTCGGCGCGGATGAGCGAGTCTTCGCGCACGACGATATGGTTGACGTGCTCAGCGGTGAACTTGAGCGCGACGCCGAGGCCGCAGTAGAAAATGCCGCGAGTGATTTGGCGGTAGTACGCGGTGCTGCCGAAGGGCGTGCTGACGAGGAAGCCGTCACCGATGAGTTCGTCGCCGGACTCGAAGGGTTCGTTGTCGATCCAGAGCTTGAAGCGGACGGCGGTGTTGGAGCGGCCCATCATGACGTTGACCTCGTTGAGCGCGCGGACGTGCGTGTCGCCGCCGTCGCGAACGTCGCATTCGAGTTTGGTGAAGCGCGTCGGGACGAGCCGGCCGTCCGCCAGGCGCTCGATGACTTCCGAGGCCGGGTGATCGAGCATGCGGTTGCCCCGCCGGCTATTTCGGATCGGCACCTTGGGCACGCCGGGCCACTCGCGCTCTGCGGAGAGGAGCGTGCCGTCGCCGCCGTAGCAGATGACGGCGTCGGGATTCGCGCTGACGAGCGAGAGCGATTTGAAGCGCTCGACGTCAGAGCGTAGGAGTTCGGCGTCTGCGCCAAAGAGTATGACGTTGGTGGGCATGGAGTCGCCTAGGCGCGAAAGAACAATTTGTTAGTCGGCGATGGATCCTACAGCAGCTCTCTAAATTCGTCCTCGGAGAGACCGGCCTGCTTGAGAATTTTCTTCATCAGGCCTCTCTTGATGTCTCGGGTATGAATCGCAACAACCGTCATTCGCCCGGTGGATGGGTTGTGTAAGGCGAGATGGCTCCCCGTCTGGTTCTGTTCCTCGAAACCCGCTTTCTTAAGTGCGGCCACCATTTCCCGGGGTGTGACTGTCGGGAGACGGCTCATACCTCGGCTGGCGAATTCACACGGATCGCGATGCTGATCGGACTCTGGATCGTCTCTTCGGGGATCGGTTCGCCGAGCTTAACAATCGCTCCCAAGTAACACTCGATGGCATCTTGGGCCATGGCGACTGCGTCGTCGTAGGTTTCTCCCTGCGTGAAGCAACCGGGCAACGCAGGAACGGACACCACGAAGCCGCCTTCCTCGGCGGGCTCGAAATGAACAGTGTAGGTATAGGTCTTCACGGCGACGTTAGTATATCAACAAGAACGGAAAGGTCAACACGGCGACTATTTCGCGCGGCGTAACCGCTGGAAGCCGGCTCATGCAATCGCGGCCAACTTTACTTGGACGAGGATTTCAGCCGGACAGTTGATCAACTCTTCTGGAATGGGTCCGCCCAACTGCACTAGTGTTTCAAGAAATCCTTCGACGGCTTCGCGGGCGCGCTCGAGGGCAAGTTCCAACGTTTCGCCGTAGGTAATACAGCCGGGCAGCGCGGGGACAGTGACGGTGAAGCCGCCTTCCGGTTCGAGGTGGATTAGGTAGGTGAGGGTATTCATGCCAATACAAGTGTAGCGAAGTCACTACGAAAGGCGATTCTTGCGTGGCAAGGATGGTGATGGGATATCTTGCGAACTGCCGAGCACGAGCACGACGATGACGATGACGATGACGATGACGATGACGATGACGAATTACTATGATGACCTAAAGATGTTTCGGGCTGGGCCGGTGGCACAGATGTGCGCATATTGGTGAGGGGAGCAATATTCCATTGATTGACCCTGGGACGGGGTCTATAATCCGCGCTCTTTTTCGAGGGATTTGCCGTGGTCAAGGTCGGGATCGCCGGGGTGACGGGTTATGGCGGGCGCGAACTGTTGCGCCTGCTGCTCGCGCACCCGAACGCTGAGGTCGTCGCGGCAACGTCCACGACCGAAGTCGGCGTGCGTGTGGCGGACCGGCTTCCGGCGTTTGGGAAGTTGTGCGACTTGACCTTTGAGGCGTTCGACGCGGAGGCGCTGGCGAAAAAGTGCGACGTGGTGTATGTCGGCGTACCGAGCACGGAGTCGATGGCGCCGGTATCGGCGTTGCGCGCGGCGGGGGTGCGGGTCATCGACCTCGGGCCGGATTTCCGGCTGAAAGACACGAAGGCGTTTCGCCAATATTACAAGACTGACCATGCCGCGCCTGCGTTGCTAAACGAAAGCATTTACGGCCTGCCGTCGATACATCGCAATGAACTCAAGGCGGCGCAACTTGTTGCGGGGCCGGGATGTTATCCGATTACGGCGATTCTCCCTTTGTTGCCGCTGCTCGAACGGACCAGCGTTTCGGCGCCGATAGTCATGGACAGCGTCTCCGGCATATCGGGCGCGGGGCGTTCGCTCAAGGAGGCGTACCACTTCCCAGAGATGAACGAGAACGTGTGGGCATACAAGGTGGGGATCCACCAGCACACGCCGGAAATCGAGCAGGAAATCGGGCATCGGGCGCTGGTGCAGTTCACGCCGCATGTCGGGCCGTACACGCGGGGCATTCTGACCACGCTGACCGTGCGGCCCTCGGGTCCCGTTGATTTGGACGAATGCTACGCGCGGTACAAACGCGAGCCGTTTGTGCGCGTGCTCGGCGAAGGAAGTTTGCCGGAAGTGAAAAACGTTCGCGCTTCGAACTTTTGCGATTTCGGCTGGGTGAATGACAATCGGACGGGAAACATCATCATCGTGAGCGCGATTGATAATCTTATGGGCGGGACAGCAGGCATCGCGGTGCAGTGCATGAACATCATGTTCGGCATCGAAGAGACCGCGGGATTGATCCAGGCAGGGGTATCCATATGAAAACGGTCCGCGGCGGCATCACCGCGCCCAAGGGATTCAAGGCGTCCGGTGTCCACGCCGGCATCAAGAAGAACGCGACAAAGAAAGACTGCGCGCTAATCTTAAGCGACGTTCCGGCGACGGTCGCGGGGACATTCACGCGCAACGTGATGAAGTCGCCGCCTGTGTTTTGGAACATCGAGCGTTGCGAACAGGGGAGCGCGCGCGGCGTGTTCATCAACAGCGGCAACGCCAATGCGGCGACGGGCGACCGCGGCAAGCGCGACGTACATAAGACCGTCAAGCACCTATCGGAGCTATTGGGCGTCGGCGAGGACGATATGTGCCTGTGCAGCACGGGCGTTATCGGCGTGCATTTGCCAATGGACAAGATTACGGCCGGTATTGCGGCGTGCGCCGAGGCGCTATCCGCGAAAGGCAGCCTCGACGCAGCGACGGCGATCATGACGACCGACACCGTGGCGAAGGAGTTCGCCGTTGAAGTGACGCTGTCGGCCGGGACGATTCGGATGGGCGCGATTGCGAAGGGATCCGGCATGGTCGCGCCGAACATGGCGACGATGATCGCCATCATCACCACCGATGCGGAAATGAAAGCACGCGCGTTAAAGCACGCCATTCGAAGCGCAGTTGCCGAGTCGTTCAATCTCATCAGTATCGACAACGACATGAGCACGAGCGATACCGTGCTCATCTTTGCGAACGGCGCTTCCGGTGTTGAGATCAAAGAGGGGACGAAGGACTACGAGACGTTCTCGGCAGCGTTGACGGAATTCTGCCGGACCATCGCCAAGGCGTTGGTCAAAGATGGCGAAGGGGCGACGAAGTTCGTCGAAATCGCGGTCGAAGGAGCGAAAGACCACGAAGACGCCAAGACGGTGGCGCGATCCATCGCGTATTCTCAACTCGTGAAGACGGCGTTCTTCGGCCAGGACCCCAATTGGGGCCGCATCGCCTGCGCCGCCGGATACGCAGGGGTGAATTTCGAGCCCTCCGATCTCGGCATCTGGCTCGACGACGTACACATCGTGCATGGCGGTGTGGTGCGCGACGACTACCACGAACCGGACGCCGCCGCGGTAATGAAGAAACCCGAGTTTCGGGTGCGCGTGAGTATCGGCCACGGCGAGGGCAAGGCGATGTTTTGGACCTCCGACCTCAGCCAGGGCTATGTTAGTATCAATGCCGACTACCGCTCCTAACGCGGAAACAATCTGACGCCGCGCTGATCACCGCGGCCGGACGCTTGGTAACCGTGGCCGACTCTGGGCCACGCAGTGTTGACGCGAAGTTCTTGCGCCGCTGTATCGCGCGGAGGGAGCAATCGGGCACGAGATGGCCATCGCCGGTAAGGACCGCATGCAGGAACTGATTCACAAGGCTTCGGTGTTGGTCGAAGCGTTGCCGTACATCCGCCAATTCGAGAAAAAGACGGTGGTGGTGAAGTACGGGGGCAGCGCGATGGAAGATCCGGCGATTCGGCGTCTGACGGCGCAGGACGTCGTGCTGATGAAATACGTGGGGATGAACCCGGTTATCGTCCACGGCGGCGGCCCCATCATCAGCCGCACGCTCAAGCAGCTCAACGTCGAACCCAGGTTCCACAACGGCCTTCGCATAACGGACGACGCGACGATCGGCGTGGTCGAGATGGTCCTCGCGGGGACGGTCAATAAGGACATCGTTAACCTTATCAACCAGGCCGGTGGCGACGCGGTCGGCCTGTCCGGGAAAGACGGTAATCTGCTTCACGCCCGCAAAATGATCACGGAAGACGGCACCGACCTTGGACAAGTCGGCGAAATCGTGCGGGTGCACTTCCGCATCATCGAGGTCCTTTGCCGCGAGGGGATGATCCCGGTAATCGCGCCGGTCGCGACGGACAAGGAAGGCCGGACTTGGAACGTGAACGCGGACACGGCGGCGGGTGAAATCGCGGCCGCGCTGCAGGCGGAAAAGTTGGTGTTCTTGACCGACACGGCGGGACTCCTCAGCGACCTGGATGACCAGGATTCACTCATTCACCAAGTGACGTTTCGCGAGGTCGAGGAGTTGAGACGCAAGGGCGTGATCGCGGGGGGGATGATTCCAAAGATCGATGCGTGCCACAAGGCGCTGGACTACGGGGTACGGCAAACGCATATCATAGACGGGCGCGTGCCGCACGCCTTGCTGCTCGAGATTTTTACCGAGAAGGGCCTGGGGACGTTGGTGACGCTGTGACGCCGCCCGAGCCGCCGCGCGAGGGGGAACGAAACCGGGGAATGCGCCGTGCCTGACGAGGCCGTCAACGTCTACGACATCATCTACCGCGGCGGGATCGTCATGTGGCCGATCATGGCCACGTCCGTGGCGGCGCTGGCGATCATCGTCGAACGGTTCTTTTCGCTACGTCGTGCGACCATCGACACGCGCGAATTCATGGACACCATGCGCTCGCTGCTGCGCCAAGGCCGGATTCAGGAATCCATCGAGATTTGCGACGAAGCGCGAACGCCGATCTCCCGCGTGGTGAAAGCGGGGTTGTTGAAGGCGGGCCGCTCGAAAGCAGACATTCGCGAGGCCATCGAAGATACGGGCCGCCTGGAAGCGCCGCGCCTCGAGCGCTACCTGACGGCGCTGGGGACTTGCGCGCATATCGCGCCGCTGCTGGGACTTCTCGGCACGGTGCAGGGCATGATCAAGGCCTTCGCGCAAATTCAGCATAAGCAAGGAATCGTCAGCCCGAGCGATTTGGCCGAAGGCATCGGCAATGCGTTGATCACTACCGCGGCCGGACTTGTCGTCGCGATTCCCGCGCTGGTCATGTACCACTATTTCGTCTCCCGCGTGGACAACATGGTCCTCGAAATGGAAGTCAGCTCGAATGAATTGGTCGAACTGCTCACGAAGGAGCGGAGCGAGTATGAAGTTTAGGGAACGACGTTCGCGCCGCCTCGCGGTGCAACTGAATCTGACGCCGCTCGTCGACGTCGTTCTCCTGCTGCTTTTATTCTTCATGTTGTCGTCGACGTTTGTCGTCCACAGTTCGATCGAAATCGAGATGCCGAATGCCGAAGGCGCGACGGACCTAGAGCAGACGGGACTCTCCGTCACCCTCGCCCACGGGGAGGGCGGCCCCGGAAACGCGGGCAGGATATATGTGGACAACGCCGAGGTCTCGACCATCGAGGAACTATCGCGCGTGCTTTCGCAAAAGGCCGCCGAGAACCCGAACGTAAACCTGCTGATTCGCACGGACGCGCGGACGGACGCCGGGCGGCTGGTCGAGGTGTTGGGGCTTGCGGCGAGTTCCGGCATCACGCACTTGTCCGTCGGAGCGAGGCCGCCCGCGGAAACACCATGAGGTCCTGGAACGGCGCACTCATTCTCGCCCTGTCATTTTCGGTGCTGTTCCATCTCTCGATGGTGACGATTTTTCGTATCGTTGTGCTGTTTCCGGAAGAACCCATCGACTACGTTGCGTTCACCATCGTGCCACAGGAAACCGGCACGCGCGATCGGCTTCTGCTTAGTTCGCCGGACAGCGCGTTTGAGCGCGTCGCGGGAGAGACCTCCGAAGACCCGGCCCGGGAATTCGCGCGACTTGCCGATGGGCTGCCTTCTGTTGAACTTCCAACGGTCGAGTTCGCGGGCATGGACTTGCTCCGCGCTCGAAGCGAAAGTCTCGAACTGCGCGCCCGTTCCGAGGGCTTGTTCGACAGCGGCCCGAGCGATTCGTGGGCGCGGTTCAGCAAGGGGCTGTCTTCTATTGGCGGAGCGCTGTCGCGGATGGCGTTTGGTGGGGAAGAAATCGCCGATGAGCAGGTGCAATCACTCGGCAGCCCCGCACCCGGGTTTGAATCGGAAATCGAATGGATGACCGCGCCTTCGCCTCGCCGCTTGCTGACCATTCCGAAAATTGACGCGCTGTGGGGCATCGAGGCAGGCGAGTTGCCGGGGCCGCTCGTGCTGGTAGTCCGCATCAACCGCGAGGGAGAGGTCGTGGGCGTGCTGCCGCAGGTGGAAGCAGCGCCGCGTTTGATCGAAGGAATCGCCGAGGCGGTGTTGACCTTTCGCTTCGAATCGCTCGGCGCGTCCGCCCCGGAAACCCAACACGGCACGCTGACCATTCGCGCGGAGGCAGGCCGTTAATGTTCGACATCGAGCTGGGCCGGGCAATCGTCATGTACAGCGCGGTGCTCGCGTGCGTGGCCGCGGGCATCTGGCTGCACACGGAACTTTCCATCAGCCGGCCGCAACGCCGGCTCGGAAAACAATACCTGTGGCGTTGCACGATCTGCGGCTACAGCTACCTCGACGAGGCGGCGGCAAAGCTATCGCAGTGCCCCCGTTGTCACAGTTACAACTCCATCGAAGACACCGGCGCGCACCAAGGCCTGCATTCGGACCAGCCCGAGACAAATCCTGACGACGACCGCGACAAGGGGCGAAATACGTCCAAACAAAAGCGCCATGGTCAAAGCCGGCGGGGGCCGAGACGGCGGCGTTAGTTCTCAAGCGCGTGGATTGCCGGCAACTCGCGGTATTGCTCGTCGTGGTCGAGGCCGTAACCGACGACGAATTGGTCTCCTATCTCGAAGCCGACGTAGTCCGGCTCGACTTGGGCCGTGCGGCGCATGGGCTTGTCGAGCAGCGCGCAGATGCGTATGTCCACCGGTTTTTCGAGACGCAACCGATCGACGATGGACGCGGTAGTGCGGCCGGTGTCCAGAATGTCTTCAATAAGCAGCACGCGCCGGCCCGCGAGCGGAGTCGTCGGCAACACGAGCAACTCGACCGTTCCGCGCGAGAGCGCGCCGGAGTAACTCCGGGCGCGCACGAAGTCGATCGCGACCGGCACGGCCAAGCGGCGGACCAAATCTGCCGCAAAAATGAAACCGCCTTTGAGGACCGGTAACACGACTGGATGGTCCGCGCCGTAGTCCTTGTCGATTTGTTTCGCGATGCGGGCGACGCGGTTGGCGATTTCGTTGGCGGTGAACAATGGGCGTTGACTAGGACGCATCTTCGACGGTGATCTCCAAAATTCGGCGGGTGTTTGGGCGGACCGCGGCCGATTCGCCGGGTACGTAACCGACGACCCAGAGAATTGTTTCCTCGTTCAACACCAGCGGCACACGCTCGCGCTCCGGTCCGATCACGCCGCGCTCGGTAAAGTAGTCGCCTACTTTAATCGATCCCTGCATGCCGAGCGGCGTGAATCGGTCGCCGTCGCGCCGCGTGCGTAGGATAAGGCGTGCCCCCGCGGTGTCCGCGTCGAAAAGTTGGCGCGTCGGCGAGCACTGATCCCGAATCGCGCCCTCGATGTGGCCCTCGATCAGGCGCGATCGAAATACTTTGCCGAATGCCCCCACTGATCCCGGAACGTTTAGAACGACTTCGTCCGTCGAATGAAACGTCATGTCGTTTGAGTAAATCTGGGTCTCGTCGCGGCCGTTTACGAGCCGCACGCCTCCGCCCAAGTCGAGCGATGCGCCGGTGCGGCCGGCGGAGATAAAGTCCACGGCGGCGTCCACCCGCTCGGAGTCCGGCGTAGCGCCATGCGCCCACGCGATTCGCAATAACAGTCGCCGCCGTGGCGCGGGGTCTGCGTCGCGAAACGTCTCTCGGCGAATCGCGTCTCCGCTCCCCCGCACAAACCCATCAAGTTCGTCTACGAACCGCTCGATGAGTTCGCCCTCCGTCCGCTGTAAGTCGGCCAATCGCGCCAACCCGGAAACGATGGATGGATTGAAGTCGCGCCGTAGCAGGGGGAGGAGATCATGCCGCACGCGATTGCGAAGAAAGCGCCGGTCCTCGTTCGACGAATCCGTGCGGAAACCGATGCCGTGGGACGCGAGATGGGCGAGCACTTGTTCGCGAGTAACGTCCATGAGCGGACGGGTGACCGGCGTGCGCCCCCACTCTCCACGCGGCGCGATGCCGCTGAGACCCTGCGGCGAAGTTCCACGCACAAGGCGAATGAGTACCGTTTCCGCTTGGTCGTCCAGCGTGTGCCCCGTCGCGATTGCGACGCAGTCATGTTGTCGAGCGGCCTGCGCGAGAAAATCGTATCGCGCCTTGCGCGCCGCCGCCTCGAAGGACTCGCCGTGCGCCCGCTCGGCGACGTTTACCGAGAACGCAGCGAACGGCGAATGCAGTTCCTCCGCCAATCGGTGCACGAACCGCTCGTCCTCGTCTGATTCCGCCCCTCGCGCAAGATGGTTCAAATGCGCGATGACTATCGGATATTCCAATTCCCGCAGCGCGTGCGCGAGACACACCGAATCCGGCCCACCGGAAACCGCCGCGAGGACGCGCACTCCCGGCGCGAGCAATTGGCGCCCGCTAATCGTTGACTGGATTCGCGCTGCAAATGTATCGGGCGAGGAGGCCATGTATCTGGAGGTTTCAAGGATTTCGCGGCGCATGGTACGCTTTCGCGTAACGGTTTGGGAATTCGGACGCGATGATCTGGCGACTATCGATAGCGGCTGTGGTGTTGAGCTGCGCGGCTTTCGCGCAAACGCCGGACTTGTTGGACATCGCCGCGGCCCATGTGCGCGTGGCCGAGGATTTTCGCGGGAACGCGAAGCTCTGGGGCCGGATCGGCGAAGCGGAGATCGCCTCAGGGAAACTGCTGATCGAGCAGTTGCGGCCCTTCATGGATTCCGTCGAAGCCGTCTTATACACCTCCGCCACGCCGCGGCTGCGCGACTGGGAACTCAGGACATCGAGCGGGGCCGTATTCCATAGCGCCGTGCCCGCGCCGTTTGACGCGCGATTTCCCGAAATTTGCCCAACAGCGGAGATCGTTTTGGTGGAATCCGACGCGGATTGGGCCAAGGCCGCGGGAAAGTGGGTGTATCTCGAAGCGAAGATGGCGTTCTCGCCCGCGGACACCTCCGTGCGCAAGGAAAAGTTGTACGACAAGGCGGTGGAGCACGGCGCGGCGGGATTCATCTTCAGCCTGCCAACGCCGCCGGGAACGTGGCGCGCGGTCGTGCCGGTGGACAAGCCGTTCGCGCAGATCGAGCAGAAATACGTCAACGGCGCGAGGCCGATTCAGTCGTTCGTCGTCGATGCGGAGGATGGCGCGCGGCTCAAGTCCGCGATCGAACGCGGCGAGAAAGTTTCAGCGCGAATTTCGTATTCCACGAACACGAACTACGACGGCGCGAATGTCGTGACGGCGATGAAGGGGCAGGGGCGGATGCGTATCGCGTTGCTCGCACACTTGGACAGTTTCTTTTCCGGCGCGAATGACGACGCGAGCGGGCTGGCCGTGATGGTGGGGCTGGCGCAACGGTTGCATACGTTGCTGGAGTCGACGCGCACGGCGGACTTCGACTTCATCGCGCTGGGCGGGCACCACAACAGCGCCGCGGGCATTCGCGATCTGTTGGCGAAGCGGCCGGACCGGTTCGCGGACACGGACGCATTCATTTTGCTGGAGCATCTCGACTGTCAGCCCGGCGCGGAAGGCGCAGCCGCCGGTTGGCCCACGCCGCTGAACGATTTCCGCACGGCGTACGTCGGGCCGGATGGCTGGCCGGAGGCGGAGACGGCGCTGCCGGAGCTTGTGCGTGAAACGGGACTCATGACGAAGGCCCCGCAGGTATTGCGCCAGTGCATCGCGGATCTGTTCGTCGTGTGCGGCCGAGCGAAGGTGTTCTGCCTGATTTCCGCGCCGCCGTACTACCACACCGACCACGACACATTGGACAAGCTCAGCCGCGTGGGCCTCGAGAACGCGGTGGAATTCCACATGCGGCGGCTGCGCGCGACGGGAGCGATCGCGCCTGAGTTCGGCAAGTAGTACGCGCGAACCCAATAATCCTCGCCTGTCCCCTCCCTTGTGAAGTAAGGGAAGCGGTGGGCACGCCGATTGCAAATCGGCGCTACGGGCGGCGGCGGTAGACGTCCGCCACAACGGCAGCGACAATGACGAGCCCCGTGATGAGCCGCTTTGCCGGCTCGGACGCGCCCACCTGCGCGAGGCCGGTTTGAAGCACGGCGATGATGAGTACGCCGAGAAAGCTGTTCACCACCGAGCCCCGTCCGCCGCTGAGGCTCGCGCCGCCGATGACGACCGCGGCGATCGCGGAGAGTTCCATGCCGGCGCCCGCGTTTGGGTCCGCGCTCTCGAGCGGCGAGCAATGAAACACGCCGCCGATTCCCGCGAGCAGGCCCGACAGCGCGAACACGCGGAGCTTTATGGCGCGGACGTCGAGGCCCGAGAGATGCGCCGCCGCCTCGTTGCCACCCACGGCGAAAACGTAGCGCCCGAAGCGCGTGTAGTCGAGCACGATCTGCCCAGCCGCGACGATGAGCAGTGCGGCCAGCACGGCGGGCGACAGCCGCAGCCACGGAATCGGCGCGCCAATGCCGCCAATGGTCTCGCCGATGTATTTCGTCTGTGAGTCCGTGAGTAAGTACGCGCCGCCGCGCGCGATTTCCAGCATGCCGAGCGTCACAATGAACGACGGCACCGTCCACCGCACGGCGACGAAGCCGTTCGCGAGGCCGCAGCCAAGACCGATCGCGCCCGCAAGCAGCACCGCCGCGGGAATCGGCCAGCCCCAATCGACCATCGCCACACCCAGCGCCGCGCCGCCAAGGGCAAGGACCGATCCGACGGAGAGATCAATTCCGGCGACGAGGACGACGAAGGTCATGCCGACCGCGATGACGACGAGATCGGGAATCTGGTTGATGAGCGTGGTGAACGTGCGGACGCTGAGGAAGTGCTCGCTGAGCAGCGAGAACAACGCGAGGAGGACGGCCAACACGCCGAGAAGCGCCGCGTAGTTCGCGAATAGATTGGGCCGGCGGTTGTGCGTTGCGCTCACGACGCCCCGGCGGTGATGAGGTCGACCGGCGTTTCCTTGTCGGCGGGGGCCGCTTCGCCACGCACGATTTGAAGCGCATACTCGATTCCGAACACGGCGAGGTCCCCGCCGTGCTGGTCCGCCGTGGCGAGTATTCGGCCATCTTCGATCATCACGTGGACCGCGGAAATGTTGTCGAACCCGACGACCTTCACCACGCCCTCGCGGCCCGCCGCTTTGACCGCGGCCACCGCGCCGAGCGCCATGCTGTCGTTCGCACAGAGGAGCGCCTTGAGATTTGGGTGCTCGCTCAACATCGCGGAGGCGACTTGGTTCGCGAGGTCCATTTCCCATTGGCCGCTTTGCACCGCGACGATTTTCATGCCCGCCGCGTTCATCGCGTCCTCGAACCCGAGACGCCGCTGTTGTCCGTTGAACGCCGTAGTCACGCCCTCGATGATCGCAACCTCGTCGCCCGCTTGAAGTTTTCCGGCGAGGAATTCGCCGACTTTCCGCGCGCCCGCGCGGTTGTCCGGCCCGACGAAGGGGATCGTAACGCCCGACGATGCGAGGACGTCCGCGTCGAATTTGTTGTCGATGTTGATAACGGGGATATTCGCTTCGATCGCCCGTTTGCACACAGCGACGAGCGCCTTCGAATCCGCCGGCGCGATGACAATCGCGGCGACACCCGACGAAATCATCTGCTCGACAATCGCAACCTGCTGATTGAGGTCCCGCTCGTCCTTGATGCCGTTGACGATGAGGTCGTAATCGCCTGCGTGCGACGTCTGGTGCGCCTTAGCGCCGTCGGCCATGGCGACGAAGAACTCATTGGCCAGCGATTTCATGACGAGCGCAATGCGGGGCTTTCCGTGGGCCGCGTCATCCGGGCCGGTCGGCCGCGAGCAGGCGGCACAGAGCACACAAACTCCAAGTAGAATCGATGTTACTTGAATCGTACGACAGCGATGTTGGGGTAGAAGAACGGATTTCATGGGAGGTCCAAGGTTCGACAATA
Source organism: uncultured Nitrospirales bacterium (assembly GCA_964467615.1). Taxonomy (GTDB): domain Bacteria; phylum Hydrogenedentota; class Hydrogenedentia; order Hydrogenedentales; genus CAYXRK01. The sequence continues at coordinate 13,024 of CAYXRK010000047.1, read as the reverse complement.
GTAGAATTCGAGCCACGGTTCTATTGTAGCCGCTGAGTGTAGATAATGGGAGCTAAAAAGGGAGTGGCAAGTAGTGGCGCCGCGGCCCCGCCCGTACCGTATTCCAAATCGCTTCCCGTGGACGAATGCGCGCGGCGAATCGCGAACGCCCTCGAGCGGCGAAGTCGAGAGCTCTCAACCATGCCGTTGCCGAGGACGATGGCGCTCTTGAAGATATTCTCGCCAAAGACGGTTGACCGAAGGGCGGTCAACGATTTCTACGGCGAAGGCTGAACGGCGCCGCGCGAGCCGTGAATGGTTGCTCCAAACAAATTCGTTCCCGAATAGACCGGATGGAAAAGAGGTATCCATGATCCCCAGCGCTTCGCGTCTAACGACGGCCACCATCCTGGGCCGCGTCATCGGACGCCGATTGCTGTCTCGATTGATCTTGCCGCAAGCCGGCCCGGATCACGCAGCGTTTCGCGATCAGATGGCGCGCGCGACAGGCGCTACTCCTAATGGGCTGATAGCCGAATCCTCGTACCTGTATCTGGACGCGAAGACGCCGCCGTGGATCGACACGGGCATCGATTTGCCGGCGGGAACTACCGTCACGACCATCGGCATGGGACGCGTGTATCTCAGCAAGCTTCTCGACGTCTACTCCGGGCCCGAGTATGCGTTATGGGCCCGAGTCGGCGGGCGCGGCGAGATCATCGACGGCACGCGCGACACGAACACCTTTACGACCGAATCAGGCGGCAGGCTGTACCTCGCGACGCTGACCGGCGAATGGAGGGACAAGACAGGCGCGTTGGCGACACGTGCAGAGGACTACGCAAAAGCCGCTGGCGGGATATCGATCCAAATCGTCGTGTGGACTGACAATGCCGTGCGTGGGTTAGAGTCGCTCGCCGCGCACGGAGACGTCAACGGGTTAGTTGCCGACGAAATCGACCGGCTCTTGCACGCCAAGCCCAAGCCCGAGGGCTGGGAGTTTTTGTGGTTCCTTGGCCGCTCGGAGATTTATTCCGACTCGGTCACAGCGCGAGGAGAACCGTCGATTCACTGTCACACGAGACAGAACGTGGGCATTCTGCAGAAGCCCGCGCCGTTCGATCTTACTCCTCAGACGCGGCTCGAATGGATCTGGAAGGTGGACGCGCTTCCTTCGCAGTACGCCGAATGCACCTTGCCCACGCACGACTACATGAGTATTGCCGTGGAGTTCGACAACGGCCAAGACTTGACGTACTACTGGTCGCGAGCGCTTCCGGTGGAGACCTGTTACCGGTGCCCGTTGCCGGCATGGAACCACCGGGAGACCCATCTCGTCGTGCGAAGCGGACAGCGCGGCCTTGGGCAATGGCTCTCCGAGTCTCGCAACGTGTACGAGGATTGCCGCAAGGCGTACGGCGAGGCCCCGCGAAAAATCGTCCAGGTGTGGCTGATCGCGGTTTCGCTACTTCAGCGCTTGGAAGGCGTATGCGACTACAAAGATATTCGATTGACGGACGGGGTGAACACGCTAAAGATCGCATGAACGGGCCGCTGGTGTTGCTCCACTTTTTCGAGCCCCGCCGCCGGTGGAGGGCCCCGGCGATTAGGGCCGTCCCGACAGGCCATGACGTGCCTGCTCACCCTCGCGGGCCGGCAGGGCATCGGGTCTACGCTACGGGATCTCACCCGCACGGAACTGAACGAAAGTGCGCAACCAGCCACGTTCAGTCACGGACCTGCCCAAGCGAATCCTTCGTCCGTGCGCGTTGACTTGGCGCAGGTGCATGCCTATAATTCGCGGAAGACGGACTGCGTTCGTGGGCAAACCACGGTGCGCGCGGTTCTTAACCATATAGGCTGGGCACGACCAGGAATGGCCCGTTGCCGGATCTCAGATCTGGTACGGAATGCGTGGCCCGCTCGCTGGAAGAAAAGTACCCACGCAAAGCGTGGTTGCTGTTATACCAAGCAGCTATTTGTAATGTTGGCGTATGCAAACTTCGAAATGCTGGAGTGGTTAGAGAACGAATGCGTGCGCGCATCCGTGTAGCGACTGCCCACTCGTAGACCCGCGTTTCCGTCAACAAGGCTGCAACTCTTCCAGCGGCGTCCCGCCGCCAGGCCCTCGCGTTTGCCCGTCCAGCAGAAGGGCCCTCGTGGAAGAACTTACCCCCCAACAAATCGGGCTGATCGTTGCAAGCATCCTGCTTGGCATGGGTGCGACCTACGTCTTGACGCGCATGATCGGCGCGAATCTATTGGCCAGGGCGCGCCGCGCCGCCGAACAGACCATTACCGATGCCGAGCGCGAGGCCGCCACTATCCTGAAAGAGGCCAATACCTCGATCAAGGAAAAGGAAATCGACCTTCGCGAGCAGGTCGACAAGGAGTCCCAGCGGCAGCGAAAAGAGCTACTCGCGCTCGAAAAGCGCATCCTCGCCAAGGAAGAGACCGTCGAGAAACGTGTTGACGCCTTGGAAAAAAAGGCGGGAAGTCTCAGTTCTCGCGAGGAATCGCTCCAGAAGCGCGAAGAAGAACTCGGCAAAGATCGCCAACGCATCCAGGAACTCATTACGGAGCAGATGCGTATCCTCGAGTCGCTATCGGGCATGAGCGCCGAGGAAGCTAAGCGCGTTATGTTCGAAAAGCTCGAGGACGAGGTCCGGCGCGAGTCGGCCATTCGCCTCAAGCGCATCGAAGACGAAATGCTTTCGCAGGTCGAAAAGAAGGCCCAAAAAGTGCTCGCCGAGGCCATCCAGCGTACAGCGTCGGATCACGTCGCCGAGCACTCGATCTCGGTCGTCGCCCTGCCGAACGACGAGATGAAGGGCCGGATCATTGGCCGCGAGGGCCGAAACATCCGCGCACTCGAAAACGCGACCGGTATTAACCTCATCATCGACGACACCCCCGAGGCCGTAGTCCTTTCCGGGTTCGATCCGGTGCGCCGCGAGATAGCGCGTATCGCGCTCGAGCGGCTGATCGCCGATGGCCGCATCCATCCTTCGCGCATCGAGGAAGTGGTTGCCAAGGTCCAACAGGAAATGGAAAAAACGATCATCGAAGCTGGCGAAGAAGCCTGCCTCGACGTGGACGTTCACGGGCTTCACCCGGAAATCGTCAAGCTCATGGGACGGCTCAAGTACCGTACCTCCTACGGCCAAAACGTCCTAAGGCACTCGCAGGAGGTCGCGCACCTTTGCGGCATCATGGCCGCGGAAATCGGGGCCGACGTCCGCGAAGCGAAGCGGGCGGGTTTGATTCACGACATGGGGAAGGCCCTCACGCATGAAGTCGAAGGTTCGCACGCCGTGCTAGGCCACGATCTCGCCCGAAAATATGGCGAGACCGCTCTCGTCGCAAACGCGGTCGGGGCGCACCATAACGAGATGCCGCAGGAGTCGGTAATCGCGGTGCTGGTGCAGGCGGCCGACGCGTTGTCCGCGGCCAGACCCGGCGCGCGACGCGAAACAATCGATACGTACATTAAGCGAATTCAACAGCTCGAGGAAATTACCTACGAATTCCCCGGCGTTGAAAAATCATTCGCTATACAAGCCGGTCGCGAAGTCCGAATCATCGTGCAACCCGACAGGGTGTCCGACGCCGAGGCGGCCCAACTCGCGCGCGACATCGCCCGCAAGGTCGAGACCGACGTCACCTACCCCGGCCAGATTCGGATCACGGTAGTCCGGGAAACACGTTCGAGCGACATCGCGAAATAGAGGACTAAACTTCCCCGGCGACGCTTTGCGGTTTAAGTTCCACCTTGATGTTCGCCCAGTCGCCGCGCTGGAACATCACGACCGTCGCGACGAACCGGGTGATATGGCTGAAAAGGATGGCCGTCCAAATCCCCGTCGGCGTAAGCATGCCGGCGAATTGAAGCGCGAAACATATCCCCAGCAGCACGACAATCTGACTGACGAACGCGATGATCATGGGTGAGATCGTGTCGCCCGCCCCTTGTAGGCCGCCGGTGAACGCGAGCGCCGCGGACACAAAAAACGCGGACACGGCCAGAAAGTTGAGCAACTGCCGCCCAATGTCGAGCGCTTCGCCGTCGGCGATATTGAAAAGCGCCAAGAGCGGATCCTGCAGGGTCAGGTAGATGGCCGCCCACATGGCGGACCAGATGACTGACATGAGCGTGGTGACGTATACGCCGTGTTTGGCGCGTTTGTCGTTTCCCGCGCCCAAGTTCTGGCCCATGATGGTGGCGGACGAGGCGCGCAGACCAAAACTCGCCCACGTGACGAACGAGAAAAGCTGTGAATAGCAAACGACATACGCCGCCTGCGCGTCGGTGCTGTGCTCGAGCTTACCCACAAAGCCAAGCAAAATCGCTCCGGCGACGTTCAGAAGAAAGGCCTGGATTCCCGTGGGAATTCCAAGGCGGGCCACCGACCAAATTACGCTCATGTCCGGGAGCAGGGTGAACTTTTTCGGCCGTCCGACAATGTGTCGATGCGAAAGGATTAACCAAATCGCAATGCAAACACTTGGAATCGGGCCGAGTACGGTGCCCATCGCGGCCCCGATCGTGCCGAGTTCCGGAAAGGGGCCAAACCCCGTAATGAAGAAGTAGCTGAAGATTACATTGCACAGCGAAGTAAGAACGCCGAGCATCAGGGGAGTGCGGGTGTCTCCGGTGGACTGAAACGCGTTGATGAGCATGTACATCATGAAGAGCGGGGCGCTGCACGTGAATAGAATCCGCAGGTAAGGCTCCGCGTACGCTCGAACTTCCGGACTGGGCGCCGCCAGGTCCAGCAGGTGGGGCGTGAGGAAGAAGCCCAACGGGGCGGCGACGCAGATGAGTATCCAAAACGACGCGATGAAGACATCGTAGAAAATCCGGTTCAGCGCGTCGTGGTCGCGTTTTCCGGAGTAGCGCGCGACCAGTACGCTCATGCCCTGAAACAAAGACACGATGAACACAACCATCACCAGGAAGAGTTGCCACGAAATGCCGATGGCTGCGTTGGCCGCGTGGTCGTCCACGTAGTGCGCGACCATCACCTGATTGATGAACCCGTGGATTCCCGAAATGAGCTGTGCGAGAACTACGGGCCATGCCAACTTCCAAACGGAGCGGTAGATACTCCCGGAAATCAATTCGTCGTCAAATTGCTTCATGAATCGCCGTGCGCTGGGCTACTCCTGGCGCCGGCCCATTGTGGGCGCTACGCGCTTCTTACTTGAAACCCCGGAATCACACGTCAGTCTCGCGTTGAGCGGCCACGGACCGATATGGAGCGCCGCCGCCTAACACGCGGCAAAGTGGCAAGTGAAAAGAAAGGGGCCAATAATGGTATCTGAATGGCGCCTGCGTTTGCACAACGGGAATTAGACGATCACGGTCGAAATACGCGCACCGTCCGGAGACATTTGTCTATAGTAAGAAGGTCAGCCGGGTGCGGCGGTGGTCTATCGGAATGTACATGACAAACGCGATGCAAGTCAGGCCCCGTGTGGCGGCGATGCCTATTCTTGCCGTGTTTCTGCTTGGCGTCAATGATTGCCGGGGGGCGAATCGCGAGGTCGGCACGGCCGTTTGTCTTCAGTGTCATGACGGATTCATCGCCCCTGACCAAACGCACTTCCTCGAAAGCAAACACTTCTTGAACGAAGTGGAGTGCGAAACCTGTCACGGCCCCGGATTCTTGCATGTCCGCGCGGGCGGCCGAGGCGGCGCCTTTATCGAAAATTTTCGGCATGTTCCATTCGCGGATCGTCACGCGTTGTGCGCGCAGTGCCACGATACCGCCGTCGAGGGGTTCGTCCAAAGCGGCCACGCAGTGATGCAAGCCGCGACCTGCGTCGATTGCCACGACGTCCATCGGGAACCCGCCCTCACTGCGCCGAAGGAAACCAATGCGATTTGCCTGCAATGCCATGAAGCGATCGATTTCCCGAATGACGACGTGACGGACTTGCACACTGGTCCGTTTCATCCCGTCGATCCCGCCGGCACCGGCGCAAGCCGTTGCTTCTCGTGTCACATGCCTCCATTGGAACAACGAACGCCGCGAGGCGGGCCGTTGGATCACACGCTGTTCACGCGCGCGCCTAACTTCACTCTGGCCGCCGCCGAGGCGGGCATCACGCCCCTGCCGCCGAATTCGTGCGCGGGCGTGACCGCGTGTCACGATCCCGATTTTCCCGAGGCCGGCCCGCCGCGCGACGTGAATGATCTCGCGTTGATGCGCCGGTTGCAGCCGTTCTACGAACTGTTGGGGCGGACCGCCCGTGACCAGTAACCGGCGGCGGCTCGTCGAGATCGTCGCGCCGATTATGATCGCCGCGTGTTCCAGGGCATTTGGCGAAGACGAAACACCGAGCCCGAGCTGGATGACGGGAGGATTCGACGCAACAGTGGACGCTGAACGTGATGACAACGATTCGGATATGAATCTGGACCAGACGCTTAGGCTTCGATTTGCGCCTCCCGGCCACCCGGCGTGGAGCGCCACCGGCGCGTTCTGGTTCAGCGAAGACGTTGACGGTCACGAGGCACCCACGAGCGCCCTGCGGGACATCGATGATGCGTTCGACAGCGATTTCCGCGCGCGCGTCCTATACTTGCACGTTGACGCCGAAGACCTTTGGGGCGATTCGGTCCTGCGCGTCGGACGACAGCGAATTCTCGAAGGTCTGGCGTACAATCGCATTGACGGCGTGTACTTCCGAAAGCAACTCGCCGCGTGGGACTGGTACGCGTTCGGCGGATGGCGAGCATCGCTCTACGAAAACGCGCATGACGACATCGCGTTGGGGGCAGGTGTTGGGTATCGCCCCGGCGCGAGGATCCGTATTGCCGTTGATGGGTTCCACGGCAAGGATAAACGCGAGATTGCGGAGGTGGTATTTTGGAAAACGTTGTTCAACCCGATTTCTACCCGACTTAACAGGCAGGCGGACGAACTGAACGATACGGCCATCGCGTTCAGCGTGTGGCGCGATCTCGCGACGAACCACCGGCTGCACGCGCGCTATCTCTGGAAAGATGGCGGGGGCGATGAAACCCGATTGTCGCTTTCGGGAGATTTCGAGAATTGGCAGTTGGGTTATGAACTGAACGTGCGCGCGCAACTCAATCGGGCCGGCGATCAGGTCGCCGATCTCTCCGGGTTCTATCGGGTCTTGGGCGTATTCGAACCCTACTACAATGTGTTCGCCGCAGTGCATCGGCCGTTGTCCGAACGCGTGCATCTTTCCTTTGAAGCCGAACTGAACGACGCGGAAAGCGACGATCCTCTGACCCCTAATCGGGACTACCAGCGTTACGCACTCATCCTGAGCTTCGACGAGATCACTCCCGGCACGGAGGCAAGTTTGGCGCTCGAGGATTGGCGCGTCGCGGGCGCGGAGGGAAGTTTCGCGGTAACGGGAGAACTCACGCATCGATGGGAAAAGGTCTCACTCACGGTCGGCGCGGATTTCGAGCGGTTCGAGGATCGATACGTCGGCTACAATCCGCTCCCAATGCGATTGACGCAAGTCGGATTCTTGTTGCGTCCGGCCGCCACGCTTCTCTTCGAGCCGTTCGCCCGATTCTTCGACACGCGCGTCGTGGAAACGCACGAAAACATCTACTCCACGTTCGTGGAATCCAAATGGGACTTCCGCGACAATCAGCGGCTTGACGCGCGCCTCACCCGCGAACAGGATGACGGTCCCGATTCTCCGTATTGGCGGCTGCAGGCCGGATACTCGGTGACGTTTTGACCATGGACTCTTCGCTTTCCACATCACCCGGCCGCAGGCGCAGCGCGCTCGTCGCCGGAATAGTTGCCGCGGCCGGCATTCTGTACGGGACGTTCTACGCGTACGCCCGACCCGAAACGAAGGGCGGAGATCGCGGCATTCGCTTCGACCACGATGTTCACGTCACGACGCTCGATTTGGATTGCAACGATTGTCACCGAACGCGCGCGGGCGAATCGTGGCTGCCGGACCACCGCATCTGCGGCGTGTGTCACGAGGTCGAAGCGGCGCCTGCGTCTGCGCGGAAAACAGCGTCGAATACGTGCGCCACGTGTCATACGCGCCCGGACTACACGGTCGAACCCATCGCAGGCAGATTCACCGACGAATTGAAGTGGTCGCACGATCCGCATCTGAATGCCGCCGTCGATTGCCGGAAGTGTCATCAAGACCCCGACGACCGGCCCCTTCCCAAAAGCGACTTGATGCAATTCTGCATGGACTGTCACAAAACGGTCCGCGCCGAAATGAACGAATGCGCCGTCTGCCACAACGAACGCCGCCAAGACACGGTCCCCATGTTCCGCGGCGGCGCCCGGATTCAACACGACAATCCGGCGCTATGGCAGCGCGCTCACGGCAGTGAGTACAAGATGGACCCGAAATTTTGCGCGACGTGTCATCAGGACCAAGAGCAAGACTGCGAGACCTGCCATCGAGTCGAGAAACCGGACAGCCACACCATTTCGTTCCGCAACCGCACGCACGGGTTGCAGGCCTCGTGGGACCGCTCCAACTGCGCCGTGTGCCATGAAGAGGATTCGTGCCTCAAGTGTCACCAAAACACACAACCAGCCTCGCACCGCCGGGCCGGGTGGGACCGTCCCGCGGACCGCCACTGCGTCTCATGCCACTTCCCGCAACAGGAGAACAATTGCGCCGTGTGCCACGAACAGATCGAGCACTCGACCGCGCCCGGCTCGATCCACAATCTCGGCGTCTTTCCCGCAAATTGCGCCCGCTGCCATCCCGGCGGAAATCCATTCCGGGCGCCGCATCCTCTCAATAGTTCCGCGCAATGCCTCGTGTGCCATAGCCGGTAATCAACGTCCGTGGGACAACCGGCCGTCTGCGCGAGCTCGGCGTAGCCAAGAAAAACGCCGCCTCCGGGTAGTCCCCGGAGGCGGCGTTCGATTGAGTATGGGTAGCGGCTACGCGCCGACTTTCTCTTCTTCATCGCTGATCTCCAGGTCCTCGGCGAAATCGGCGAAACCGGCCTTGAGCACGACTTGCGTGTCCTTGTACACATTGGCGCCGGTCCCAGCGGGGATGAGATGGCCGATGATGACGTTTTCCTTCAAGCCGCGAAGATTGTCGCGTTTTCCGGAGAGCGCCGCCTCGGTGAGTACGCGGGTCGTTTGTTGGAACGAGGCCGCGGCGACAAAGCTCTCGGTGCTGAGCGCCGCCTTCGTTATCCCCTGCAAGATCGGTTCGGCTTCCGCGGGACGGCCGCCCAGTTCAAGCGTCGCCTGGTTTGCCTCCTGGAAGCGGATCTTGTCCACCTCCTCGTGCGCCAGGAACGGTGTGTTGCCTGGGTCGTCCTTGATGCGGACTTTGCGAAGCATCTGCCGGATGATCACCTCGATGTGCTTGTCGTTCGTGCGCACGCCTTGGAGCCGGTACACCTGCTGGATTTCGTCGAGCAGGTACTTGCGCAATGCGTCCTCGCCTTGCACCTCGAGAATGTCCTGCGGGATGATCGGCCCGTCCGTCAGGCGCTGGCCGGCGGATACGCGGTCGCCCGATTGCACGTTCAGGTGCTTTCCGGGCGGGATGGTGTATTCGCGCTGTTTACCAATCGGCGGGATGACCTTTACTTTGCGCATGCCCTTGGTCGCGCCGCCGAGCTCGACGATGCCGTCGATGTGGCTAATGACCGCCGGGTCCTTCGGTTGGCGCGCCTCGAAGAGTTCCGCCACGCGCGGCAGACCGCCGGTGATGTCCTTCGTTTTGCTGAATTTGCGCGGCGTCTTCGCGAGCAAATCGCCCGCGCGGACTTTCTGCCCCGTCTTTACCATCACGTGCGTCTGCGCTGGAACGGTCGCATACGCGAGGACCAACTTGTCCGATCCGAGAACGGTAATTTGTGGGTGTAGATCCTGCTTGTGTTCCGTCACCACCACTTCTTCGAGGCCGGTGTCGGGGTTGACGTCAACACGCATGGTCACGCCTTCCACCATGCCCTCGAGCTGAACAACGCCGGAGGCTTCCGCCATGATGGACACGTTGTACGGGTCCCAGCGGAAAATGACGGTGCTCTTGCGCAACTTCGCGCCTTCCTCGGCAAGAATCGTGCAACCCGTGGGCACGGGCAAGCGCTGGATTTCGTGGTCGCGGTCGTCAACGATCCTGATTTCACCGCCGCGGTTCACCACGACGATCGCGCCGTCGCGATTCACCGCCGTGCGCACATTATTGAAATGCACGATACCCGAATCCGGCATCTTGATTTCCGTCGCCTCGACTTGCCGGCTCGCCGCGCCGCCGATGTGGAACGTCTGCATCGTGAGCTGCGTGCCGGGTTCGCCGATGGATTGCGCCGCGATGATGCCGGCGGCCTCACCCAATTCGACTAGTTGTCCGGTCGCGAGATTGCGGCCATAACATTTCTGGCAAACGCCGCGTTTGGCTTGACAGGTCAGCACCGACCGAATATGTACGCCCGGCAGGCCCTTTTCCGTCAGCAGCTTCGCGCGTTCCTCGGTAATTTCCTTGCCCTCTTCAATAATCGGTTCATCGAGATCGGGGACGGTCACGTCCTCGAGCGCGATTCGTCCGACGATGCGCTCTTCAAGCGGGGCAATGATGTCCGCGCCGTCCATCAGCGGCTCGACATAGATACCGTTCAGGGTGCCGCAGTCTTCCTCTTCGATGATCACGTCTTGCGCAACGTCGACCAGCCGGCGCGTTAGATATCCCGCGTCGGCGGTCTTGAGGGCGGTGTCCGCGAGCCCCTTGCGTGCACCGTGCGAAGAAATAAAGTATTCGACGACGGTAAGCCCCTCGCGGAAATTGGACGTGATTGGCGACTCGATGATGTCGCCCGAAGGCTTGGCCATAAGTCCGCGCATCGCGGCAAGCTGACGAATCTGGTTCTTCGAACCGCGCGCGCCCGAGCGGTACATCAAATGGATTCCAGTGAACCCGTCATTGTTCTTCTCGATCGTGTCCAACATTCGCGCCGCCACAAGTTCCGAAGTGGTCGTCCACTGATCGATGATCTTGTTGTAGCGCTCGCCTTCCGTGATCAGGCCGTTCTGATACATCTCATCAATGCGCATGACCTCTTCCTGCGCTTTCTCGAGAAGCGGCTCCTTTTCGGCGGGCACCAACATATCGCTGACGGCGATCGAAATACCGGACATTGTCGCCGCGCGGAACCCGATGCGCTTGAGGTCGTCCAAGAGTTCGACGGTGCGGCCATGACCGAGGCGCAAGTACGCGTCTGCAATCACATCGCCGATGGCCGTCTGGTTCAACTCCTGATTGACGTGTTTGACTTCGATCCCCTCGCCCATCGCGTCCGCCAGTATGACGCGGCCCACGGTCGTGGTGATGATGGCGCCGTCCGTGGTGCGAAGCTTGATGCGCGCGTGCATATCCACTTGGTCCGATTCGAACGCCAGAATCACCGACTCGGGGTTCGCATACACATTGCCCGGTTTGGTGGGACGCCCATTCTCGCCGTCCCACGCTTTCTTCCATTCGCCTTTCGCGCCGGGCTTTTCGCGCGTCATGTACGCAATGCCGAGAACGATGTCCTGGCTGGGCGTGACGATTGGGCGGCCGTTCGACGGCGAGAAAATATTCGTCGACGACAGCATCAGCAATCGCGCCTCGATTTGCGCCGCCGCCATCAGCGGCACGTGTACCGCCATCTGGTCGCCGTCGAAGTCCGCGTTGAATGCTTTGCACACCAGCGGGTGAATGCGAATGGCCTTGCCTTCAATCAGCACGGGTTCGAACGCTTGGATGCCCAGCCGGTGTAGCGTCGGCGCGCGGTTCAGTAGCACGGGGTGGTTCTTGATCACGTCATCCAGGATGTCCCACACCTCGTCGCGGCCGAGCGCTATCGCGCGCTTGGCGGCTTTGATGGTGGTCGCAAGCCCGCGTTCCTTGAGCTCGTGAATGATGAACGGCTCGAACAACTCGAGCGCCATCTTCTTAGGCAATCCACACTGGTGGAGCTTCAGTTCGGGGCCAACGACGATCACCGAACGGCCCGAATAGTCCACGCGTTTGCCGAGGAGGTTCTGACGGAACCGGCCCTGTTTTCCCTTGAGCATGTCGCTCAGCGATTTGAGCGGACGGTTACCCGCGCCAAGCACGGTGCGGCCGTGGCGCCCATTGTCGAACAGTGCGTCCACCGCCTCCTGCAGCATGCGTTTCTCGTTACGAAGAATGACTTCCGGAGCGCGCAGGTCGATGAGCCGCTTCAGACGGTTGTTGCGGTTGATGACGCGGCGATACAAATCGTTCAAATCGCTCGTCGCGTAACGCCCGCCTTCCAGCGGCACGAGCGGGCGAAGATCCGGAGGAATGACGGGAATCACGTCGAGCACCATCCAGGCCGCCTGGTTGCCGGACTTGCGCAACGCCTCGACCACCTTGAGCCGCTTAATCGCCTTGGCGCGGCCCTGAATCGAAGTCGTGTTTTGGAACTGTTGATGCAACTCTTCCGCGAGTTGTTCGATATTGATTTCCGAAAGCAGGTCCTTGATTGCCTCCGCGCCCATCTTGGCGACGAAGCGGTCCGATCCGTATTCACCGCGCGCGTCTTGGAACTCGTCTTCCGTCAGCGTCTGCATCTTCTCGAGCTTCGTATCGCCCGGATCGATGACGATATAGTTCTCGAAATAGATGATGCGTTCGAGCGTGCGGATCGAGAGGTCGAGCAGGTTACCGATGCAGCTGGGCGTGGTCTTGAAAAACCAGATGTGCGTCACGGGCACGCCGAGTTTGACGTGGCCCATGCGCTCCCGGCGCACTTTGCTCTCGGTAATTTCGACGCCGCACCGATCGCAGGTGATGCCCCGGTGCTTTACTTTCTTGTATTTGCCGCAACCGCATTCCCAGTCCTTCACGGGCCCGAAGATGCGCTCGCAGAATAGCCCGTCTTTCTCGGGCTTGAACGTGCGGTAATTGATGGTCTCCGGCTTCTTGACCTCGCCCTTTGACCACTTGAGGAGCTCCTCGGATGACGCCATCTTGATCTGAAGTGCGTCAAACCGCTCGCCTGTCGTCGTTGCGTATCGGATCAAGTCCCTATACC
>CAYXRK010000046.1:21921-28358 GCA_964467615.1 uncultured Nitrospirales bacterium | reverse complement strand
CATGACCCTAGTGTAACATGGTTAGTCTCATTTTGAAAGCGAATTAGAATAAGGAAGGGACCATGTACGACGACGACTACCGTGACCCCTACTCTCACGACGTACCTGACCGGGAGGCGCGCAAGTGGGCCATGTTTTGCCACTTGGCCGCGTTGAGCGGGCTCGTAGGCATTCCGGGATTCATCGTGCAATTGATTATTTGGCTTGCGAAGCGGGATGAACACCCCTTCATCGATCGCCAAGGCCGTGAAGCGCTGAATTTTCAGATTTCGATGTGGATATACATCGCCGTAACGTCCATCGTTATGGTCATTCTCCTGTTCATAGTCATCGGGTTTTTGCTCATTCCGGTCGTCGTGATCATGGGTCTTATCGATGTGGCCTTGCCCATCTACGCGGGAATCAAGGCGAATGACGGCGAAGACTACAGATATCCGATGACGATTCGGTTCCTGTAGGACTACTCCGTTCGCTGGGGCTGGATTAGTTCCGCCCCGTCTTGTTTGTAGACGACACCTTCCTTCATGACGAAGTCGACGTGCGTCATTTGCGTGATGTCCTCAAGCGGATCGCCTTTGACTGCGACGAGGTCGGCGAGTTTTCCGGACTCGACGCTCCCGAGTTTTGCGTTGACTCGGAGCAAGGAGGCGCCGCCCATTGTGGCTGACTGAATCGCCTCCATCGGCGGCATGCCGTTTCGGACCATCAACTCGAACTCGCGAGCATTGTCGCCGTGCGGGGAGACGCCGGTGTCCGTGCCGAAGGCAATCTTCACGCCGGCCTTGTACGCCTTGGCGAACGTTCCCTCGATCTGGGAGCCGATACTCGCGGCTTTCGGTCGCACCACCGCCGGGAAGAAACCCTCCTCCTTCGCCTTCTCGGCGACCCAAACGCCCGTGAGAACCGTAGGAACGTAGTACGTACCCCGTTTCTTCATCAGTTTCATGATTTCATCGGTCATGAACGTGCCGTGTTCGATGGACGTGACCCCGGCAAGCACCGCGCGCTTCATGCCCTCCGCACCGTGCGCGTGGACGGCGACCGTGAACCCGTAGTCGTTGGCGGTCTCTACGATTGCCTTCAATTCCGCGTCGGTGAACTGTGGGTTCTGTCCGCTCGTGGCAAGGCTAAGCACGCCTCCGGTCGCGGTCAGTTTAATGAGGTCGGCGTGGTCCTTGTATCGTTGGCGGACTGCCTTGCGCGCTTCGTCCGGCCCATTGATGACCCCGTCCTTTGGCCCGGGATCGCCTTCAAGTTTCTCGTTGACGCCGTTTGTCGGATCGGCGTGGCCGCCGGTGGTCGCTAGGGCCTTGCCTGCCGTATAGATTCGCGGCCCCGTGATCCAGCCACGGTTGATCGCGTTGCGCAACGACACCACCGTAACGCCGTCGTCGCCGAGATCGCGTACCGTCGTGAACCCCGCCATCAGCGTCCGCCGCGCGTAGACCGTGGAACGGAGAGCGGTGTCGGCCGGGTTCATGAAAAAATCTTCCGTGTAGGATTCCTTCGACTGTTGCGAAGAGAGGTGCGTGTGCATGTCCATCAATCCGGGCATCACGGTGCAGGCAGAGAGGTCAATGACCTTGTCATCCGGCCCAACGGCGAGATATCCGTCCTCAACGCGCGCGAATGCGTTTTCGTGAATGACGACGGTGACGCGTTCTCGGGGCGCATTTGAAATACCATCGATGAGCCGGCCGGCGTGAATAAAAGTATCGGCATGAGAATGCGAGGCAACGATTGTTGCGAACACGAGGCCGCGCAGGGAATAACGCTTCACGTAAGTCTCCTTTAATCAGGCGGAGCGATGACTATACGTGCGGTCGGGTCGAAAGTCATCCGGTTATGCCTCAGCCGAAGCAAACGGATATTGTTTCGGCATCGGCGCGACCGTACACTGTTCGTGTCACTCAAGGGTTTCGGAGGCGGTCTTGGCGCATACGGTTTGTCTAATTCCGGGTGACGGCATCGGCCCCGAAGTGGCAAAAGCCACGCGGCTCGTCCTAGATGCTTCGGGGGCCGAGTTGGACTGGAAGATCGTCCCGGCCGGTGCCGAAGCGGCGGAGCAGTACGGCGCGTTCTTGCCGAGGCTGACGCTTGACGCGATTCGCGAGGCGGGGGTGGCGCTTAAGGGGCCCATTACGACACCCGTCGGACGCGGTCACACTAGCGTGAACGTCGCGCTGCGCAAGGGGCTTGATTTGTACGCGGCGGTGCGGCCGGTGCGCTCGATGCCGGGGATCAAGACGCGATATGAAAACGTCGATATCGTCGTAATCCGCGAAAACACCGAAGGTCTGTACTCGGGCATCGAGAATGAGATCGTGCCCGGCGTCGTGCAGAGCCTCAAGATTACAACGCGGAAGGCCTGCGAGAGAATTGCGCGGTTCGCGTTCAACTATGCCTGCGAGCGGGGCCGCAAACGCATCACCGTATTTCACAAAGCCAATATATTGAAGATGGCCGACGGATTGTTCCTGGATTGCTCGCGGGAGGTCCATCGTCAGGACAAGCACGGCGTAGACTACGACGAGATGATTATCGACAACGGGTGCATGCAGATCGTCCGCGATCCCACGCGGTTCGACATGCTGTTGTTGGAAAACTTCTACGGTGATTTCATCAGCGACCTCTGCGCGGGGCTGGTGGGAGGGCTTGGCGTGGTACCCGGAGCGAACATTGGGGACGATTGCGCGGTGTTCGAGGCGGTCCACGGGAGCGCCCCAGACTTGGCCGGGAAGAACGTAGCCAACCCGCTCGCTCTTATCATGAGCGGCGTAATGATGTTGCGTTTTCTCGGCGAAACGTCGCCGGCGGAGCGGATTCGCACCGCGTATGACGCCGTGCTTGAAGACGGACGAAAAGACGAGTTGACCCGCGACCTTGGCGGCTCGGCCACCACAAATGAATTTGCGAAGGCCGTCATCCGGCGTCTAAACGGCGGATGAGGCGCTGTTGAAACACATGAAGACACCTATGGGTAGACATACGAAATGTGGACACTAGCCGAATGGACGTAACGCGTTACGAATATCTTGGGTACTTGAGCATTTTGCTGGAGAAGTACGATCCGGCGGCGATAGGGTCGAAGTCGGTCGAGTTTTCGGGCACGGGATTGAAGGAATGGAAGTCCACCGATCTTGAGGCGTCGGTCGAGTGGCGCGGCATACCCGCGAAGCGCACGACGACGGAAGATGGCGTACATCTTGAAGGTGATTTTCGGCATGTGACCCGGATCGACAGCTTGTCCGAGGATGACCCGAGGTATTGGGTGCCATTTAGCACGATCGACGTTGAGGAGCCGAAGCTACCTATCGACACGGCGCGCTATCCAATCGTCGAAATCACGTACCGCTGTACAAGCGACCACGCACACCCTACCTGGATGTGGACGTACGAAGGCGGCTCGCACTTCGGGGCGTTGCCGAAATCGCGCGAATGGACCACTGTGGCGCGTACAACGCACCATTTCGGATTTCCGGCGCGCGTCGACAACGTGGTAGTTCGACTTTACTCTCCGACGCGAACGCTCGAATCCATGGAAATCGCGAGCGTCCGGTTCCGCGCGATGACCCGCTTGGAGAAGGACGCCTACAAGAAAGGCAACGCCGTCCTCGCGGAGCGGAAACAGCACACGCGCGAATACAAGGAACTGGCGACATTCTTGCCGCTTGGTGTGTATATGGACGCGGTCTCGGCGAAGCGGCTGGCCAAGATGCTCGGCGTATCGGACGCGGAGTATTGGGGCCTCGCGCTGCAGGACATGGTGAACTCTCACCACAACGCGATCGCGCTGGCAAATTCGGACCACCTCGACGACGCGGAGTGGCGCGACTTGCTGAAGCTCGCGGAAAGTTTTCAAATCCGCATCGTCACGCGACACGAGTTTCCGCTCGGCGGTCCGAAAGAAGCACAAGATCGGGTCATCGAGAAACACATTCGGCCATACGCGGACTCGAAGACGATATTCGCGCGCATGCTTGGCGGTGAGCCTATCGAGCAGAACCTGCACGAGGTGTTGGACGCCAAGGAACGAATAGAAGAGGCCGACCCCAACCATCCGGTCGCGATCATTGCCCGGTACCCTAACGCGTATCCGTTGTTCGCGCCTTTCTACAGCGCCTCGGGAATCGGTTACTTCGCGTCACGTCGGCCATGGGACGTGGGTAGGGCGGTGCGGGCGCATGTCGATCTCGGCGGTGCGCGTCAATTTTGGGTGGCTGCGCCGGCGTTTGTGTACCCGACGGAGACGCCTGAGTGGAGCACCTGCCCCGAAATGCGATTGATGGTAAATCTCTCGGTCGCAAACGGGGCGCGCGGTTGGTTCGCGTACTCGTACCACAACGATCCGGTGTGGGTGCGCGGGCGCGTGCAGCGAACATTGACGGGACCGTTCTTGACGTTCAGCGATCTGTGGCTCGAGTTGATGCAGCGGATGAAACTCGTGAACGCGATCGCCCCGCTGCTGCTGGAATCCAAGCCCGAAGACGAGACGGAGGAGTGGTTCAAGACGAACGTGACGAGCGAGAAGGAATTTGAGATTCGGCCCGGAATCCCGCGGCTCGGGCGCTATCACCTGCGGGGCCCGGATTTCTCGCTCTACATCACCGTAAGCAACGACGTACGGGAAATGCAGGGCGTGAACTTCGACATTCCCGCGGACGCCACCTCCGGTTGCCAGTTCTTCGACGTGACGCACTACGTCGTTTCGCGCGAGTGGACGCCGATGGGCCGCAGGGCGCACTACGAGATGTTTCCGGGCCAGGCGCGCATCGTGTTGGTCGCCGCGCCGGACGTCTGCGAGAAATGGCGCGATGTCATCGCGACGCGGTTGACGGACAGCGACATACTCAAGATGCAACACAACATGAATTTGGCGCGCGCGTACTCGATCGACATATCGCACGTCGAGCGGCGCATCGCCCGCGCGAACAACTTGACGCCGCACGAGGAATTGCTGGAGGTCGACGCGGCGCGGGACGAATTGCTGAACTTGGTGTACGAAGAGCCGCGGATCGTGGAGTCCCGCACCAAGGTAATCGAAGCGAGCAGCGCGGTGTGTGCTTGCGACGGGGCGCTATGCAGATTGGTGGGCCAGGGCAAGCGGCATCGGGCCCGGCAATTGGGCGGACAGGTGGTCCCGTTGGCGCGGGAATTTACGAAGCTGCGCTTGGAAATGCGGCGCGGGAACGGGGGCAAAATCTTGGACGCGTGTTCGAATCTCTCGCTGCGATCGCTCGAGATGTTGGCGCAAATTCGGGCGGAAACGGACGCCTCGGTGTAAGTCGTCCGGAAACTGGCCGCAAAATTGCAATAAAGTCCGTCAATCGTTATCCTTATGCGCCTTTTCCGGCGTGATGACGGCCGGTGAATTTGAGCGCGCGCCTCTGTTTCCGCGCGTCCATATTGGGTTTCTGTTGGGGCGTCGCCAAGTGGTTTAAGGCACCGGGTTTTGATCCCGGCACTCGCAGGTTCGAATCCTGCCGCCCCAGCCATTTTCGACCGGCGGTCGGAGCAGCAACGCGGTTACTAGGTGGGGTAGGAACGTGCCGTATAGTGAGGAACTAAAGATTTTTTGCGGGTCTGCGTCGGTCGAACTGACCGCCGGCCTCTGCGATCACCTGTTCGAGAAACAGGGGAAAGTGATGGTCGGCCGGTTCAGCGACGGCGAAGTGCACGTGCAGATCGGCGAAAATATTCGCGGCAAGGACGTGTTTATCGTCAATAGCACGTGCCCGCCTATTAACGACAATTTGATGGAGTTGCTGATAATGTGCGACGCGGCGCGGCGTGCTTCGGCGGCGCGCATCACGCTCGTACTACCGTACTTCGGCTACGCCCGGCAAGACCGCAAGGACCGGCCCCGCGTTGCGATTGCGGCCAAGTTGGTTTCGAACCTAATTGTGGCGTCCGGCGCGGACCGTGTGCTCGCGTTGGATCTGCATGCGGACCAGATACAAGGTTTCTTCGATATTCCGTTGGATCATTTGAGCGGCGACATCGAGTTTTGCCGCCATCTGCAGAAGCGCAACCTCAAGGGCCTCGTCGTGGTATCGCCCGACACGGGCAGCGTGCGGCGGGCGCGCGAGGTGGCGAACCGTTTGGAGGCGCCGCTGGCGATTGTGGACAAGAGGCGGCCCAAGGCGAACGAATCGGAAGTGATGAACGTCATCGGCGACGTGAGCGGAAAGCGCGCGCTCATTTTCGACGACATGATCGATACCGCCGGGACCTTGGTGAAAGCCGCCGCCGCGATCAAGGAACACGGCGCTACAGACGTTATTGCCTGTGCGACGCATGCGGTCTTTAGCGGCGAGGCTATTAAACGTATTTCGGCTTCGGTGCTGGACGAAGTGATTGTGAGCGATTCGATTCCTTTGAGCGCCGAAGCCCGGACGTGCGAGAAGATTAAGGTCATTAGTTTCGCCTCGTTGGTA
>CAYXRK010000046.1:0-21911 GCA_964467615.1 uncultured Nitrospirales bacterium | reverse complement strand
GTAGGCGAGGCGATTAAGCGGATTCACGGTGAAAAATCACTGAGCATACTGTTCGAGTAACAACCGGAGGTTTGAATTGTCATGCAAGTCCACACGTTAGCGGGAAACACCCGGCAGCCGCGCGGAAAAGGCGGCGCCCGGCAGGCACGTCGAGAGGGTAATGTGCCGGCGGTGCTTTACGGACACGAGTTGCCCCCCGTGCAGTTGAGCATCAATGCGCGCGAGTTCGTGCATTTGATTCACGTGGCCCACGGCGAGCACGCCATTGTGCAATTGGAGTTCGCCGACAAACCCGACCTGAACGGGCCGGCGCTGCTCAAGGACGTACAGCATGACCCGGTAAAGGGCCAGGTAATTCACGCAGACTTTCTGCGCATCAGCTTGGACGAAAAAGTCAGGACGACGGTGCAAGTCGTGTTGGTTGGGCGCTCGAAGGGCATGGCAGACGGCGGACTTCTTGACCATCAGCTTCGCGAGATCGAGGTGGAATGTCGGGCGCTGGAAATTCCGGGCGAATTGCCGCTTGACGTAACCGAACTCGGAATAGGCGACTCGTTTCACGTGAGTGACCTTCGCGCGCCGGAGGGCGTCGAGATTCTTACCCCAGGTGACCGGGCTGTGGTGGCAATCCACGCGCCGCGCGTCGTGAAGTCGGATGTGGAACTTGCCGCGGAGGCGGTGGCGGCGGAAGCTGCGGCTGCGGAGGCAGCGGCTGCGGAGGCGAGCGATAAGGCAGCCGCGAAGGCGGGAGATAAGGGCGGCGAGAAATCCGGCAAGAAATCGGACAAGTAGCGCGGCGTTGTGAAGCTGATCGTTGGCCTCGGAAATCCCGGCGCGGCGTACCAGTACACGCGCCACAATGCTGGGTTCGCCGTGCTGGACATTTTGGCGGCGCGCTGGGAAACACAGTTTAATCGAGAGAAATTTCGCGGCTTGATTGCGGAGACTATATACGCGGGAGAGAAGGTGTTGTTGCTCAAGCCGCTGACGTTTATGAACAACAGCGGGGAGAGTGTCGCGCTCGCTGCGCGCAACAATGTTGGCGATCCGAATGACATGCTCGTTTTGTACGATGAAGCTGAATTGCCGTTGGGCAGGCTGCGGATGCGCAAGGACGGGAGTCCCGGTACGCATAACGGGATGCGATCGGTAATGGAACGCGTGGGGACCCGCGACGTGCCTCGCCTCCGCGTAGGCATCGGACCGGGACCGGGGAACGGCCTTACTCAACATGTGTTGGGGAAGTTCGCTCCCGATGAGCGCGAGGTGGTCGCCGTCGCGTTCTCGCGCGCGGCGGACGCGGTCGAGATGTTCGTAGACAAAGGAATCGAGGCCGCGATGAATACGTACAACCGGGATCCGAAAGGCGAACCCCCACCATGACGACCAGGGATCCATCCGCCAAGTCGCACACGATAAGCGTGCTTGTCGAGAACCAGTTCGGTGTGCTTGCTCGGATTTCGGGCCTATTTAGCGCGCGGGGTTACAACATCGACAGCTTGTGCGTCGGCGTAACCGACGACCCGACAATCTCGCGGATGACCGTCGTCGTCAAAGGGGACGACCGCGTACTCGACCAGATCGTAAATCAACTCAACAAACTCCCCGAGGTCATCGAGGTCATCGATCTTACGAAGCAGGACTTCGTCGATCGCGAGTTGATCATGATCAAGATTTCCGTGGAAGGTTCCTCCCGCAGCGGGCTGCTCGAAGTGGTGGAGATTTTCCGCGCGCGAGTCTGCGATGTGAGTCCTTTGACGCTTACCGTCGAGGCGACGGGGTCCGACGGCAAACTTCAGGCCTTCATCGACATGGTTCGTCCGTTCGGGATCGTGGAATTGGCGAGGACGGGAAAGATCGCGATAGCGCGAGCGCCGCGCATAACACGCGAACAAACGCAATCACAGGGAAGGAAAGATTGAATGGCGACGATGTATTACGACAAAGACGCGGACAAGTCCGCACTCAACGGACGGACCATCGCCGTCATTGGGTTTGGCAGCCAAGGGCATGCGCACGCGATGAACTTGCGCGACAGCGGCGTGAGCGTTGTGATTGGTCACAAGGGGGGCGCGTCGAGCAAGACGTGTCAGGCGGCCAAGGAGGCAGGGTTCGAGATACTTCCGGTGGCGGAGGCGGTGAAGAAATCGGACGTCGTAGTCGTATTGATTCCCGACACGATTCAAAAAGACGTTTACGAAGCGGAGATTCGACCGAACTTGCGGCCGGGAAATTCGCTGATGTTCGCACACGGCTTCAATATCCATTTCGGCCGCGTTCAGCCGGGGCCGGAGATCGACGTTTGGATGATCGCGCCGAAGGGCCCTGGGCATCTCGTGCGGGAAGAATTCGTTCGCGGCGCAGGCGTTCCGTGTTTGGTAGCGATTCATCAGGACGCGACCGGCGAGGCGCTGAAGAAGGCGCTCGCGTACGGCTCGGCGATCGGGGGCGGGCGTGCCGGAATCTTGAAGACGACGTTCAAAGAAGAGACTGAAACTGACCTTTTCGGCGAGCAGACGGTGCTGTGCGGCGGTTCTGCGGCGTTGATTAAGGCGGGGTTCGAGGTATTGACGGAAGCGGGGTATCAGCCGGAGATCGCTTTCTTCGAGGTGATGCACGAGTTGAAACTGATCGTCGATTTGTACTATCGTGGCGGGTTAAAATTCATGAACTATTCGGTCAGCGACACTGCCGAATACGGCGGGTTGTCTGTTGGGCCCAGGATAATAACGCAGGACACGAAAGACGCAATGCGCGAAGCGCTTCGGCGGATTCAAAACGGCGAGTTTGCCAAGGAATGGATCGACGAATATATGTCAGGCGGAAAGAACTTCCAGCGATTGCGAGAGCAAGACTCCTCTCACCCGGTCGAAACGGTGGGAGACGAGCTCAGGAAAATGATGAGCTGGATTCGGAAGTAGACACTGGCCGCGCTAAGCGCGGCCAATTTTTTTTTTTGGGCGCGCGAACGGAAGTTGGAGATAACTCGTTGAAGAACCTGCTTTTACTACAGGTGCTTGACCTCGCTATTGAGGAATGCATAACGCGCGAGACCGAAATTCCCAAGAGAAAGAAGAAGTTTGAAATCCAGCGGGAACGCTTGAAGGCGGAGTTGGCCGAACGGGAACAGACCCGCCAAAAGCTGATCTTGGAGCAGCGGGAGTGCGAACGGGAAATCGAAGCGAAGCAGGAGCAGATCAAGAAGTATCAGGGGCAGTTGAATTTGGTGAAGAAGAACGACGAGTACCAAGCGCTTCTGCATGAAATCGATTTAGCGAAGAAACATATCGCGCTGCGCGAAGAACGAATTCTCGCCATCATGGTTGAACAGGACGACGTTGGCAACCGTCTCCTCGAGGACCGTAAACGTATCGACGCGGAACTGCGGGAAATCGACAAGCAGAGCGCGGAAGTGGACAAGGTACTCGATGAAGCCGTCGCGCAGCGCAGGGAACTCGAAGAGAAAGGCGTGCCGCTCAAGGCCACGGTCGAAACGCAATTGCTTCGACAATACACTCGAATTCGCATCAGCAAGGGCGCGGGGGCGGCGCTGGTCCCGATGAGAAACGAGGCGTGCGGCGGGTGCCACATGCACATTCTGCCGCAGATCGTGAACGAGATTCTTGCCGGCCACAAGATCCGAACGTGCCAGCATTGCGGGCGCTTGCTCTATCACCCGGACAATTTCCATGACGAGCCGGTCGAAGCGAACAGTTGATCCCGGCGCCGGCGAAGCGGGGCCGCGTTTGGCTGGTATAGTGGGTAGGCCCGCGCGGACATAGGGGGAGGGAGAACGATGTCTCTATTTAAGCGATCACCCTTCGGCGGCCTTATGGGCCGCAAGACGAAAGTGCCTGATGGGGTGTGGATGAAATGCCCCGGATGCGGTCAGACTGTCTATCGCAATGAAGTGACGGACAATCAAGAGGTCTGCCCGGTCTGCGATCACCACTACCGCATTCCGGCCCGGCGACGCATCGAGCTGCTGGTGGATGAGGGGACTTTCGAGGAAACGCATCTTGGCGTCGAAACGGCTGACCCTCTCGAGTTCACAGTCGGTAAGGAGACTTACCTGGAGCGAGTGGAGCGCGCGCGCGTTGACTCTGGTCAAGACGAAGCCTTGCTTACCGGGTTCGGGGCTATCGAGTCGGAACGGGCTGTGCTCGCGGCGATGGAAGCCAAATTCATCATGGCGAGCATGGGGTCGGCGGTCGGCGAGCGATTTTGCCGCGCGGCGGACGACGCTATCAAACACGAGTTGTGCTTCATCTGTTTTGCCGCGTCGGGCGGGGCCCGCATGCAGGAGGGTATTCTAGCGCTCATGCAAATGGCGAAGACGACGGACGCCGTACGTCGATTGAACGAGGCTGGAATTCCCTATATCTCCGTGCT
The DNA here is from genome assembly GCA_964467615.1 of uncultured Nitrospirales bacterium. Lineage (GTDB taxonomy): Bacteria > Hydrogenedentota > Hydrogenedentia > Hydrogenedentales > CAYXRK01. Next base: position 17,519 of record CAYXRK010000046.1, on the reverse strand, counting down.
CACGGACGCGACAACCGGTGGCGTGTATGCGAGTTTCGCCAGCTTGGGTGACATCATTCTGGCCGAGCCGGGCGCGAACATCGGATTCGCCGGGAAGCGCCTGATCGAGGGCGCGCTCAAAGTAAAGCTGCCCGAAGGGTTTCAGTCGTCCGAGTATCAGTACGAAAACGGTTTCATCGACCAGATCGTATCGCGTCCGAATTTGCGGCCCGTCTTGGCCAAATTGCTCCGCTACCTCTCGCCGCAGAACCGCGCCGTCGCGCGAACGTGACCCCGCTCGAGTATCTCTTCGGGCTTGAACTGCACGGCATCAAGCTCGGGCTCGGCAACATCACGCATCTGCTCAGACTCGCCGGCGACCCGCAACGCGAATTCCCTACAGTCCACGTCGCCGGCACCAACGGCAAGGGCAGTGTCGTTGCGGTTCTCGACGCCATCTTCAGGGCCGCAGGATATCGCACAGGCAGATTCACCAGCCCGCATCTGCTTGATGTGCGCGAACGATTTCTCGCTGATGGCAAGCCCATTCCCCCGGATAAACTCGATCGTCAAATCATATTCTTTCAATCGCTCGCGAAAACGATGGGCCACTCCCCCACGTTCTTCGAGCTCAATACCGCAATCGCGTTTCGCTGGTTTGCCGAGCGATCCGTCGATGTTGGCATTATCGAAGTCGGAATGGGCGGGCGGTTCGATTCGACGAATGTGATAGCGCCGCTTGCGGCCGCGATCACCACGATCGCGCTCGAACACACGAAGTACCTCGGCGATACGTTGGAGAAAATCGCGTTCGAGAAGGCGGGAATCATCAAACAAGGTGTGCCTGTGATATGCGGGAGTATTGACGATGGTCCGATGAATGTAATCGCGCGCCGGGCCAAGGAGGTGTCCGCGCCTCTCCTCCGCGTAGGACGGGACTTCGCGTTCTCGCTGGGTGGCGGTCCCTTTGCGCAACGGTTCAGCTATCGCGGTGCGCGCCTATCCTTGGAATCGGTCCCGCTCGCGCTGCATGGACGGCACCAGGGGTCGAACGCGGCGGTTGCCGTGGCGCTGGCCGGGTCGCTGCGCGATCAGTTTCCGAAGTTGACCCAAGAGGCGGTCATCGCGGGCCTATGCACCGCGCGATGGCCGTGTAGGCTTGAGGTCGTAATGGAGTGGCCGCGGGTCATCATCGACGTAGCGCATAACCCGGCGGGCGTAAAGGCGCTTGCCGAGAGTGTGGCCGCGCAATGCGTCATCGTCTTGGCCCTGGCAAACGACAAGGATGCGGGGGCGATTCTGGAAGAGTTGAGGCCCATCGTGAGACGGCTTGTCGTCACGGAGTTTTCCGGCTCGGGCCGCGCCATGCCGGTGGAAGCGCTGGCCCGGGCAGCGGCCGGATTGCCCGTCGAAACCGCTCGAACTATTCCGGACGCGATAGAACGGGCGTTGTCCATCGCGGGTGCTGACCCGGTGCTCATCGCGGGGTCCTTCTTTACGGCGGCGGAGGCGCGGCGCTGGCTCATGGAACGCCACGGCGCTCGCCCGCCGGAGTTTTGAGACGCCGCGTTATTGATTGGTTGGCGCGCGCGAACTCATAATTACGGCCCCGCCGAGTTTTCACTATTGGCGTTTCACACCACCACAAAAGGACCTTCACGAATGGCCGAGACCTATTCGACAGATTTGTTTCTACTGGACGACGACTGGTCGGACGAACAGCGCGCGGTCATCCGCCAGATTCGCAAGTTCGTCGACAATGAAATCCTACCCGGCATCAACGAATGCCACGACAAGGAATTGTTGCCGGAGGGCATTTACGAGAAAATCGGCTCGCTCGGCATTTTGGAGATGCTCGCCGAAGGCACGCTCGACCCGATCACCTATGGTCTCGTCTGCCGCGAATTCGAGCGCGGAAGCTCGGCGCTTCGTAGCATCGTGAGCGTGCAAGGATCGCTCGTCATCGGGTGCATCCGCGACAATGCATCGGACACGCAAAAGGCCGAGTGGCTGCCGAAACTTGGGACTATGGAGGCCATCGGATGTTTCGGCCTGACCGAACCGGATTTCGGCAGCAACCCCTCGGGAATGAAGACGCGCGCCGAGAAAACGTCTGGCGGATTCGTACTGAACGGGACCAAGTGTTGGATTACGAACGCCTCCCACGCGCACGTGGCGATTGTGTGGGCGAAACTCGAGGGCATCATCAAGGGATTTCTTGTACCCACGAACACACCGGGATTCGAAGCACAACGCATCAAGGGCAAGTGGAGCTTTCGCACGAGCGACACGTCGATTTTCTACCTAAAGGACGTCGAGGTGCCGGAATCAGCACTCATGCCGGGCGCGGACTCGCTGAGCGCGGCGCTAAAGACCCTGAACAACGCTCGCTACGGCATTTGCTGGGGCGTGGCGGGCGCGGCCCGAGGCTGTCTCGATGAGTGCCTCGATTACCTTATGGTCCGCGTGCAATTCGACAACAAACCCCTCGCGAGTCACCAACTCATCCAAAACAAACTCGCGTGGATGGCCGCGGAAATCACGAGCATGGAATGTCTGGCCAAACGGCTGGGCGAACTGAAGATGTCCAAGCGCATCAAGCCGCACCACGTCTCGCTGTGCAAGATGAACAACTGCCGCAAGGCCATCGAGGTCGCCCGCGTGTGCCGCGAACTCATGGGCGCGAACGGCATCCACAACGAGTACCACATCGGCCGCCGCATGGTGGACCTCGAAACCGTCCTCACCTACGAAGGCACCGAACACATCCACTCGCTCATCCTCGGCCAGAGCATGACCGGAATCGCGGCGTATAGTTAGGGAAGGCGGTCGAACCGATTCACCTGTTGTGCCGAATGCTGCTATCGTAGGTCCAATTCCCCAACAGAGTTCTCGCCATGCCCATATTCGAAGACGCCAGTAGAAGCATCGGCCGGACGCCGCTTGTCCATCTCCAACGCCTGAGTAGGGGCTTGAACGCGCGTGTGCTGGGCAAGGTCGAGGGACGTAACCCGGCCTACAGCGTGAAGTGCCGGATTGGCGCGGCGATGATCTGGGACGCCGAGGAGCGCGGAATCGTCGGACCGGGCAGCACCATCATTGAGCCCACCTCGGGCAATACCGGCATCGCGCTTGCCTACGTTTGCGCGGCGCGGGGCTATCGCTGCGTTCTCACGATGCCGGAAACCATGTCCCTCGAGCGGCGCAATATGCTCAAGGCCTTCGGCGCGGAACTCATCCTCACACCCGGCGAAGGCGGCATGCCGGCGGCGATTCGTAAGGCCGAGGAAATTGCAGCGCAAAATCCCGAGTTCTACATGCCGCAACAATTCAAGAACCCCGCGAACCCTCGTATTCATCGCCGCACCACCGGGCCCGAAATTTGGGACGACACCAATGGCGAAATCGACGTATTCGTTTCGGGCGTTGGAACCGGCGGCACGATTACCGGAGTTAGCCAGTTCATCAAGAAGGACAAGGGCAAGGCCATCGAAACGGTCGCCGTGGAACCGGCGGATTCGCCGGTGCTTTCGGGCGGCGCTCCGGCACCGCACAAAATTCAGGGGATCGGGGCGGGCTTCAAGCCGGACATTCTGGACATGTCGCTGGTCGACCGCATCGAGAAAGTGACCAACGACGAGGCATTTGAATATGCCCGCCGCTTGACGCGCGAGGAGGGCCTCATCAGCGGCATCTCCTGCGGGGCGGCGGTGGCGGTCGCCCTTCGCCTTGCAGCGCGTCCCGAGTACGCAGGGAAAACGATTGTCACCATCCTGCCCGATTCCGGCGAACGCTATCTCTCCACCCCGCTATTCGACGTTTGAACCGGGTAACCAAGACCCGCTTCCGCCAGCCCCATTTTTCGCACGCAACCTTTTCGTCCTGCACCTTGTCCAATCAATGTTGTCCATTCGAACGGGAGAATTGCGATGCGTGTGCGTCGAAAGATTGTGTGGGTGACTCTGTTTGCCGGTGCGGCGTTTGCGGAAACGACGTTGGACACAGGCATCGCCGCTTACAACGCGGGCGACTATGCTGCGGCCAAAGAGGCCTTTGGGCAACTCGCACAGGATGACATCGTGACGATGTTCTGGATGGGGCGGGTTGGTATCGAACTGAAGGATTGGGACAGTGCCGAATCGCTGCTCGAAAAAGTCGTCGCGGCGAAACCGGACGAGCACGAATACGTTCTCTGGCTCGGCCGCGCTTATGGTTCTCATGCGCGCGAGGCGAACATGATCATCAAGGGTTTTCTTGCGCCGAAAATCCATAAGACGTTTGCAAAAGCCGTGGAATTGAAGCCGGACGACCTCGAATCGCGCGAGAACCTCATCGACTTTTTCTTGGAAGCGCCAGGGTTTCTCGGCGGGAGTGTCGAAAAGGCCCTTGAACAAGCGCAGGAAATCCAGAAGCTAGACGGGCCTGCGGGCGCCATAAACATCGCGCGAGTCTACGAATCGCAGAAGAAACCGGCCGACGCGTTCGCGGTTTTGAAGGAAGCCTCCTCGAAGTACCCGGAACATTTTGGCCTCGCCCTTCGCGCGGGAATGGAGGCGCAAAACCTCGGTCAGTGGGAGGAAGCGTTCGTTATTTTCAACGCGATGCTCGGGCATAACGCTGACGCCTGGGGCGCGAAGTATCAGATCGGCCGCGCCGCCGCGCTGAGCGCCACGCACCTCGAAGAGGGCGAGAAGGCCCTGCTGGACTACCTCAAGCACGAACCCGCAGAAGGCGAACCCGGACACGAGGGCGCCAACTTCCGGCTCGGCATGATCTACGAGCGGATGAACGATCCGGCACGCGCCCGCGAGCAATACGAACACGCACTCACGATTAAACCGGATTACAAAGAAGTGCAGGACGCGCTGGCCAAGTTGGCCAAGTAAAGCCGCTATTCGGAACGTTCCGCCATTCGCGTAGACGGTGCTGCGTCACGGCGATACAGCGAATCGACAACGTTTCGAAGATACTGTTCGTCCGTTACGCCGCGGTTCACATCGTCGGGAAACGGAACTCGATCGCGAAAGTGCTCTGCCAGTTCCCGGAATAGGCGAACGCGCTCCGAGGGCTCAAAATTCTCCCGCCGCAACAGCGCCTCCAGCGCCACCGTTGCTTCCTCCGGTGAAACCGCCTGCCGAAGTTGCGCCTGCAATCTCGGATGATCGCGCAACGAATTGAATTTTCCGGCTTCGATAGCCTCGACTCGAGGCAGCGCGGCCTGCCGTGCTCGGATAACGACGGTGTTCGCGGCGATGTCGCCAAGCCGCTGATGATGCCGCGTGACTAGCGCTGTGATTCCGCCTACGAGGTACAAACTCGGCAGCATGTCCGCCGCGCGCAACAAATTTCTGATAGCGATCTGGCTGAATGTTAATCGCAGTCCTGCGGCGTCAATCACGCGAAGTCCAAAGAGACGCTTGCCGATGGTCTGACCGCGCCAAACCCACTCCAACGTGATCGCGTAGCCCGTACTGAGGACAAAGTACGCGACGATGCCCAAGAACCCGGAGACGTCTTCGCTCAACAGCGCGACGAACTGAACTACCGTCGATACGGCGAACATGATGACGAGAACGGCCGCTAAATCGATGATCCACGCGAAGGCCCGCGTGACGATCCCGGCCGGCGTTAGCCGAAACGTCACGCCCTCGGGCGTCCGAATTTCCAGCGTCCCGTCAGTCACGCGGCGCAAGCTCCGCCTTCCGCCCCAAGCGGAAGAAGTAGACATATAGGGCCGCCAATTCGGCCACGCCGAACGAAATCTTTATCGAGTATATCAACACCGGGCGGTGATACTGCGACACGAACGACTCGATGATCCCCGCCCACACCAGCATGATCGCCGCGCCGAATATCAGCGTGACAAGCGGTGCCCGGACGTCGCGCAGCCGCGCCCGCAACGTTCTCGGTGCACCCCAACCGATCAATGCCGCACCGAGCACCAATCCGGCCTGCCCCGCGACCAGTATCGCCGGAATTTCCACCGCGCCGTGCGGCAATAGCCAGCCGAGCAGAAACGTGGTCTCGCCAGCGCGAATATAGTCCGCCGCCACGGCGCCGAGAATGACGCCGTTGTAAAAGAGCAGGACGACGGTACCGATGCCAAAAGTCATCCCCAGCGCCATTGCGTTGATGCTTACTCGAATGTTGTTCGACATCAGCATCCCCGAAAACGTGGCCTCCCCCTCGCGTATTTCGTCGCCGCTGTTTTCCTCCCACGCGACCCGCTCGGACGGATCGCCCTGCAAGTGGGGAAACGGCAGGAGCACACGCTTTGCTCCTGGATCCGCCAAGACCGCACCTGCGCCGAATGCCGCGCCGATGATCGTGATACCGACCGACGCATAGAACGCGAGGCGAAACCGGCGAAACGTCTGCGGCAGCGTACGGAAAAACCAGGTTCGAACCGTGGTCCCAATCGATCGCCGCCGGGTCTCATGAATCTCGGCGTAGGCGCGCGAGACGAGGCGTTCCAAGTAGGCGTGCAACTCGCGATCCGCCGCCGCAGGCCCCACTTTGGCCAACGCGGACGAGACCCGCTGGTACAAGTAGTGGAAACGCCGCGCTTCATCTAGCGTCATACCCTTTGCAGAGTCTCGCTCGAATGCGCCCAGCTTCCCTTCGAGCTCGTCCCAATGCGTTCGTTCCGCGGCGACGAAGCGTTCGACGTTGATGATCATAGCGCCTGTCGCCGCTTCGTTTTGACGTATTGCGTGACGAGTTGCGCCGTCAGCGCGCTGTGATCCAGGAGCGATAACGCGACGCCGCGTTGCCGAAGCTGCTGCGAAACGAACTGGATGTGCCGCCACAGGAAATGCCCGCCGAGGCGTTCGTAAATGTCATCGACGCCTGCAACAGTCGGCCCCTGAAAAATTGGCCGCACACCCGGCGGCGCGGGCATATTCGCGAGCACCAGGTGCCGCCGCGCGACAAGCCCGATCACCGATACGAAACTCTCGGCCAGGACCGGGTCATCCAAGTTCGTCAATAGAATTAGCAACGCGCGCTTGCGAAGTCGCAAATGTAGAAACGTGGAAAGCTCATCGAAATCGGGATTCACGTCCACGGGTTGCAGCTGATACAACGCCTCGCGGCAGGTGTTAAAGTGCGCTGCCCCGGATTTGGCGCGGACAAATTTCAGCACGCGCGAATCGAAGGCGACGACACCGAATAGATCGCCTTGCCGTTCCGCCGCCAACGCTAGCACGAGGCTCGCGGAGACGAACCGCTCGAGCTGTGTCGTGATGGACTCGCCGTCGGCGTCGGTGATCTCGCGCCCGCTGAGCCGCGATGAGTCGATGACGACATACACTTCTTGCGTTCGCTCTATTTGGAATTCCTTCGTTATTGGTTTGCCACGCCGCGCGGTCGCTTTCCAGTGAATGTCCTCATAGTCGTCGCCCGGGGCATATTCCCTCAGCTTCTCGAACTCGCGGCCCTTCCCCACTTGCCGCTGCGCATGAACGCCAAAGGGCCCACGATTCAGGAACAGTGCGGGCGCATGCCGTCGTTCTTTCGCAAGATTGGGATACACCCGCACCTCGGCCCGTGCAGGCAAGACGTCGTACCGCGACCAGAGCCCCCAAGGCGAAGTTCGATCTATGTATACGTTCTCGATTTCGAACGAGCCCCGCTTCGCCGCAGTGCACGGCCAGGGCACGATCGACTGCGCCGTGTCCGAAGACAATCGCGTAAGTATGCTTTCGGCGGCCGCGGAAAACTCCTGCGGCATGTTCAAGCCGATACGTATCGTTTCGCATCGAGGCGAATCAACGTGGATATGAACGGGGATTTCGCCTGCTCGATCTTTTGTGAGTCGCACGACCGCAGGCAATTCGGCGCGCATCGCCGGTACCGCGCTGCTCAACGATCGGGCCGCGTCCAGTACGGCAATCGTGACCAGCAGAAGGATCGCCGCCGCCGCGAATGGCTGCGCGTTCGGAATCGCGAACGCCGAAATGCTTGCGGGAATCGCGACGAACGCGGTGGCGGCGATCAATCGTGTGCGCGGAATGAGCACGCCTACCTCGGTACCACTACGTCGCGCAGGACGCGCGCAACAACGTCGCCGACGGTCACGCCTTCGATTTCATACTCCGGCCTCAGCACGATACGGTGCCCGAGCACCGGCAACGCCATGGTTTTGACATCGTCTGGCGTTACATAGTCACGCTCCGACAGGACGGCTGTCGCCCTCGCCCCAAGGAGCAGCGCTTGCGTAGCACGTGGACCCGCGCCAACCAACACGCTGTCGTGACTTCGCGTGGTTCTCACAAGAGAGACGACGTACTGCACGAGTTCGTCTCGCACGGCGATTGCGCCCAATCCCCGCCTCACCTCCTCGATCTTGTCCATCGAGATTACTTGTTGCACGCCGCCTCGCTCCAGGACCTCTTCGGGCGATTCCGCGCCCAACATGCTATGCGCCAGCGCCAACTCTTCTGCGGAGTCCGGACAATTCATCGCTATTTTCAGCATGAAACGGTCCTTCTGCGCCTCAGGAAGCGGATAGGTCCCTTCGTATTCCACGGGATTCTGTGTTGCAAACACGGTGAAGTTGGGCGAAAGCACGTGCGTCTCGCGGTCGATGCTCACCTGCCGCTCTTGCATGGCTTGCAGCAACGCGGATTGTGTTTTCGCCGGCGCGCGGTTGATTTCGTCGGCGAGGAGAAACGTTGTGAACACCGGCCCTTTGACAAGCGTGAACGCGCCTCGCTGCATGTCGAAGACGTTCGTGCCGGTGATGTCCGCGGGCATTAGATCCGGCGTAAATTGAATGCGCGAAAACTCGCACCCCAGCACTCGCGCCAACGTGCGGACCAGCAACGTCTTCGCCACACCCGGAACGCCCTCGATGAGCGCGTGCTGACGGCAGAGAATCGCGATCAGGGCGTTGCCGATGACGTCCTTTTGTCCGATGATGACCTTCCCGATTTCCACGCGGGCACGGTCGACGACTTCTCTTACCTGGTGCACCGATTCATTCACGATAGCCGCTTCCTTTCCTTTAGGTACGCTGCAATGCGCCGGTACCCTTCGAGTGGTCCCGCGTCCGTTTGTGCCAGTCGACTGACTTCCTTGGTCTCGTCGGTAGCGTGCCGCTGTGCCTTTTCCCATTCGTCGGCGCAGGTCGCCAACAATTCGCGTGGCGGAACAGCGCGGCGCAACAAATCCGAAAGGCCCGCCGTCGCGTCGCGGCCCTGAACGCGAGCTTCCACGCCGAACGTATCATGCTTCGGCGTGAGGCTCACCAAGGCGCGCCAAATCGCCAGAAGCAACACCGCCCCGACTGCGGCCGCCACGCCGACCAGCTTGTAGCGCCGCGCGAGCGATATGATCCCCGGCTTCTCCGACGCGCCGAGGTGCGTCTCGTCAAATAGAACGCGATGCGACGGGCCGATGAACCACGCGAGCAGAGATTCGTCACCGTCAGCGCGCAGGGCCTCATTGCTAAACGGGTACGAGTCCGAACTCAACACAATCGAACCATCGCCCCAGCCGCGCTCCATCACCACGACCCCCGGCCCCCGGTCGTATATCGGTTTCCAGACACTCGCCCCCTTGGGCACAAAAAACATCGCTGTGTGCCACGCCACTCGACCGGGTATAGGCAGCGACTCGTTCTTGGACGTCACATAAACTGCCTGCGTGGCGCCTTGATCGCCCGTTTCCAACGGTTGAAAACCGTAGTCGAAATCCCATCGTTCGCCGATGTCCGCTGTTCGCATGAATGACGGTGCGTCCTTCTGGCGGTCGCTCTGGCGCGGGTCCTGGTTCCGCTCCATCGTTTCAACAGCAAACGGTTTTGCCGTGTACGGTTGGAACGCGATGACCACCCGGCCTCCCGACTCGGCGAATTGCTCTATCGATTCGATCATCGTGATCGAGTCTTTGCTGATCTGTGAACCGATTATAAGAAGTGTGGAGTCTCGGCCTTCATCGAGCAGCGTAAGCTCGCGCAGATTCCGTCTGGCTTCGATCCCAGGGATCAAATCGAGCGATTCGTAGAGCGCACGCGCTCCGACCGGATCCGGCCGAAACGATGAGTACGCCGCATAGACTTCTCCCGATTCATATTCGAGCACGAGCAAGTTGTAGACCATCGCAAGAAACGCCGCCCCGGTCGCCGCGCCAACAATGATCGCGCCGCTATTCCGCACGAACACGCACCTCGTCTTGTTGCCGCTGGAAGGATTGGACCAACTCGGGCGACGCCTCATGGAACCCATACCAGACGGTCTCATACGTATTCATTGCGGCAAGATAACGCTCCGACAAACCTCGGTCAACGTGCGCCCGCGTCCTTAGTTCGGCGTCGTACTCACGGTTCGATTTGTGTCGCGCGACCCGAATCAATTCCGCCGCGGCGAGTCGTGCCAGTGCCGCAAAAAACAGGGCCCGGATTGACCCGCGATACTCCCCTTTGTCGCGAAGGTCACGGGCAAGGCGCAGCCAACCGTCCTCCGGCAATTCCTCCGCCGTCGTCGATTCGTCCTTCACGTCTGGAGCGGACTTGACCGCAAACGCGTCGAGCCGCAACGGGCGAATACGCCACGATCGAATCAACATGTATGCGACCGCGAATACAAGCACGCCGATTAGTCCGTAGAGACCATATGTCAACACCTTCCCTACCGCCGGATATCTCCCCGTTGGAAGTAGCGCGTTGGGCAACAGCGCGTCGCGCAACGCTCGTAGCCCGTCCCGTATCCACGCCCAGGCATCGTCGGCCCATTCTCCAACCGTGTTCAGCATGTCGCGAACGTTCTCTCCTAGCCACGTATCGCCGCGCTCGATCTTTCCCGGCGGCAGGCGCCATGCGTAGACCCGCTGCTCCAAAACTTGGTCAATCGCGGCGGACAACCGCTCCGGGTCGAGTGACCGAACGGTCGTAGGCAACGTCGTTGGTTCCTGGCCGAACGCCATCGCACCGCCGAGAACCGTCCCCCCGAGTACTAACAGCGCCGGAGCAATTCGCAGCCGTTGGATCGCCAATCGAATGTCCGCGCCCGTGTGGAGCGATTCGCCGTAGTGGGCGCGCAGCGTATACGCCGCCTTCACAATCGGGTCGAGACACAAGTACGTCAGGCCGCACACGATGAGGAAAAACGTCGGGCTTAACGCCGCCTCCGTATTGATGCTGAACGCGGTCTCGATGCCCGTGAATATCCGCAGCAGCATCGGCAACAGCAAGAGCGCGCTCCCGATATTGATGGCGACCACGAGCGCGAACGGGCTCAGCGGCGCGAGAATCACTGCAAGCACGATGCTGTACATCGCGACAATTTGCCTCGAACCTACCGGCGACACCGCCTCCATGAACGGCAACAACGCGAAAAAAAACGTGCATACCAGCAGCAACAAATGAGGGCAAAGAATCCACACGATGACGTGGTTTTGCTTTTTCCAATGATTGGCATGCTGCGCGGATGCGCGAACAAGCGAGCGCAAATCGTCGGCATCATTGTCGCTTGCGGCAGTGGTGGACTGATAGAACGCGTACAACCAGCCGAACGGCGCGACCACAAACGCGGCAAGCGGCAACAGTATCAGCCCCGTCGCGTGCAACAGCGCCTGGTTAGCGCAACGGCGCGCCAGCGCCGCCAGTCCCAATGGCGCCGGTACCCGGCGCTCGATATGGGCGCGCAAGACCCTTGATGACAAGTGTTGCCAGTGTTTCATCCAGATGAACAGCAGCGCTATTCCGAGCGACGACCGGCCGAGCCGCATATGCGCGAAAGTTTCGTGCGCCATGTCCGTCCAAAAATAGAGCGCCCCAGCGACGAATGGCAAGGTTCCGAGAAAGTAGAACGCCGGCACTCGCCCCGGTGCTGATCGGAGTACGCGCACGGCTTCCTCGATGACGTCAAAGGCCGGCTTGGGTTGCGAAGTTGCCGACGCCATCACTCGCCCCAAAAGTCCTGCTTCCAAAGTTCGCCGCTGTGGAATTCATCGGGTAGCGCGAGGAGAATCGACCCCGCGCCGTAAAACACAGACCAAAGAAGGACCACCGCCAACGCCAACCCCGCTACGGAAACTACATAGTGTCCTCCACGCCGTTTCGTCGCGCCGGATCCGCTAATGCGCGCGAGGCACGATGAACACACCACCCGCCCGTCGTGCTCGGCGATGCACTCGCGGCAGAAGTACCGCCGACATTCCGGACACCGCGCGGCCGCTTCGCGTTCGCCGTGATGGAAACACCGTAGTTGCGACAACGCGGTCATTGATCCGTTACCGCTCCTCCAACCGACGACTTCGATACGCCGCGCCAATACATGCCAAGCAATGCCAGCCCGGCAAGTGCGACCGTGCCATCGATTCCTGATATCACGGCAACGTACGCGGCGAAATAAGGGATGCTCCGATAGTCGACGGGTTCGAAGGGATTGGGTCCAAAGGGATTGTCCGTTTCCCCTGAGAGCGCCGTATAGAACCCGGCAATCATCGCCGCCCCGAAGATAGATACGCCGGCTACGAACAACGCTGACAACGTCAGCCACCGAACGCCCGACGGCAGCGTAGTCCCTCGTTGCCGTACGAGGCAAGTGATGTTGAGCGTCAGAATTCCGAGCGCGAGGATCAAGTCGGCAACGGACTTGATCACGGACTGGTACCAAAATTCGATCAGGCCGGACATGCACCCAATTCCAAGCACTAAGAAATACACGCCGTGAAGCCGTCCTGAATCGAAACGCCCCGCCGCTGCCCGCCTTTCCGTCGCAAAGGCCGCCGCACGCGAGGTACGTTCCGCTCTTGCGGCGGCGATGTCCGTCTGCGCGGCGTAAATCAACGGAAGAATGTACTCAAGCAGCCTTTTTGCCGTCCGCACGCGCCCAACGCAACGAATTTCGGTCGACTGTACCGCCGTATGTAACCGGAACGTGCATAAGGGCCCGAGCGCAAGATGTATCGCCACGATTATCGCCACGCACGCCAGCGCCGGAACGAAGACGTACACGACCGCGTCGTTGGGAAACACCGACCCGATCACGACCGAAAGGATTAGTATCACTACCGCAACCACCGACAGCACGTTGGGAGGGCGGCGCTCGATCGAGATCGCTTGAATGTCGTGGAAATAAAACTTTCGATACGTTTCCGTAAACCGATTCAATTCCGACAATAAAATATGATCGTCACCGAGCCACAGTTCATGCCGCAAGGCCGTAACGGTGAGCCTCCATTGGCCGGTCGAGCGTCCCGGAAGCCGGGTATATTCAGTCGTCGTGGCGATGGATGGCTCCTCGCGCAAATGGTGTCAAGCGCTGGCGAATACGCCGATGAAAAAAAACGCCCAACCCAACAGCGTTAGGCACGATACGAGTATAGCCATCACCGATCGCCAACGTCGCCTCGCGACAAGACCCGTGGGCGTTCTCCAGTGCCGGACAGCAACGTACAGCGCGATTGGCGCGCTAATAATCGTCGGGAAAACGAAAATCAACGGAAGGACCGCAATCCACAGCGCGACGATGTCGTACCGGGTCGACTCGCGTGCCGCCTCGACGGACCGCCCGTCCGCGTGCGCGCCCGCTGCAATGCACGCGCTACAATACGGCTTCCCGGCGACGTCCACCGCGCACAACGAGCACAAGAAGCGGCCGCAGTGTTCGCACGGTACTTCCGCCTTTTTCTTTGGATGATAAAAACAACTGCTCTCTTCGTCGAAAACTATCGCTTGTCCCCGATCGCCCTTCCCCAATGGACGCAACAGCGCGGGAAACGCGTAGGCCTCGACCCACTGCCTGCACGTCGGACACGGCGCCATCGCGCCGGAGTTTGTGTCGCTCTCCGGCAGCGGAACGCCACAATGCGGGCAGTCTGCGGTCAGCCCAGGCATCGTGCGCTAGCGCGGCACGCGAATCACGCGCGTATCACACATGTGGTCGTGCAGCGCGCGTTTCTCGGCGTCAAACGCGGCCATGATGTATCCGATCGCAAAGATCATACCGCTAATCATCTGCGCGAATATGCGGCCGAACGCCCGCAGGTAGGTCACCGGCGTTTCGTCTGGGCGGACGATTTTTAGCCCGCACACCATCTTGCCGGGCGTCGCACCGAACTTCCCGACAAACCACGTCCCATAGGCGATCCAAACCGCCATGTTGAATCCCTGCGCGAGCAGAAATCCGGCCATCGCCGCGCCCGGATCGTCGCCGGCGGCAAAGAGGATGGGCGCCACCACCATCTGCAACGCAAAAAACACGATGAGCTGAATGACATAGTCCACCATATAGGCGCCAACGCGAATCCAAAAACCTGCGTAGTCCAATCCCCCCGGCAGCGCCACACCTTCCCGTACGCGCTGAAAGAAAACGTCCTTGCAATCGGCGCAGACGTAACGTCCTTGAAACGGCAACATGTCATCGATCGGGAAAATTCGCTGACATTCGACACAAGAGGCGGTCGCCCCGTCGGACACACGTTCTGGACTCGGTGGGACCGCCGGGACCGGCGTTGTGGCAATTCGCCCGTACGCCATCCAATCCGGCATCCTTTCATGCCACACCAGCGTGTCCGCGGAAATAGTTCCCGCCCGGACGAGGCCGTCAAACTCGTCCTGCGATATCGGACCCCGCTGTTCCCGCCCTGCTGCGTAGTACCAGTCCATCGCCGCGCTCCCACAGGCCGTAACCGGGATGACCGCGCTCGTCCGGCTTCACGACAAATGAAGACTAACGGTTCGCTTCGAATTCTGTACTAGGCTAAGCCAGAAGCGATATGCACTGCAACACTGCGAATCATGTTTCATCCGCCGGAAACGTGGGCTCGGCGCTGGTAAATTGGCGTGCTCACCCCTGGGGCCGGTACCGGCCAAATACTCACTTCAACCCCGTAGCTTCCTTTTCGACAAGCCGGGTGTTCACGAAGACGAGCGTTGCGGACGTCAGGTCTGGGTTTTCCCACAGGTACGTCTCGACCATCGCCCCCTGCGCTCCGTTCACCTCCTTACTCTCCAACTTGCCCGGATCACCCACCTTGGCAGTCACTTGTTCGAAATTCATCCCTACCTCAATGCTCTGAAACTCCGCCGCCGTGATCACGGGAGGTCCGTCCTTGGGAATTCGTCTAGGCGGCGGCTCATAAACCCTATACGCCCCGGCCGCCTTCTCGACCTGCTCCGTCCCCGAAAGCTCCACGGGGTTGTACTTATCACACCCCGCACCGGTCAAAACCACGATGAGGAAGCACGATATTGATCTAGTCACCATAGTCACGCCCTCGCAAATCAAACCAGAAGAGTATCAAGACAGCGGCCTCGACGAGAAGCCATCTCCCTTGAAAAACGAATTGCCGCGCGTCCTTTGGGACACGCGGCGCGAAAAACCTATGGATATCGCTAAACTTCGCCGTGGCCCTCTACCACGATATTGAACTTTAGGCTGCCCTTGGCGTCCCCGGCCTTGACCGGAAGTTTCAAGCACAAGAGCTTCCATTGCAATTTGTTCCAGTTTCCGTCGCCGATACGGGGATATTCGCCCGGTGTAGTTTCCGGCTGCATGTAGAGAATCGGCGGGTGTTCCGCGACCGTGCCCTCCTGCGCGACCTCCACCATTTCGTCGTGGTCTCCAAACCCCTCCACCTTCGTGTCCTTCGCCGCGGGCACCATCAGCGCGAAGAAATTCGTCGGGGCCGTGCCTAGATGATTGCCGTCGGTGGGTTGAATTCCCATGCGCACCGTATAGGCGCCGGGGTCCACCGCATCATCGCGGAAATCGATCGAGTGTTCCTTCACCGGCACAGTCACGGCCCCCAAGAGCGCCATGCCGGGGATGGACTCGAGTGTCGCCTTGGCGTCTTCCGTCGCCTTGCCGGCTGAAATTTCCTTAACAAACCAAAACTCGTACAGAACGCCGTCCCCGTTCGAGACGATGTACGCTTTACCGTCCAGTAGCGGTTTTATCGCGTCGGAAAGTTCGGCTGGAGGGGCCTTCTCGACGACTTCAAGGGTGACGTCGGCCATCGTCGCCCCGAACGAAGTAAGCGCGCAAATCGCAATTAACAAGGAACGTTTCATGTACCAATTGACTCCGATAGCGCCGGAAGTATTCAACAAACAAGCGGCGATTGGCATAAACACCGCCCAATTCCAACGGTTCCGCGTCGGAAAAATCAGGAGGGCCTGTCTCGCTAAAGCAAAGAATCGGGGGTCCGAAGACCCCCGATTCTGGGTCCCGCAAATGCTTCAATCTATCGTGAGAACGTGCCCATGTACGCGCTGCTGCGCACGCTATTGTCCCAGGTCTTGCCCAGTCCTTCGCCCGCAAACATGTCGCGCTGCGCGAAGTGGAGCATCGCGCCGTCGATGTTCGTCAACGGAGGATAGAACGCCGCCTCGTTGCCGCAATGCTTGTCGTGGTCGTGAAGGCACCGCGTCGATATTTCGAGAATCTCGCCCGCCTTCACAAAGCCACACTCCTGGTGCGAGCAATCCATCGCGCTGAAGGAAATCGGCGCAACGTCTACTTTGGAAATGTCCTCGACCAAGTCGCCGGCCTGCGCGTCCGCAAATGCTACCAACGCGGCCCGTTGGGCCTCATCCGCCTTCGCGTCCACAATCACCACTGTCTTCGTCGGATACGGATTTGCCGTAGTTTGACCCAATGTTGCGCTCGCTTGTACGACCGCGATGACCGAAAGCCCGTCAAGGCTGACTCCGTTCCACGACCCGTTCGTCACTTGCCATGCCAGTGTCGCTTCTTTGCCGTTCACGCCCATCTCGCCGTTGGCGAAACACTGTGCGACGTACACGTCACAAGAACGGACCTCGATGTAGTTGCCCTGGATACCCTGGTTCGCGCTGGACTGCGGTGCGCCTGCCAGCGCCACCGTCCCGGCTATCAGGCCGAGAACGAGCGTCGCAACAACTGCGGTTCGTTTCATGGTTACCTCCGTATTTCCCTTGGTTTGTTCCCACACGCCTAATCAATTATCTCACAGCGTCAATCCTGGAAACACTCCCGCCCCGCCAAGCATTCCTCGATACAACATTCCTGCCCGTCCGGGCCGGTCCCGTTGTGCGTGACGTTGCACCAGAAAATGCCGCTATGGAAGAGATCGCTTTGGTTCATTTGGTCTGCATAAAACATCTCATGCGAACGGATGTGCTTGCATCGATCCAGCCGGCCCAACGGCGCCATAGATTGACCGTCCCTATGCCGCCGCCACGATGGCGCGTTTTACAGCCACTTTGACCTGCTGAATTTTGTAGCTGTTTTTACTCATCGGCGTCGCGCCGTCGGCCGCCGCCGCGCCAATGCCCGCCGCATCAGCCTCGCTCGGCGCGCCCTTGAGCATGCCGGAGGCCTTCTGCGCGACCCACGGCGTCGGCGCGACATGACCGAGAACGACCTTGCCGCCCGATCCGTCGAACGCGACCGCCGCCGCGACCATCGGCCAATCGAGGCCCGTCCGCTGCCGAATTTCGAAGACGCCGTTCTTCAGCCCGGCGGCGGGAATCTCGATCGCCGTCAGGATTTCGTTCGGCGCGAGCACGGACTCGCGATCGGTCTCGCTTTTCGGCGCGGCGAAAAACT
>CAYXRK010000045.1:0-28364 GCA_964467615.1 uncultured Nitrospirales bacterium | reverse complement strand
CCCCGCGAGTCGAACACCGAAGGCGGCCTTTTCCCAGCCATCTTCGGCACCGTCATGCTCGTGGTCATTATGAGCGTCTTCAGTTTTCCATTCGGTGTCGTCGCCGGCGTTTACTTGCGCGAGTACGCGAGGGACGGCGTGGTCGTCCGCATCGTCCGCATCGCCGTCAATAATTTGGCCGGCGTACCCTCCATCGTGTACGGCATCTTCGGCCTCGGCTTTTTCGTCTACGGAATGGGCGGCGCGATCGACCGGGTCTTTTTCGCTGATCGGCTTCCCACGCCCACCTACGGCACCGGTGGAATTCTGTGGGCGAGTTTGACGCTCGGTTTGTTGACCGTGCCCGTCGTCATCGTCGCGACGGAAGAAGCGCTCGGCGCAATTCCTCGCGGCATCCGAGAGGGATCGTTGGCGCTAGGCTCGACGAAGTTTCAAACGCTCTGGCGCATCCTTTTGCCCATGGCGTCGCCGGGAATCATGACCGGGTTCATCCTCTCGATGGCCCGCGCCGCGGGCGAAGTCGCGCCCCTCATGATTACCGGCGTGGTAAAGCTGGCGCCTTCACTCGCCCTCGACGGCCAATTCCCATACTTGCATCCCGATCGCAAGTTTATGCATCTTGGTTTCCACATTTACGACATTGGGTTCCAGTCGCCAAACGTCGAGGCGGCAAAACCGATGGTATTCGTCACAACGTTGCTGCTCGTCCTCATCGTGCTCGTATTGAGCAGTGCCGCGATCTATCTCCGAAACCGCATGCGAAAGAAATTCAGCGTCACCTCGATCTAACGATGACTATTGACCCCGCCGATAACGTACTCGAGTCCTCGGTCCTCACCGCGAACAAACTGAGTTTGTTCTACAGCGCCAAACAGGCCCTGTTCGATATCACGCTCAATGTTCCCCGGCAAAAAGTCACCGCGCTCATCGGTCCGTCCGGTTGCGGGAAGTCCACCTTCATCCGCTGTATCAACCGGATGAACGACCTAATCGACGGCGTCCGAATTCAAGGTAGCGTGCAACTGGACGGACGGGAGATCAATGACCCCAATATAGACGTGATCGAGTTGCGCCGGCACGTCGGCATGGTCTTTCAAAAGAGCAATCCATTCCCAAAGACGATTTACGAGAACGTCGTCTACGGTCTTCGCATCGCGGGGGTACGCGACCGCGCCACCCTCGACGAGACCGTCGAGCAGAGCCTGCGCCGGGCCGCCCTGTGGGACGAAGTGAAGGACCGCCTGCACGAAAGCGCCCTTGGGCTGTCGGGCGGGCAAATGCAGCGCCTGTGCATTGCTCGCGCGATCGCCGTCAATCCCAGGGTCGTCCTCATGGACGAACCTTGCTCGGCGCTCGATCCCCGCTCGACGGCCCGCATCGAGGACCTGATGGACGAGTTGAGCCATGAGTACACGATTGTTATCGTGACCCACAACATGCAGCAGGCCTCGCGCGTGTCCGATTTCACCGCGTTTTTCTACGAAGGCAAACTTGTCGAATTCGGGGCGACGGAACTGGTGTTTACCAATCCGCGCGAAAAACAGACCTCCGACTACATTACCGGCCGGTTCGGCTAAACGATTCGAGGTGGAGCGTGTCGAAACATTTCATAAACGCCATCGATCTCGTCAAGAAAAAACTGCTGACGTTGAGCGCCTTGGTCGAGGAACGCCTTCATCAAGTCGTGGTGTCACTGCAGGAACGCAACATTGACCTCGCGAATAAAGTCGTCGACGGCGATGAAGACGTCGACGAAATGGAGGTCGATATTGAGGAAGAGTGCCTGAAAGTTCTCGCGCTGCACCAACCCGTCGCTCACGACCTGCGCTTCATCGTCGCGACCCTCAAGATCAACAACGAGCTCGAGCGCATCGGCGATCTCGCTGTGAACATCGCCGAGCGCGGGCTTTTTCTATCCTCGCGCAAGCCGATTCACATTCCGTTCGATTGGGTCGGCATGGCCGAGAAAGCCCAAGCGATGTTGCGACGAAGTATCGACGCGCTCGTCAATCTCGACTCCGACCTTGCGGAATCGGTTATCAAGATGGATGACGAAGTCGACGCTATGAACCGCGAAATGTACATTCAGATTCAGGACGGAATACGCCGCTACCCCGACGATCTCGAGGCGCTCATCCACGCACTCGGCATCGCGCGCCACCTCGAGCGCATTGGCGACCAAGCCACCAACATCGCCGAAGACGTCATCTACCTCGTTCAGGGCACTATCGTCCGCCACGGCGTCGAACGGTACACGCCTACGGATCTCTGACCTGATTGCGTTACCCCGACACCCGCAATGCGCTACGTCTAGGAAATACCACAGCATCAGCGCTGGGGAATTCGCACGCTTCGACACCGAGACGCCAATCTCCCGGAGCCCGCCCCGGATTCGCGATAACAATCGCGGGCCGTTGTGAGGTAACCTCTACTATCCGGTAGCGGGACGTATGGAATCGAGCGGAGCCCGATTCGATGCTTACCTCCGCGTGCATATGCTTATTTCAGTGAACGGCCGAGAAATAGAGCGTTCCGGCCTAGGGTGTGGCACGGGTTTGGGGTCTAAGAGGTAGTAACGGCGCATGACCAAAACTGCAACTGGCGACACACCGCAAGCGATGGCAGACAGCGCTTCAGCGCACTCAGGATCGCGAGGGCTTTCGTTGGCGGTCCGCGGCGTTTTCGTGGGCGCTACGTACGCTGTTGTCGCCGCTGTCGTCCTGAGCATCTATATGACACAATGGGGCTTGAGCGACGGATCGCCTCGCTACGGTTTCAAGAAAATGATAACGCTCGAGGCGTACCGCCCCTTCGTATACCGGCTCTTCATGCCGGCCGCCATCAATGGATTGGCGGCGCTCGTCCCGACAGCAATAGCCGAGCGAATCGAGAACGCCGCCGCCGCGCCGCCGCCCGATCTCGAAGGCGGAAAGATCATGAATCTTTCGACGGATGAAAAGTTACGGCTGAAACTCCACCGAATGCAAACGTCGTACCGCTGGGCCGACGGTGACTACGTCGAGCGGCTGGCCGCATATGGCCTTATGTTCGGCCTACTCGTCGCGGCGCAGGTCTGCCTCCGGTTTATCGTAAACAGCGTTTACGACATGCCGCGCGCCGTGTCGGACTTTACGCCAGCGATCGCGGCGCTATTTCTTCCGTTCACGTTTTTGGGCAGCGGATATTTGTACGATTTCGCCGACGTGTTTTTTATCTCATTGACTACGTTGCTTCTGCTTCGCCGTCAATGGTGGCTGTATTATCCGGCGTTTGTATTCGCGGTGTTCAACAAAGAAACAAGCGTGCTTCTTATTTTTGCGTTTTGGGCGTTCCACGGCGCGGCGTTCGGCGCGAGGTCCCTCGCGGTGCATTCGGCCATCCACGTCGCGTTAGGAAGCGCGGTGGTATTGCCAATCCGATGGTGGTTTCGGAACAACTCGGGCCTCGGCATGGAATGGCACCTTGGCGAAAACGTGGCCTATTACCTTCGGCCCGCGACCTATCTCGATCTGGAAGACATCTACGCGCCGTTCATCATGTTCCCCACGTACTTCAACGTGGTTCTCGTGTTCATGACCGGTTTTCTTGCGTTCTACCAATGGCGCGCCAAACCCTGGCCGATTCGCAAGCTCTTCCTGGTCCTCTTCTTCGTGCTCCTCCCCCTCTTCGTCACAGGCGGCTGGTTGAACGAGGTCCGCGTCTTCTACTTGTGTCTCCCCGCGTACGTATTGCTTTCGATTCACACCCTATTCTTTCTCTACACCGGTGCCGCGCCCAGATTGGCGGAATCGAGCGCGCAGGAGTAAACACGCCCGAACGGCTAAATTCGGGTCGAATCCACACACCGGTATGGGATTCCTTTCAGGTTCCGCTCCCGGGAAAAAAGGACTTGACAATTTAATGTCGATTAACTATATTTATGCCTGTTAATTATGGAGAATTGCCATGTCGCTTACCACTGTTCTTTGCATCCTCCTCGCCATCCACACCGTCGGCGCCGCCGTCTTCGCGCGCTTCGAAACCGAGACTCCGATCACCCGCAGGCTATTCAAATGGGCATTCATCCACGGCGGCACCATCGCCCTCTACTTCGTCGTCGGCGGTTGGTGTTTGCTCCTGCCCGGTTTCATGCTAGCGGCGGGAGTCACGATCCACACCGTCGTCTGCCGCAAGCACGGCTTCCACCCGATTTACGCCACGCCGCGCCGCGAGTATTACGCCTTCCGCGGTTGGGCCTGGCCGGAGTAAACGCCATGCTCGATCGCATGCTCGACCCCGCCGACCACTACTTCTTTCGTTGGGTCTTCCTCCTCGGATTCATGGTGAACTTCGTCATCGTCTCGCGCTACCGCCGCGCGGCCCAACGGGGCCGAAAATTCGATCTGCGCCTCGAAGGCCGGTTCATCATGATCGCGTTGCGCGCCACCGCGCTCGCCGGCCTCGCGTACCTCATTGTCTACGCGATCAATCCGCGCTGGGTCAGCGCAACGCTGATCGAAATGCCCATCGCGCTCCGATGGACCGGCGCGTTCATCGCATTCTTCGTCACGCCGCCCTTCATCCATTGGGCGCAATCATCCCTTGGAAAAAACGTATCGCCTACGATCACGCTCCGCGACGATCATTCCCTCATTACCATCGGCCCCTATCGTTACATCCGCCACCCGCTCTACACCGCCGGCATGACTTTGTACACGGGTCTCTTCCTTATCTCGGGCACCTGGCCCTTCTTCGCCGCGCTCATCTTCGGATTCATCGTCATCCTCGCGCGCCTCCCGAAGGAAGAAGCCAACCTACGCGCCCGCTTCGGCGCGGACTACGACGCTTACGCCGCACGCACGGGACGCTTCTTCCCCAAAATCCGCCGCGCCGGGTAGCCCCGCCAAAAATATGCGCGCCGCCGCTCGAACGCGCTATTCTCCGCGCCGCGTTTCCCAACGGATGCCCGCTTTCGATGTTCGCAGCCCTGCGCTTTGACCCCGTCGAGCTACCCCCCGAAACGCGCGAACTCCGCCTGCAAGTCCGCGAGTTCCTCCGCTCGCAAACGGCTTCGCCCGAGATTGCCAGTTGGGCCGACGCGCACTCCGCCTACGCACCCGAGTTCAGCAAGAAACTCGGAGAGCGCGGCTGGATCGGCATGATGTGGCCGAAGCGTTACGGCGGTCACGAACGTACCGCGCTCGATCGCTACGTCGTCTCGGAAGAATTGCTCGCCGCCGGCGCGCCACTCGCCGCGCACTGGGTCGCCGATCGCCAAAGCGGTCCGCTCATCCTCCGTTGCGGCACAGAGGAGCAAAAGCAATCGCTCGTGCCCAAAATCGCGCGCGGCGAACTCTGCTTCTGCATCGGCATGAGCGAACCGAACTCCGGCTCGGACCTCGCCTCCGTCCAAACGCGCGCAACCCCAGTCGACGGCGGTTGGATGGTCAACGGCACGAAACTCTGGACGACCTGGGCGCACAAAGCGCAGTACATGATCGCGCTGGTCCGCTCGAGCGCGTTCGAAGAGGACCGCCATCGAGGCCTTAGCCAACTCCTCATTGATCTCAAATCGCCTGGCATCGAGGTCCGCGGCATCGAAAATATGTCCGGCCGACACAGCTTCAACGAAGTCGTCTTCCGCGACTGTTTCGTGCCCGAGAGCATGCTCCTGGGGCGCGAGGGCGACGGCTGGAACCAGGTGAGCGGCGAGTTGGCCTACGAACGCAGCGGCCCCGAGCGCTTCCTCAGCGCCTTCAAACTCTACGTCGAAATGGTTCGCTCCGTTGGCCCAGACCCCCCCCCCCGCCAAGCCGAAGTGATTGGCCGTCTAGCGGCGCATTTGATGACACTGCGCGGCATGGCACTGTCCGTCGCGGGCATGCTCCAAGCCGGCAAGACGCCCAACGTCGAGGCCGCGCTCGTCAAAGACCTCGGCACCGTCTTCGAGCAGGAACTCCCCGACGCCGCTCGCTCGCTCCTCGACGCCGCCGCTGCGCCGGCATCCCCGTCGAAACTCGACCGCACGCTGGCGGACGCATTGCTCACCGTCCCCGCTTTCTCGATACAAGGCGGCACGCGCGAAATCTTGCGTGTCATCATCGCGCGGGGCATCGGACTCAAATGAG
This sequence comes from uncultured Nitrospirales bacterium, assembly GCA_964467615.1. GTDB lineage: Bacteria > Hydrogenedentota > Hydrogenedentia > Hydrogenedentales > CAYXRK01. The sequence continues at coordinate 22,257 of CAYXRK010000045.1, read as the reverse complement.
TGACGCACGCGGCCCCATCGAAGACACCCTCCGTCGCATCCTCGCGGACCATTGCACGAAGGACGCCGTTGACCGCGCCGAGCGAGAACAGGGCCGGCTCGCTCCGCTGTGGGACGCCATCGCCGAGTCGGGCCTGCACCTTGCCGGTGTCCCAGAGGAGCATGGCGGCACAGGCGGCGACCTCGAAGACGCGATGGCCGTCATGCGACTCTCGGGTGCGTTTGCCGCTCCCTGTCCTCTGGCCGAATCCTGGCTCGCCGCGATGGCCCTTGCGGAGTGCAGCGTCGCCGTCGCGTCGGGCTGGGGCGCGATCGCCCTTGACCCGCACACTACACCGCTCGCCACGCGTAACGATCTCGATTGGCGAGTCAACGGCGAGCTGCGCGGCGTCCCCTACGTCGAACAGGCTGATCAACTTGTTGTCGCGATCCTCTGCGAAAATGGATCGCGCTTGCTCCGCCACGAAGGCCCGCTTCCGGACGGCAACGCGGGACGCACGCTGCCCGGCGCGCCCTGCAGAGACTTACTCTTCGGCGCGCACGCGTATCCGAGAAGTGCGATGCTTCGCCCAAACACGCCGGACGTTTTCGACAAGCTCCTTCAGTTGGGCGCGCTGTGCCGGTCATTTCAAATAGTGGGCGCGCTCGAAACGGTCCTGCGCATGTGCGTCGAACACGCTAACGTTCGCGTCCAATTCGGCAAACCCATAGCGCAATTTCAGGCGGTCCGCCAGCAGATCGCCGTGCTCGCAGGTCAGGCCGCGGCCGCCTCGCGCGCCGCGGACCTCGCGCTCGAAGCGGTCATGCGCGGCGGCGGAGAAAACGAAATCACGGCGGCAAAATCCCGCGCCGGGGAGGCCGCCGGCATCGCGGCGTCGATCGCGCACCAGGTCCACGGCGCGATGGGCATCACCTACGAACACGCGCTCCACCAATACACGCGCCGTCTCTGGGCCTGGCGCGACGACTTCGGTAACGAACGCTACTGGCAGCGAAAACTCGGCGCGGCCATCAGCGCGAGCGGCGCGGACAATCTCTGGGCGTTTCTCACCGGAACGTGAGAAACGATAGCTGCGATGGGATCCCCCAGGCGGACAAAAATCTTGATTGTTCCAACACCGCCGCAGCCTCAGTCCGCGAACACCACTACTTTGTCCCCGACGTGTAGTACAGGCCCCTTTTTCCATCCGTTCCACTCGAACAGATCATCGACCTCAATTCCGTACTGTTGCGCGATTGTGGACGGGTTCTGACCTTTGGCTACGGTGTGCTCGATGCGCTTGTTTTCCGGCGCGGCCTTGGCCAACGTCACCGCCTGCCCGGCGGCGTCCCCATCACCGTGCAGCGCGATTTCCTGGCCAACGTGCAGGACCGATTGGGTGTCAAGATGGTTCCAAGCGAGAAGTTCTGTCGTCTTGATTCCATATTTCTTCGCGATCGTGCTCATCGTATCGCCGCGCTGGACTACATGGATTTCCGACGCTTGTTCCTGCGCCGTCTGTTCCTTCGGCGCGGCCTCCGCTACCTGCACCGGTTCCGTTGTGCCCGGGGCGGGCGCTGGCGCGGTCCTATAGACTTTCAATTTCTGCCCAACTCGGATGACCGATCGCACCGAAAGATTGTTCCAATGCAGAAAGTCGTCAACAGCCACTCCATATTTTCCCGCAATCGAGCTCGGCGCCTCCCCACTCTGTACTACATGGATCACTGGCTCGCCTTCGGGTGCGCGATCCGCGGCGCCTTCCGATGGGCCGACACGCAGTTTTTGGCCCGCATGAATTTGTGTGCTGCGTCCCATGCCGTTCCACTTCTGCAAATCGCTAACACTCGCCGATTGGCGCGCCGCAATGCTCGACAACGAATCGCCACGCCGCACCATGTACGTCTTGCTCGGCTTCGCCGCTTTGGCCATCGCCACGCTCTCGCCCGCCGCGGCGCTTCCGGCCTCAAGCTCAGGTTCCGGCAACGTCCCCCCGCCCGGAATCTCCAACCGTTGCCCGACGCGCAGGCTGTTCGCGTTCTTGATGTCATTCGTTTGAATCAATTCGTCGACGTCCACCGCGTAACGGGCCGCGATCGCGGAAGGCGTCTCACCCCGCCGCACCACGTGCGTCGCTTGCCGCACCTTCGGCGCCTCGGTCAACGCCGACGCCACACGGACCTCGTCGCCCGCCGGTACCCAAATCCGGCTCGTCCGCCCGGAAGGTGTAGCTCCACGCAAGAGTTGCGGATTCAGGTGTTTCAGTGTGTCGCGAGGATAGCCCGCCGTCTTCTCCAACGCCGCCAGCGATACAGCACCACTCACTTCAATCGATGCGGTGTTGTCCCCCGGTTGCGGATCGCGCCGAAACCCAAACTGCTCCGGGTTCTTCGCGACGACTATCGAAGCCAAAAGCTTCGGATAAAACTTCTGCGTTTCGACGGGCAATTCGCTGCCCGGCGCGGGCGACTCTATCAACTGCCAAAGATTCCGCGTGCCGCCGTTCGCGGCCACCGCCTTCTCCATACCGTATTCGCCCTTGTTGTACGCCGAGATCGCCAGCGGCCAACTCTTGTCAAACATCTCGTACAATTCCGTTAGGTACCGGACCGCGGCCGCCGTCGATCGCTTCCAGTCGTACCGCTCGTCCACATAGTTGTCGATCTCGAGCTCATAGCGGCGGCCCGTGCCCCGCATAAATTGCCACATCCCCCCGGCGTCCGCCCGCGAATCGATCTTCGGCGTGAACTGACTCTCCACCATCGCCAGCCATGCCAGATCCACCGGAAGCCCCGCTTTGCGGAATTCCTGCACGATATACGGCAAATACTTCGGTGCCCGATCCAATCCCCGCTGGAACGACTTTGGGTACGACCCCTGAATCTGCGCAATCTCGTCCAATACCCGTTGGTTCAACGGATTGGGCCATTCCAATTCCGATCTCGCGGCCAACGGCAGCGTGTCATTCACCCACTCGCGCGGCGGGATTATTCTCGGGAGACTCTCGGCGTCGACTGCCGACTTGTCCAAGATGCGCGCCAGTTCACTTCGAAGTTGGTAGTAGACCGTCGGATCAAGATCCGCTTCGATCAGCAACTCCAGCATAAGCGTGTAGTGCCGAAGCGCGCCCTCGTAGTCGTTCTGGGACTGCGCCAAGTTCGCCGCGTCGAAGTGCTCGTTCGCGGCCCTCAGAAGATCTTCGGTGCCGCGCGGCTGCACCGGCTCGATGTCTCGCGATCCAATCTTCCCGACCGGGACCGGTTCAAACTTGTGCGAGCCGCTGGATGCGCAGCCACTTAACAAAAAAACGCCGCCGCTGAGTGCGAGCGCGGCGAAACGTACGAGTGCATACACGGATTGCGCGCCTCCTCGAATTCCCCTCCGGCGATCACGCGCCCCATGCCCGTCTCGCGCGGCCGCTTTCACGGAAGGTAACGCAGATGACACGTTCTGCGTTTACGGTTGCCAGGCGCCAGCCACGCTCATTGCGTGACCGGCTGCAATTCGCCCTCCATAGCTTCCACTGCGAGAATGCGCCAAAGCTCCGGCGACTTCTCCGCCTGATACCAATAGGCCACACTCGTGTACTCCACGTCGGCGCCGGCCTCCAAGTCAAATGCGAACGACGACGTAAAAGGCACAATGTCCGTCACGTTGTTCCGGTACGCGGAAAACGACGACTCATTTGCCGCCACCTTTACCGAACACCCATGCGTCGGCGACGAAGACGGGCCTGTCGCGAAGTGCCACCCGGCATTGAAATAATCGTCGATCCCCGTGCCGTGGAAGTTCGCCGCCGGCTCCCCGTCCACCGTCAGCATGTCATCTCCCTCGAGGAACGCCAACGGGCCTTTTCCATTGCCCGCAACGACCGCCCCGGCGAACGCCCCTGCGCCGTTTGCTGCTAACACCCGGTAAGGTTGGCCCGCCGCGCCGATGCCGCTATTGAAGCGCGCGAAGAAATAATTCGTGTCGTCCACCGGGCCCTCGCGCCATATAAACGAGTACGTGAAATCCGCCGCCTGATCGCTCGTATTGATGATCCGGGCCACCGCCGAAGACTGGAACGGCATCGGATAGCGCAGATACATGCGACCGTCCGCATTGCCCGTCGCCACGCTCTCGAAACTCGATCCCGAGGTCGACGTGCGTCCAAACAGGTCGCCCACCGGCGCCAAAACGCCGGGGCTCGTTTGTCCGTCAAAGTAGATTGCTAGCCAAGTCTTGCGCAGGAAGTCCGGATCCACGGAATCGATCGACATCTCGACCTCCGTGATCGTCCCCGGTCCCGTCAACCGAAGTATCTGCTGGTTGTTCTGCGGAGCCAGGACCCGCGACGATTGCTGCAAGCGTTCCGTCTTCAAATCATGCTTCTTGACGCTGTAGTCGCTCCAATGGTCCCGCCAACGGCGAAAATATTCCACATCGTCGTGACCCAAGGATAGTTCGAATGACCGAATCGGCGCGCCCGGAGGAAACTCTGCATACGTCACCTGATAGGCCAACACATCTTCATCACCCATCACCAAAATCCGGCAACGTTCCTCGAACGGAATCGGCACATAACAGAAATAACCGCCGTTCCCCTCGCCCGTAAATGGAGGCGAGAAAAGATTAAAGCCCGGACTGAACAATTCGAGGTCGCCCGCAAACAAATCGCGGAACGGCACGGTCAGCAGCGGGTGCTCCATGTCGTCCACAAAAATCATCAACGTGCCCCACGGATTACGCGTCCAAATCCGCAACACCGCCCCAGGCCCCACGATGTCCGCCAGCACCAGCCCCCCGTCAAACTTGTCCTGCGCGTAGCGGTCGTCCTGCTCGCCGCCCGTCCTGTCATAGCTGGACACCTGCCGCACTCGGTAGTTATGGTGTTCCGACAGCGACGCAGGCGTCCCGTCGATTCCCAGCGCGTCGAGCGGTGTCGTCCAACCGTCGGCCACCCTCTTGCCAAACGTATCTTGGATGACCACGTGGCCCTGCGCACATCCCGCCAAAAGCGCAGTCAAAAGGCAAAGCACCCCGAAGGTAGACTTCCGCATCGCCCAGTTCCCCCATTAGTTTACGTGTTACTGTCAAGAATTTTAGCAAAGCGCCCCAAGTCCGGCAAGTACCTCCGGACCGTTCGTCAGCAATACGAGGATTGGCCGGAAAGTTTCAGAATACTCGGCTTCAACAAATCTTCGATTAGGATCCCCGTGGCTCGATTCGTGTTCTTCTGCGTCCATTCGTTGTTTCCGCGCCTCCCGGCCGGGGGGCATGGCAGATCTACCGCTTAAATCCGATCGGCCCGCCGCTGGGCAACGATTCGCCGAGGATATTGTCCGCGTTTTTCTTCCGATGTTCGCGAAGCTTGTCGAGCAACTCCGGCCTCGAACCGCCGAGAATCGCAACGGCGAGCAGCGCGGCATTCGTCGCGCCCGCTTTCCCGATGGCAAGCGTGCCCACCGGAATGCCTCCCGGCATTTGCGAGATCGCAAGCAGCGAATCCAGGCCGTTCAGCGCACTCGTCATCGGCACGCCCAACACCGGTCGCACCGTCTTTGAAGCAATCACACCGGGAAGGTGCGCCGCGCCGCCCGCGGCGCCGATGAACACTTCGCAGCCGCGCGTTTCGGCCTCGGCGAGAAACGCGGTCAGTTCGTCCGGCGTGCGGTGCGCAGACAACACGCGGCATTCATGCGGCACGCCGAATTCCGTCAGTACCTCGGACGCGGCCTTCATCGCCTCCCAGTCGCTCTTGCTGCCCATGATGACGGCAACAAGCATTTCATTTATATCGGCCATAGATCAGGTCCCTTGCGCAATCGTGAAGTTAGTTAAGCTACAGGCGCACGCCACGCGATTCAAGGCGCGTCTAAAGCGAGGTGCCAACGGAATCTCCACCTCGCCCCTCGCGCACCGGGCATGTCTCGCAGTTTAGTAGCCCGCCATCGGGGCCGATGATCTCTTCGCCGCCGCAGTGTCCGCGAATGCACTTCCCCTGAAAAATCACGCCGATGGCCATCGCCGCCATGACCACGGCGAACACCAGAATCGACAGAATGAGGATAGGGAACATGGAAGACGCGGGCAATGTCCGTGGTCCGCAGCTAATTCTCTGACTTCGCGTCAATCTTGGCGGAGGGCGGAGTCACCATATCCAGAAATCGTTTGATGCGCGCCGCGTTCGCACCGAGATCGCCCTTGCCATCGCGCGACTTGGACCGCACGTCGACAACGCTCCCGCCTTCCGCCCCCGTCACGCGCACGACAATATCGTCGCGAAATTTGAACAAGCGAGAGACCTCGTACGCCTCGAAGACGCTCGACGACGCGTTCACGCGCGTGGCCGTGATCTTCCAACCAAGTTCGTTGGCCTTATTCATGGCGTCGGCGAATACTTCTTCCGTCGGCCGCTTGAGCGCCAGACGCTGCACCTCGGGATACGACTCGCGAATGACATCGGCGAACTCCTTCGGAAACATCATGTCCCGTCCTTCATTCTCCGGGAGCGTTCGTGCGTGCTCGAACTGAGGCGGATCCACTAGTTCGGTCGAGATGTCGTTGATCGGCGGATGGCCCGCGCCCTTGACTATCCCGTTGACGAGCACCGCAGCGGGCGCGACCGCGAGCAGCAACGGCACGGACCGCGAGCGAGCGCTTCCCCGAATCGTCACGACGATCCCCGCGAGCGCGACCGGAACGGCGATAAAGCTCGCCAGTCCATATATGAGAAACCCCGCGGCCGGCGGCGCCAATTCGAACCACGCGACCGCCGGCCCCACGAGGAATCCGGTGAACGCCAGAATTCCGCCCGCCCAATACAACGCGCTCAAGAATCGTGTCACGTTCGAGGACCACTCTGACGAAATATCGCCCTTTACTCATCAATGTACACTAGACGCTATCCCAAAACCTGTTTGAGTAACAAGATGGCACATCCGAGATGAAGATATCCTTGGAAGTGTTGGGTAGATTTTTCCCAGCGGATGCACAGGCGTCGAAAGTTTTGGAACCAGCCAATCGTGCGTTCGACGCTCCATCGCCGTGCGTAGCGGCGAAGCGGTCTTGCGTCTTGCGTCACGTTCTCGATCCTGCGGTTGCTTCGGTGCGGTGCAATCATTTCGCCGCCCCTCGCCGCCATTTCTTCGTCCAGGTGATCGCTGTCATACGCTGTGTTACCGATGACGCGTTCAGGCGTCTCTTCGGTCAGCGTGAAGTCGAACAGGCCTTGCACGATCTTGCATTCGTGGGGCCCCGCGGACATCGTGTCAACCGCGACAGGAAGGCCTCGAGCGTCAACAAGCACCATTATTTTCACGCCTCTTCCGACTCTCGTGCATCCGCCGCCATCGCCGCCGCCACGCGCCTGGCGAAATGTTCCGTCGATAAAGCATTCGTAAAGCCGGTACTCACCGCGCTCCTCAACGAGCCGTCGCGCATGATGGCTTCAAAAACTCCATCGCCGACCCACTTTTTAAACCAGCGATGCACGGCGCTTTTGGATCCAAACTCATTGGGGAGGTCTTTCCATTTTGCCCCGTTGTCGAGAATCCGGAAGATGCCGCGCACCGCGTTGCGTTTGTCAGTCGCAGGCCGGCCGCCCTTGGCGCTGCACGGCATGTTTGGGATACGCCATCCAGCAGCGTGAAAAACGCCCAGTCGTCAACTATGGAAAGAAGCATTTGCCTCGCCAGGTGAAGTGGTCCTCTCGGATGCTCGCGCGTCACTAGCGTTCGTCGAAGTCCAATCCCGGCGTGTCACCTGTCTCGGAATCGGTGTAGATCCGCTTGATCGCGTCCTTCAAGGGTCCCTGTCGAAGGTTGCCAATTCCTAGTTTCGTTGGCCACAGCAGCGCCGCCGCCGTCCTGACGTCCCCCACCGCCCGAATGCACGGCGCGTATAACTTCTCGGTCCACGTCGCATCGTCGTCGAGATTCTTGCCATCCATGTCCGCGTAAACAAAATCGACCCCGCCGTCTATTGCAGCCGCGAACATTCCCCACATGCCGCCGTCCCCGATCCCGAATATCTCGACGTCGTCCGTTAGGTCGCGACGGGAACGGATAAACGCCAGCGCCGTCAACACGTCCTGGACGCAGTTCCCGAAATCCGTCACGTTAAACGTGTCGTGAAACACGCCCTTCACCGCATTCGACGATTCCTCGAACGGCGAGTGATGCTCGCCCGTAACGAAGGGGTCGATGATCAGCACCGCGCGTCCGCGATTCGCCGCCCCTCTGTCCATGTCTCCGAAACTTGGCATCGCCGCAACCCCACCTTGGATCACGTAGACCGTCACTGCCTGCGGCTTCGTCGAATTGTTCTCTCCCCGATAGAGCAGCGCCGGTACCGCGTCCCCCACGTTCGTCCGAGAGAGCACCAGACGTTCGATGACAAGAGGCATCTTGGTAGGCGCCCACGAAAACTTGTCGATATACCTTTTTATCTCCACCACCCTCGCTTCCACGCCAGTCCGCTCCACGCGAATATCCTTCGCATCAGGCCACTCGACGCCTAGGACATTTGTCAGGATGTGTCCGTGTTTGAGTTTGAACGCCGGAACATCGGCGCTCGACTTGGGCAGTTCCGCTTCCCACTTCGCGCGGTTCGATTCGATCCAGGACGTAATGACGTCATCCGCGGACTGCGCGCCCATGGGTAACTTGTCGTCGGGAAAGACGCGAAGATTCGGCAGCTTTGCGACGGTATCAAGCAACCCAGGCTGCTCTATCGGTCTTTCGCCGGAGAATTTGCTCCCGTCTTTCAGCAGATGCTTCGCGAAGAAGTGGTAGACCGGTTGGCGGCTGTCGAAGTTGTAGTTGTGGCCGTAGTTGAAGTGATGGTCCTCGATCCGGTCCGTCGCTCCGTAGAGTTGGTAAATGCTTCGTACCGCTGGGAATTCCGTGCGCGGTGTTTCGGCGGTCCAATCGCCGCTCGTCGAAATCATGCACAGCGGCCTCGGCGCCATCAGCGCGCCGATTTCCATGTTCGAGTTTTCGAGCCGAATGATGGGCGCGTTCTCACAGACGCATCCGCCCTGCATCGTGGAAGAAATCATGTTGACCGGCGCGGCGGCCTTGATGCGCGGGTCGATTGCCATGAGCGCGAAGGTCTGCGTGCCGCCGCCGGACGCGCCGGTGCAGCCGATGCGCTCGGGGTCGACTTCCGGCAGGGATTGCAGAAAATCCACCGCGCGGATGTTCGACCACAGTTGCGCCGCGAACGGATGCACGCCCCACAGTTTCTCTCTCGCGTCCATCCATTTGTGTTCGAGTTGGAGGCTGTCGTTGTAGCCCACCATGTCAATAGCAAACGCGACGATGCCCATGCGCGCAAACGTGATGCAGCGTGCCGGGACCGAACAGGTCTCCGTGTTCTCCAGGCGGCCGTGCTCCCAATGCCCGTGCGGATTCAGGATCGCGGGGAAGGGGCCGTCGCCGAGGGGCCGATACAAGTTTCCCGTTGCGTAGAAGCCGGGCCGCGCCTCGAAGTACACCTTCTCGACGGTGAAGCCGTCGCCTTCGACGCGGTCGAAGACTTGCGCGTTCAGCGGCGTGCGCTCGGGCATCGGCCACAGGCCCGACGAGATCAGAATCCGCCGCCGGAGTTTTTCCGCAAGCGCCTCCCATTGCGCTAGGCTCTGGAACTGCGGCAATGTGAATACCGTGTCCGTGTGCCGCTCCTCGGTCACGCGATGGTCGTGCATGGCCATGGGTTCGTCGAGGACGCGACGACTATAGTTGACCGGATTATCTTCTTTGGATCGCATTACGGCGATCTCGGCCACGTTCTCGCTCATCGTGACATCGACGGTCGCCTTGTCCAGCTTTACCTCGCCCATGCGAAACCATTCCCACGGCTTGCGTCCGCGCGGTTGGCCATCGAATTTCCCTTGCAGTTTCGTATTGCCAATTGTGACGACGGCCTGCTCGTCGCTTTTGGCCCAAGCCCAAACGGTGTAGGTTTCCGGGTTCTCGATGGTCAACGCGTTTGGCCCAGCGCTTCGGTTTTCGAGCCAATATGTGCTGGTCTGGGCCGTCGCCGCACTCATCAGTAACGCAACCACCGCAAGAGTCTTCGCCATCGCTTCATGATCTCCTTGAATGTCCTACTCCACTCGCTTCGCCAAGAAACGCTCGGCGCGGTACAACGCGATGATACTCAACGCGTCGGTCATCTCGCCCGAATCGGCCATCGCGATCGCGTCGCGCAGCGGCATGCGACGCACCTCGAGCAATTCGGTGCCGTCGGGCGAGGCGGGAACTTCGGTCAGCCTCTCGGCCAGAAAAATGAAGCCGACCTCCGAGGAAATGCAATTGCTGATGTGGACTTCTCCGCCGAGTTGCGTCCAGCGCTCGGCTACCAGCCCCGCCTCTTCCTGCAACTCCCGCTTCGCGGCGTCGATGGCGGTCTCCCCTTCGTCCGATCCGCCCTCGACGACCTCCCAGGAATAGGTGTCCGTCGTGTAGCGATACTGGCCGATGAGGTAGACCTCGCCGTCCGGTGTCAGCGCGACGACGCCCGTGGCGATGCGAGTCTCGATGACGCCGTAGATGCCGGGGTTGCCGTCCGGGCGGATCACTTCGTCCTCGCGTACCGACATCCACGGATTCGAGTACGCGATGCGCGATGATAAGGTCTTCCAGGGGTTCGTTTGCGGCATGCCTGCGCCCATTGGTTAATGCTATCCTGCACTTTGAATTCGGCCCGCGCAACGCGGCGAGACGCTCATGGCAGTCAATCACCCCAAAGATCAGACCATCGGCGAAGCCATCGATCAGGCCCTGAATCCCATCCAGGAATACTTGAGCCTTTCGGTGGACGACGTGCGCCGGATCAACGTCCGTCGCGGCCAATACGTCATCGCGTATTTCGTCTACTTTCTCTCGTGGTCGAGCGTGTTCCTCAAAGGCGACGTGCTCATGGCGTCGGTGCCGCTTATCGTGGGCACGGTCCTCGTCGGGGCGACGGGCCTCGCGTTTTTTTTGCTGCGCTTCGTCCAGGTGCTTCAATCAATGGGCCACCCGTGGCAAATGTGGTTCGGCGCGTGCGGGCTTACGCTTGTTCCCATGCCGGGTTTGTTGGTGGTCGCGTGGATGGATCGGACCGTCGGGAAAACACTGCGTGCCGGTATTGACCAGGCCAAGGAAGCTGCGGCGGCGGCAAAGACCGAACCGTGATCTCGACCGCATATCGATCTGAGGAAATCCATGTATGAAGGCCCCATCACTCGATATTCCATACGACGACCTGCGCGAATTCTGCGTTCGCCACGCGATACGAAAGCTGGCGCTGTTTGGTTCCGTCTTGAGGGAAGATTTTGCGCCGGACAGCGACGTGGACGTCCTAGTCGAATTCAAGCCTGGTGAACACGTTGGGCTGATACGGCTCGGTACGATCGAGGCGGAGCTGTCCGATCTCTTGGGTCATCGCGCAGACGTGAACATGCCGGACATGCTCGGCCGCCACTTCCGCGACGAGGTCCTTGCCGGAGCAGAGACCATTTATGACGCGGCATGACGATGCCGTCTATCTTCGGCACATGCTGGAACATGCTCGCGAGGCAATAACTCTGTTGGGCGACCTCTCAACTGCTCAGTTGAGAGAAGCGAGAGTTTTGCAACTGGCGCTCTTGCACTTGGTCGAGATCGTTGGCGAAACGGCGACTCGTGTTTCTCGTCCCACTCGCGATACATTGCCGAACATTCCGTGGCGAGGGATGGTCAATATGCGGAACAAGATCATCCACGGTTACGACACCGTCAAAGTTGAAGTGTTATGGGACACCATCGTCAACGACCTGCCGCCGCTGGTGAAGTTGATCGAAGAGTCGCTGGAATCGGAAAAAGAGTAGGAAATACTTCGCGATCCGCGACTACACCGCGCCCGAAAACACGGCGATATCGTGCAGCGTCCCGCCTTCGAGCCGGCATGCGCGGGTTGCGACGCGTTCGAGAAATGGCCGGTTGTGAGTGACGATGATCATTTCCTCGGGCCGGGCCAGGAGAATTTCGGCCAGTCGATCCTCGTGGCGCGCGTCCAGGCCGGTGGTGGGCTCGTCGAGCAGAATGATTTCGGGGCGCATCGCTAGAACCGTGGCCAGGGCAACCAACCGCTTCTGACCGTACGACAATCGATACGTCACCTTGTCGCGCAATCCCGATAGCCCGAGTTCCTCCAGGGTCCGCTCCGTAACTTCGACCGCCTGGTCCTTGGTCATGCCGAGATTCAGCGGGCCGAACGCAACGTCGTCAAACACCGTCGGGCAAAAGAGCTGCGCATCGCAGTCCTGAAAGACAAGCCCCACGTGCCGCCGCGCCCATACAAAGTCCGTCTCGCCCGCGCAATCGCGTCCGAGAATCGCGACAGCGCCGGAAGCAGGCGTGATGAGGCCGACGATCAATTGGAGCAGCGTCGATTTGCCGCCGCCGTTCGGGCCGGTGATGCACAGGCGCTCGCCCGGCATGAGCGTCAGGGAAACGCCGTCCAACACCGTATGCGCCGCTTCGTAGCCAAACCGCACGTCGTCTAGTACGAGCCGCGGCGCGCTCATGTCCGGTCCACCCAACACAACGCAGCCACGGCTATCGCTACGCCCCCGGCAAACGCGACGTCTGTCATGCGCAGCCGAAACGTGTGGAAATGCCGCCATACGCCGGAGAATCCACGGCAGCGCATCGCGGCGTGAATGCGCTCGGAACGATCCAGCGCGCGCACGAGGAGCATGCCGATCAGGTGGCCGAAGCTGCGCAGCGAGTGGCGGTCCAGTTTCGGATCGAAACAGCGGACCTTAATTGCGCGGCCCAGCATTTTGTATTCGTCCTCGAGGACCGCGATGTAGCGCACGGTCAGGTAGAAGAGATTTACCAACCGCTTCGGCAGCCACAGTCGCTCGAGGGCCGCGCCGAACACGATCGGCTCGATGGTCCCCAGTAGCGCGGTGAGCGACAACACGATGGCGTTCGCGCGCAGCGTGATGAGCCACGCTTGATGCAGGCCCTCGCGCGTGAACGAGAGAGCGCCAAGATGGATGAGCGCTTCGCCCGGCACGCTCCAGGGCATGAGCGCGATCAGCATCAGCAAGAAAAGATTCACGACAAATAGTTGTTTCAACAACCCGAAATCGGGCAATTGCGCGGCGACTACCAAGCAGAACCCGAGCGCGACGGCCGTGTACAGGACGTCGACATGCGTGAGCAGCAGCGGATAGATCGAACAAAGGCCGGCCGCGACAATTCGCACGCGGGGATCGATGCGCTGAATCGGCCCCTGATAGGCCGAGGCGTTATCGAGCAGCATCGCCGTTGGGGAGCGGCCGCCGGGCCTTGATTAGCGCGAACAGACCCGCGACGCCGACGACGTATCCGATGCCGCCGGCGATATCGCGGAGTTGCGCGCGCCGCTTGAACGCATCCAGGTCTTCGCGCATGAGACGCACTTCGCGCGCGAGGTCCTGATCCGGTGGCGTGGCGTTCTGTCGCGGTGGTGTCAAGACGTCCGGGGTGACGTCGACCTTGAATTCCGCGCGATGGCCAGCGCCGTCGTCTGCTATAAGTGTATGCATTATCGCCGCGGCCGGCACGAGTCGGAAGCGGCCATGTTCGTCCGTCTTGGCTTCTCCGAGCGACTCGTCCGAGGGCCCCTTCGCCACGATACGGACGCCTTCGGCCGCTTCGTCGTCATCGTCGTACGAAACGCGGCCGACGAGCGCGCCATTTTCGATTGACGCGAAGATCGTCAAGCCGTGCCCGAACGACGCTCGCGCAATCAGCACGAATAGTAACGCCGTGAAAACGCGGCGCCACATCATGCCGCTTCTCGCGTGAGCCGGCCGGTGGCAAGCGTCTCGGGTCGAACGCGCCGTAGAAACCCCACAGCCGATCCACATATGAACCCCTCCGCGATCATGATAGGTATATGCGCCAAGAGCGCCGCGCCCGCTACGGCCACGAACGATTGTCCCGCCGACAGCAACACCGCGGCCTGGATCAGCGCGCCGAGCAGAATCCCCAATGCGCCCGCGACAAAGCCGACGGCGTACAGTCGTTTCCCTTCGCTACGCTGCACAGGCCCTCGGAACAGGTAGTAACAAATGAGTCCCGGTGTACCGGTCACCAAGGCATTGATACCCAACGTCGATACCCCACCATGGCTGAATAGAATCGCCTGGAGCAGCAATGCGACCGCCAACGCCGGATAGATCGACCAACCGAGCAGCAGGCCGGAGAGTCCGTTCAAGATAAGATGCACCGATGCCGCGCCGAACGTGATGTGGATTTGCGATGCGACGAACAGTGACGACGACAAGACGGCAACTTTCACCATTTCGCGTTCCGACATACGGGCAAGCCCGACGCCGACAGCGGCCGCCGCTCCGATACTTCCCGCCACGATTACCGGCAGCGGTAGAATTCCGTCTTGGATGTGCATGCCGCCGCCTGCTCCGCTAATAATACTAATCGGATTATTGTAATACTCTGCCGCCGTCTGTGCAAACCGCCGCACACGCGCTCCGATTGCAACCCGGTTGGGTCGCAGCGCGTCAACCCATATACAATAACGGTCCCGGCGAACTTTTCCCCTCGAACGGGGTCTAAAGTGTAGGCGCCCCGAGAGAAAATACAGTGCTCCTGAAAGAACTCGAACCCAATCCGGAACTGGACCTCGTCGAGGCGTGCCAGGCGGGCGATCCATCCGCCTTCGAGGAACTCGTCCGGCGTTACAAGGACCGGGTGTACAACGTGGTTTACCGCTACATTGGAAATCATCAGGACGCGGAGGAGGTGGCCCAGGATGTATTCCTCCGAGCGTATCACGGCCTACGCGGATTTCGCGGCGGCTCGCGCGTATACACGTGGCTCTATAGCATCGCGTGCAATTTGGCCAAGAACAACGTCCGCGATCGGGGACGCAAGGGGCGCAATAAGACCACTTCGTTGGATGCCCTGGAGGAGTCTTCGCCGGGCTGGGGATCGTCGCTCGCGCGATCACACTCCGCGCCCGACGTCTCGTTGAGCGCGGCTGAGTCCGAGGCCGCACTCCAGCAGTGTCTCGACGAACTGCCAGACCACTACCGCATGCCCTTCGTCCTGCGTACGTTTGACAATTTGACCTACGAGGAGATCGCCGAAGTCATGGGGTGCCCACCCGGCACGGTGAAATCGCGGTTGAACCAGGCCCGCACAATCCTGCACCGGCGGCTGAAAGAACGGGCCGTCCTGTGAGGACACTCCAATGAAATACTATTCGACCCCAGAAGAAGCCCGCGATGATTTCTCAGCGCTGCTCGACGGCGAATTGACGCCCGAGGACCGCGAAGCGCTCGAGGGTTATGTTGCGGGCGAATCGGGCTTGCTCCGCGAGCTCGATGCGCTCAAGCGCGTGGATGCCGCATATCGAGGGCTTCCGCGGGCGTCCGCGCCCTCGCGATTCGAGGACCGCGTTCGGGGGCAGTTGCGTCCCAGGCTTATCCGTTTTCCCCGTTGGCGATTCCGGGGAAGCCCGCGCATGGTCGCGTTGGTGGCGACGGTGTTGGCCGTGGCGGCCGTTGGAATCGGATCGGCGGTCATGCGCGCCACCTTGAATGGCCGCTTCGACGCGGTGAAGGTTGCCAGTGAAAAACAGCCCGAGGCCGACGTGCGGATGCAAGCGATGCCGGCGCAGTCCGGGCCGGCACCCGCGGAAGAAGCGCCAGTAGGTGGCCGCGCGGAAGGCGTCGAAGTGACCGCCGCCGAATCCGATAGTGTTGCCGCGCCGCCCTTCGACCGCTCGACAAGCTCGCGGCCCAGGGCGAACGGCGCGGCTTCGTCCGCCCAACTCGAGCGCGCTGCAACGCTCGACGACGCGATCGTTTCTGGCGCGGCCGCTGCGCCGGGATTTCAAGACCTTGACTCCAAAGCCGCAGTCCCGCCCCAAGCGCCTCCCGCCGCGGCGTTCGAGGTCGCTCAGCCGAATCGGTTTGATGCGGACAGACCGCAATCCTCAGCCCTCGCGCTTGAGGAAGCGGACGCGGTGGGCATGATTTCCGCCGACGCAGCGCCAAGCCTCCAAGCCGCGAAAGAAGAGGAGGCGGCACTCGTGACTCCGGCGCTTGAGGCCCCGGGCACTTCCTTCAGTGACGAACGCGCCGGGAATGAATTGTCCCGGGGCAAAGACGCGGCGGAGTCAAAGAACGACTCCAGTCAGCGATTGTTCGCGAAGACCAAATCGGCCGCGACTTCGCCTCAAGTGCTTGCGGGCCGCGAATTCAACGTGACCGATAGTGCATCGACGGAGATCGGCTACGACGGGGAGAAGACCGTCGTGATCGAACGAGACGGAGAGAACGCCAAGACGATGATCTCGCAGGACGAATTTATCGCTGAACTGTTCGAGCGCGCCGAGCGAATTGTCTTCCGCCACAACGGCGTGTGGTATGAAATCCCCGCCGTCGCTCCGCGCTGATCGCGCGCAGGTCCGACTTCGCAAACATGCCACCCGAAATGACCAACGTCGTCGCCTGGGTCACGGGCGCAGGCTCCGGAATTGGCCGCGCATGCGCGATCGCCCTGGCCGAAGCCGGCATGCGGGTCGCGCTTTCGGGCCGACGTGTTGATCGCCTCGAAGCCGTTGCCTCCGAAATCGCGCAGCGCGGCGGCACAACTCACGTCGAGCCGCTTGACGTTTCCCACAGCGGGGCCGTCGACGCGTCCGCCTCGCTCATTCGAGATCGCTTCGGTCCGATCGGCGTCCTTGTCTACAGCGCCGGGACCAATCAATCCGATCGCCGGTGGAGCGATACGTCCCCCAGTTCCTGGCGCTCGGTGACGAACACAAACCTGGATGGAGCGTTCTACTGTTGCCGCGCCGTACTTCCCCATATGCGCGAACGAGGCGACGGCCTCATCATCACCGTCTCGTCTTGGGCGGGCCACTACCCAAGCTTGCTCGCGGGTGTGGCTTACTCCTCCACGAAAGCCGCGCTCAACGTCCTCACCGAGACAATCAACATGGAAGAAGGACGCCACAACATTCGCGCGTGCGCGATTGCGCCGGCCGAGGTCAACACCGAAATCCTCGAGCGCCGGCCCGAACCCGTGCCGCAAACCGAGCGCGAATTCATGCTCCAGCCCGAAGACATTGGCGGCATCGTCCGCTACCTCGCCGAACTCCCGCCACACGTCTGCGTGAATAGCCTCATCGTCTCGCCGACGTGGAACCGACCGTACCACGGCCCGCATCGTGGCGTGGGATAGTGCTGCACGTCTCACCTAAGAGTTACGGCCCACCGTACCTCATTGGACCGAAAGACTGATTCGGCCCCGATGGAAGGCGCGATTCCGAACATCCCTATGGTGAAGTTGGTGCGCTCGGTTGTTCCGAGTCCGGGTACGTTCGTAGTATGGTATTTTCTCCAAGGGCCTTCACGGGAGCAGCACATTGAAACGACCGGTGCGTGTCGGAATTGTGGGTTGCGGGCAGATATCGAAGATGCTCCATGCGCCGGACTTGGCGACCTGCGGCAAAGCGGAGATCGTGGCGTTGTGCGATGCTTCGCGCGAGCGGGCGGAGGACATCGCGGCGGAACGGGCGCCTAAGGCCGCGATCTTCAGCGACTATCAGGCCATGCTGCGGACGGCGCGACCGGACGCGGTGGTCGTGGCGCTGCCGAACCGGTTTCATGCTCCCGTGTCGATCGCGGCGCTGAAGGCGGGTTGCCACGTACTGGTCGAGAAGCCGATGGCGGGGAGCATCGCCGAGGCGAAGCGGATGATTCAGGCGGCGCAGGTGACGAAGAAGCTCCTGATGGTGAACCATTGCGACCGGCTGAAGCCGGTGCACTGCAAGGCGAAGGAAATTCTCAAGAGCGGCATTCTGGGAAAGCCGCTCTTGATTTCGACCATGTTCGGCCACGAGGGGCCGGAACATTGGAGCCCGAAGGCGAAGTGGTTTTTTCGCGCGTCAGAGGCGAAGTTTGGGGCGATGGCGGACCTTGGAATTCACAAGGCGGATTTGCTTAGGTTCTTGACGGGCGAGGAAGTGGCGGAGGTGGCGGCGTTCACGGCGACGCTGGAGAAGAAGGGCGCGGACGTGGAGGACAATTGCGTCGCGGCGTTGCGGTTCGCGAGCGGCGCGCTGGGGACGCTGACGGCGTCCTGGACGACGAAGGGGATGTTCGCGGAGTACACGATTGTGCATTGCACGAAGGGGACGTTGCGGATCAACGAGATTCCGGGCAAGCCGCTGGTGGCGAACCTGTCGGCGGCCGAGGGCGAATGGGTGATTGACGTGCCGCCGGGCGTGCATCGGTACGAAGGGTCGTGGGACATTGACGCCGGAGGGCAGTTCGTGGACGCAGTGCTCGGCGATGCGCCGCCGTACGTGACATCGGAAGACGGCCTGAAGTCGCTGGCGATCGTGCTTGCCGCGGAAAAAAGCGCGCGAACGGGCAGGTCGGTCAAGGTCGGCGCGGCGTAGAATCAGCGCGAATGAAAACTATTCACGTCGAACTCGGCGAGCGTTCCTATCCGATTCTGATTGGTCAGGGTATTCTCGCGGAATTGCCGGCGCTGATCGAGCAATCGGGCGCCCGCGGAACTATCGCGTTGGTGACGGACACGAACGTCGCGCCGCTGCACGGCGCGCGTGTCGAGGCGCTCATCCGGGGCGCGGGACGCCGCTGCGTTACGTGCGCCATGCCGGCAGGTGAGGAGCACAAGCGGCTCGCGCAGGTCGAGTCGTTCATTGGGCAATTTCTGGAGGCGGGCCTTGATCGCGCCGGCCTCGTAGTCGCGCTCGGCGGAGGCGTGGTGGGCGATACGGCGGGTTATGCCGCCGCGGCGTTCATGCGGGGCATACCGTTCGTTCAGGTCCCAACGACGATCGTCGCGCAAGTCGATTCGAGTGTGGGCGGAAAGACGGCGGTGAACCACGCGCTGGGTAAGAACATCATCGGCGCGTTTCATCAACCCTCGTCGGTGCTGATCGATACGACGTTCCTCCGCACGTTGCCTGATCGGGAATTGCGCGCGGGTTTGGCGGAGGTGATCAAGCACGGCGTCATCGCGGACGAGAAGTTGTTCGCGTACATGGAGTCGAACTCGGCGGCGATCTTGCGCAAGGACCTCGACGCGCTCGAGTACCCGATCGTGCGCTCATGCGAGATCAAGGCCGCAGTCGTGGCGGAGGACGAGCACGAGCACGGCGCGCGCGCGGACCTGAACTATGGGCACACGTTCGGCCACGCAATCGAGGCGGTGTCAAATTACACGAGATTTTTGCACGGCGAGGCGATAGCGATCGGCATGAACGCAGCGGGACATTTGGCGAGAGAACTCGGCCTGGTAGACGATAGCTTCGTGTCCCGGCAGGCGGCGTGCATTTGGGCATACGGCCTGCCCACCGCTTGGGAGGAGCTTTCGGTGGATGCTACACTCGCGGCCATGAAACACGACAAGAAAGCGCGCGCGGGAACATTGAAATTCATCGTCGCGGACCGCATGGGGCACGTCATTCACCGCACGGACGTAGGCGAAGACCAGGCGCGGCGCGCGCTCGGCGCCGTGCAGGCATCGCGGTAGCAGCGCCATGCCCACGTTTGGCGGTGACACGGCGGAGAGCTACTACGACGAGGGCGTTACCGCGAGCATGAAAGGCGACCTCGAGACCGCGGTCGCGCAATTCCAGAAGGCCATCCGGATGGACCACACGATGGCCTCGGCGTATCACCAGCTCGGCAAGTGTTACCAGCGCATGGGCAATTCGCAGCGCGCGGTCGAGTTGTTGCGCGAAGTCGTGACGAAGCGCCCGACGTTGATTGCCGCGCGGATTGACTACGGCTTGGCGCTGGCGGGCGCGGGCCGCGGGGAAGACGCGCGCAAACAATTTTTGCAGGTGCTCGCGCTGAAACCGGGCGACCCGAAGGCGCAACTGGGCCTTGCGCAGGCGTACTTCAGCGAGGGGGACTGGGTCGCCGCGATGAACGAAGCGCAGGCCGCGATAGCGAACGGCCCGGCGAATTTCAGCGTACAGTATCTGTTTGGCCGCTCCGCGAAATTGGCGGGGCAGTTGCAACAAGCGGAGACTGCGCTGCGCAAGGCGGACTCGCTGCTCGAGAAATCTCTGACCGTTGATCCGGAAAAGATCGAAACGCACTACCTGCGCGGCGAAGTGCATTTCGTGCTCGAGAATTATCCGGCCGCGCTCGAGCATTACAACGGGGCGATACAGCGCGCGAAGCCTGGGCGCGCCTACTCCGCCTACGGTGAAAATTTCACGCTCGCGGACGCGCTTGCCAAGAAGGGCCTCTGCCTGCAACGGATCGGCCAGCACGCGAAGGCGCGCGAAGTGGCCGACCAGATTCTAGCCATCGATCCGACCCACAAACTCGGACGGATGCTCAAGGACTCGAAGGACCAGTAGAACGGCCAATCGCGGAGCGGGCGCCGATACCGGCATTGACAGAATCCGAATTTCGCGGTATAAATTCTGTAGCGCATCGGGTCGCAAGCACTCGTAGTAACGCACCCGGAGCAGTGAGCGCCTCGGTTTATCCGTTCGCGGACGTGTAGTTCGCGATATTGGATCGTTCTCGGATTTCTCCGAGGGGGGTTCCGCGGAGTGTGGTGGCGGTTCGGGGGAGCCGCCACCACTATTCTTAGCTTGCGGATGCTGCGCCGCCATGAACCAAGGATCATTGGGGGGGCGAGGATGGGAGGCAGCGCATCGTAATGGTCGCGAGTGGCCGCGGAAAGTTGGGGACTAAGCGGGGACTGCGTGATGGCGTATGCGTTGTCGAGTTGAAGCGAAAACCGCTTACGCAAATTCGACGCAAGCACGAATGTCTTCGGGCTGCAGATCCGGATAATATTCTCGGACGATTTCGGAAATGGAAGTACCGTCCCTGATCAATTCGAGGATGTTCTGTACGGGAATTCGAGTGCCGGAAACGCATGGTTGCCCGAAATGTATACCTGGATTTACGAAGATTCGATCTGGCATCGATTGACCTCGCGACACAAAATATTCTACCACGTCCAATGGGTAACGCCGTACCAGTTTACTTCGGCATGACTGAGCGGCGAACGCTTCATATTCAGCGGGTGAAAATCGACTAATAATCGGGTGCTCAAATGAACGGCTTGCGAGGGCCCGCTTTTGATTGGATGACCAATGCTTGGAAGGCGGGGTCGGATTGCAGTAGGTCGTCAGTTAGCGAATCGTCCTCGGTGGCGTCCAACGCCTGGATAGCGATTAGCCGTTGATCCGGCAGTTCAACAACAATTGCCTGACCGGAATCCGCGCACTCATTCAGCGTCGCTCTCAGGTCGGTCTCGAGGCGGCTGAGAGGAATCGTCTTGATGGCCATGGAATTCTACTCCTTTGACGACGAGCGTGTTTCCAACCTTTCGCCCGACCAGAAGCACTATAACTTCATTTCTTTCCACAGTATACAAGACACGGAGATTCCCGGCCCGTAACTCATACTCTGCGAACGGGTTCGGACGAAGCCGCTTCACTGCTCTCGAGGATTTCGTTGGTTCGAATGCGAGGTGAGATCGGATCGACGCTTCCAGAAACCGTTGTTCTCGCGCAGAGAGACAGCGCCAGTGCGATTCCGCGTCTGACGTTATTGATATCCGGAAGGGCAAATTCACCACACAAACTTGATTTAGTTAAAGCGTCGCGAAAGCCCGTTTTGCTCCGTCCACACCGAAATCCTTATCATACTTCCTTTCGTTTTGGTGTGGTTGGAGTTGTGCGTGGAAGCCAGGTACTGCTTCCCGCGGATAGTATGCATGCCGTCACGCACAGGTAACATTTAGGAAGGCCTTTCCATGCGCAGGAACATTGTCCATGTTGGCGCGGCGAGTTTGAAGTATGAGATTCGCGAGATCGTCGTCGCCGCCCGCGAGGTCGCGCGATTGGGCCAGCCGATCACGTGGGAGAACATCGGCGATCCGGTGCAGAAGGGCGAGGCGCCGCCGAAGTGGATTCGCGACATCGTGCGCGAACTGGCGGACGACCCCCAATCCTGGGCCTATTGCGATTCGGCCGGCGTGCCGGCCACGCGCGAGTTTCTCGCGGGGAACGTGAACAAGCGCAGGGGCGTACAGGTCACGGCGGACGACATTCTCTTTTTCAACGGACTCGGCGACGCCGTCAGCAAGGTCTACGGCTTCCTTCGGCGCGAGGCGCGGATACTCGGGCCCTCGCCCGCGTACAGCACGCACTCGTCCGCCGAGGCGGCGCACTCCGGCTACAACCACGTGACGTATGACCTCGACCCGTACAACGGCTGGATGCCCGACCTGG
>CAYXRK010000044.1:0-28403 GCA_964467615.1 uncultured Nitrospirales bacterium | reverse complement strand
AAGCCAAATGAAATCTTGCGAAAACTATGCGCAATTACTTAAGACGCTGTGTATAGAATGCGACAGCGCTACGTTGAATGGACTCTCGTGTGGAGACGACGCCATGAAACTCAGAAGTCTCTCATTGCGCGTCCTCCGTATTCGCCCTGGGTACGAGAACCGTCCAGAAGACAATATCCTCGGTGAAGGGCCTATCTACTCGGTAATTCTCACGAACATAGGCATCCAACTCAGGGAAACCCTTGCGGAATCCCCGATCGGTCCTTAGGTTCTCGTATCCACGCTCGGCGATCACGAGAGCCGGGGGATGAAGCCGAATCAGCCGCAGGTTCCGCTCCCTCCACTCTTGTTCACTGTAGTGTCCCGTTAAGTGGGTATCCAGATTCCCGGATATTGGACGGTGTATGAACGAGTGCGCCGCGCTATACGGGATAAGATAAAGCACTGTATCGCCTTCACCGGTCCTGTGATGAACGCCTTCGACCAGTTTTGCCGTCGGGTGATCCATTCCCTCCGGAATTCCACCGGCGAGAAGGTTGAATCGTTCAACGATTTTGTGTCCAAATGGTTCGAGAGCGAAAGCGGCTTCAGCGCGAATGGCCCGCCCGGCCACGGCGAGGACCATCAAATACAAGACGACTCCACCGCGGACTGCGTAGCGCTCTAAAGACGACCCTCGAAATCGCCCGACCGGTCCCCAGAGTTGGCCGCATAGAATCGTCCCTGTGAGCACGAATGGCGGAAGCACCGAGAGAAAACTTGCGACCGCTGTTCGTTGAATAGCTTCGGGCCACATGGCCAATCCCATGATACAAGCGGCCAATAGGAAACGCAGTGTTGCTTGATTTTCGCCGCGCTGCTTAAGAACGCCGAGCAGGCCATACGTTATTCCCAATAGGTAGGTGGCCGGAACCACCACGAGAAAAATTGCAAGCCCCGAAGGGTGTCCGGAGAGATGGCGAACATCGAAGGCAGGGTAGGGTTCGTGCATGGCAACCACTTGGCCTGGTATTCCCTGATAGAAGCCAACCGCCAAGTCGCGCCAAACCGAAATCCCGCCCTTCAGGCCCAGGAAGAGAAGCCAGGGTATGACCAAGGTTACAAAGCCGATGATAACTAAGACTGCCCGCCCAAGGCGTGTTTCAGTAGAAAATGGTCTTATCGAATATAGTGCCACGGTGGTCATGGCAGCGAACAGGCAGCCAATTCCCAAATCGAACCGGAATAGAAATCCCAGCCCTGAGGCAAGTCCAGCGAACGCGATCCATTTCCGGTGCGCGGCGTTCGCGTTGGGAGAAGTCGCAATCTGTAAGAAACAGAAAAGCACGAGCAGCGGACATAACCAGTAGTACCATTTCTCGAATCGAGACAGGAAGGCAAGGCCGGCCAGTCCGGCCGCGACTCCGAGAACTCTGTTTAGAACGCGCCCGAACGGGAGATTAGCCTCGACGAGTAACGAGATCAGAAAGAGGGAGATCCCGTAGCCCACGCTGCAAATCAGCGTCTCTGGTATGAGTGAATCGTCAACCCAGAGTCCCAAAGCGGGGGCGTATGCCCATAAGGGCCCCCCCAGATACCATAGGTCGATAAATGGCGTTTTTCCGAGCATGACTTGCCGCGCCAAGCCGAAGCGAATGCCAAAGTCTACATCGGACAGAAAAAAGTAGAGGCTCGGCGCTTTGCCCAAAAGAACGAGGATAATGAATCCGAGCCAGATAGCGCGGAAGTAATAGTCTTTCATGCGATTGGCCGAGGGTTTCATTTAGGGTCGTCGCTCAATCGGTCCAAGTCATTGCTATCCTAAACAAATTCATATCTGGCGCGCATAGACACAGAATACCGACATTTTTGTGCCGCATGGGCCATCGCCCTGTGGTTCGCTAATCCCGCCCGCAGTTCTTCCCAATATTTTACTGCGGAAGCGGATAGGCCGTGCTTTCGAAACTTTTTGTCTCGAATCGAGTTCGACGATGTCTAGGCGTGGCGATCGTCCAAACCAAACCGAACAAGTCCCGGTATACCAACCATCCCGATTTCTCGCTACGAACATTGCGGATAAATACGGGCTGGTCGTTAGAATCTACGAGTCCGGCATTGCGCTGGGCTGACCGCGCCCAACCGCCCAGGTGTTTCATGCGAGTTGTCATCGCGCCCGATTCATTCAAGGAATGTGCGTCCGCGAGCGTTGTCGCGCAGGCGATCTCGTGGGGCGTGCGGGGCGTGTTGCCGGAGGCAGCAATCGTATGCGTGCCTATGGCGGATGGGGGTGAAGGCACGCTCGATGCGGTGCTGTCGGCCATCGAGGGTAGGCGCGTGCGGGCGCAATGCCGCGGGCCGCTCGGTGAAGCACGTGAAGCGGAGTATGGATTGTTCGAGGGCGGGCGGACGGCGCTGGTTGAGATGGCGGCGGCATGCGGTTTGGCGCTCGTGCCCCGCGAGAAACGAAATCCCGGCGCGACGACGACGCTTGGATTGGGCGACCTCATTCGACACGCACTTGATCGCGGGGTAGATCGCGTGATCATCGGATTGGGGGGCAGCGCCACAAACGACGCGGGCGCGGGCATGGCGCGGGCGCTGGGATATCGACTGCTGGATGGCGGCGGGCGCGAACTCGGCGTTGGTGGACTCGCGCTTCACGGGCTTGCGAGGATCGACGCGACGAACGCCCATCCCCGGATTCGGGAAGTCGCGTTCGTGGGCGCGTGCGACGTTACCAATCGGTTGTGCGGGCCGCGAGGCGCTTCGTTCATGTATGGCGCGCAAAAGGGCGCGGACGCCAAGATGATGGCGGAACTCGAGCACGCACTTCTGCAATTCGGACGAATAGCGGGGAAGCACTTTGAAGTGGACGCCCTCGATACACCGGGGAGCGGCGCGGCGGGTGGTCTTGGTGCGGGCATACGGACGTTTCTGCACGGCTCGTTGAAGCCGGGATTCGAGTTGATCGCGGAACTTACCGGGTTGAAGGAGACCATGCGCGGCGCGGACCTGGTCATCACCGGAGAAGGAAAGCTCGACGGACAGAGCGCGTTTGGCAAAGTCCCCGCGGGAGTGGCGCGATTGGCGAACGAACTCGGCATACCAGTGGCGGTCATCGCGGGGCAGATCACGGCGAGCCGAGAGGAATTGGACGCGATGGGCTTCGCGGACGCAGAGCCGCTTTCGGGAAACGGTGTGACAGCCGAGGAGTCGATCGCGCACGCCGAGGCGTTTATCGAAGAGGCGGCGGCGCACATCGCGCGACGCTACGCCGGAGCGAGCAATGCGCTCTGAGACCGCGCCCCGGCCGGCGGAATTGACTAAATCGGCGCGCGCGCTGCTGGATTCGCTCACGGCGGAGTGCTCACCTGAATTCGCGGAACATTTGAGGTCGGGGTTGGCGGGGGTCGCCGATCCCGAACGCGCGCTGGTACGGCTCGACCGGTTCCTAGACGGCGCGAGCGATGCGGCTGAGCACCGAAACAGAATCGCGAACGACGCGGGTTACGCGCGCTTCGTTCTGACCTTGTTCGACCAGAGCCGGTTCTTGACGGACATCGCGAGCAACAACCCGGAGTACGTCACGCGACTTTGGGACGATCATGCGGTCGACCCGCATTGGATCCGCACCGATTTGTATTCGGAGCTTCGGCAACAGCTTCAGCAACACACTGGATTCGCAGACCAATGCGCTGTAATGCGGAGGTATTACCGGCGCGAGATGCTTCGGATCGCGGCGCGGGACATTTTTGGGCACGAAGACACGCGCGCAATCACGCGCGATCTGTCGGACCTAGCAGACGCCTTGACCCAGGCCGCGTTCGAAATCGCAACTGCCGATCTCGCTCCTCGATTCGGAACACCGCACGAAGGCGAAACGGGCCTTCCATCTGCATTTGTGATGTTGGGCATGGGGAAGCTCGGCGGCCGGGAACTGAACTTCAGTTCCGACATCGATTTGATCTTCGTTTATTCGGCGAAGGGCGAGACCCGCGGCGGCGAGCGATCCGTCTCGAACGCGGAGTACTACAAGAAGCTCGGCGAACGGATCATCGGGGCGCTGACCGAACAGTCGGCGGAAGGACAGATGTACCGGGTCGACATGCGGCTTCGCCCCCACGGACACATGGCGCCGCTCGCAGCGAGCATGGCGACGACGCTGGAGTATTTCGAAGCGCACGGTCAAGCCTGGGAGCGCCAAGCGCTGGTGCGCGCGCGGGCAATCGCGGGTGACAAGGGCCTCGGCGAATCATTTCTCGAGCAAACGCGGCCCTTCGTGTTTCCGCGATATTTCGACGACGTGCTTCTCGAGGACATTCGGCGGATCAAGGAGCGAATGGAAGCGGAGGTATCGCGGCGCGGAGAAACCGACCGGGAGGTGAAACTTGGGCGCGGAGGGATACGCGATATCGAGTTTACGGTGCAGATTTTGCAGCTTTTGAACGGAGGGCGGATCGAGGAGTTGCGGACGCCAGGCACGCTGGACGCGATTGACGCGTTGGGGCGGCACGGCTTACTCAAACCGTTCGAAGCGTTGACATTGGCGCGCAACTATTCGTTTCTGCGGCGCGTCGAGCACAGGCTGCAGATCGAAGGCGCGCAACAGGTCCACGTGTTGCCGGAATCGCCCGAGGCGCTGGACGATTTTGCGCGGCGCCTGGGCTACGAATCCGGCGAGGCGTTCTTCCGGCTGTACCGCGAGCACGCCGAGGAGGACCGCGCGATCCTCGAGCAATTCTTCGCGGCCAAGGGCGGCGGGTATCTCTGGCTGGACGAACTGCTCGCTCCAGACGCCGAAGCCCGCGAGGGGTTGGAACGGTTGAGAACGATGGGGTTCGCGGACGCGGAAGGCGCGCGCGAGACCCTGCTCGACCTGTGCATCGGATCGGATCGCCGGCCAAATTCGGCGCACGTTCGCCAGCGGTTCCGCGAGATAGCGCCGGCGCTCCTTCGCGCCGCGATCAAGACGGCGGACGCGGACGCCGGCCTGCTCCAACTCGGGCAGTTGGTCGGTAATATCGGCGCGCCGGGCGCTCTGTTCGACATTATCGGAGACGGTCCTTCTCTCGCGGACACGCTGCTGCTCCTTATTTCGAACAGCCGATTTCTTGCGGAGATCATGATCCGCGAGCCGGGGCTGTTCGAGACGCTGGGATACGCGGAGGCCATCGAGGCGCCAGCCACTCCCGAGAGGCTCGACGAAGAGTTGGCTTTGTTGAAACGCGCGACAAACCACGCCGTGGCGTTGTATCGCCTGCGAAACGGCCAGATGCTGAGGACCGGCGTGCGCGAACTACTTGGACGCGCGGACGTGCTTCAAGCGGGCCGCGAGCTCAGCATGCTAGCGGACTGCTGTGTACGCGAAGCGCTACGCGACGCCCGCGCCACGGTCGAAGGGCGCTACGGGGCAATGCAGGTCGAGTTCGGCGTGATCGGTCTCGGCAAGATGGGCGGAATGGAGATGGGGTACGGGAGCGATCTCGATTTGGTCTTTGTGTACGACGCACCCGCGTCAGCGGAACGCGAAATGGAACCGGCCGAGTACACCGCGATGATCGCGGCGGGACTTATCCGCCGCCTCAGCGGAACGAGCATCTACGGTGCACTCTACGACGTCGATTCGCGGCTGCGGCCGGACGGTAACAAAGGCCCGCTGACGTGCAGCCTGGACCACTTTCGCGAGTACTACGCGGAAGAGGGGCAGGAATGGGAGAGGATGGCGTTGGTCAAAGCGCGCGTCGTCACGGCGGACGAGGGGTTCGCGGCCCGGCTCGATGAGGCGGCGGAAGCGTGCGCGTATGGCCGTCCCTTTTGCCGCGCGGAACTCGAGCATGCCGATGACATTCGGAAGCGGCTCGCGGCACAGGCCGGTCCGAACGACATCAAGAAGGGCGAGGGCGGAATAATGGAGTTGGAGTTCGCGCTGCGGCTGCTGCAAATCCAGGATGGACGCGCGGAACTGCGCAAGCGCGAAGCGGTCGAGGCGTTGAGTGCGCTTGCCGCGGCGGGAACGATGAGCAATCAGGAGACGGGGAGTTTACGCGAGGCCTACATCGCGCTACGAACGATCGAGGACCGGATTCGGATGATGGACGGGCGCTCGGAAAGTTCGTTGCCGCGCTACAAAGAGGAACAACTGAAACTGGCGGCCCGGATTGGGATTCACGTCCCGCTTCGACAATTCGTGGACGAACACCGAACGACGATTCACGCGTTCTACACGCGAACGTATAAGCGCCTACTCGCGAAGGCGTGACCCGCGCGGTTACCCACGCATCTGGTCGGCGCGTTCCACGATCTTGCTGACGAGGCCGTAGTCCACCGCCTCTTTCGCGCTCATCCAGAAGTTACGGTCGCTGTCACGCTCGACCTTCTCGACCGGCTGACCGGTTTCCAGTGCGATGAGGCGGTTGATCCGCTCGCGGATTTTGATGATTTCCTGCGCCTCGATGCGGATGTCCGCGGCTTGTCCACCCGCGCCGCCGCTGGGTTGGTGAAGGAGGAAGCGCGTGTTCGGCAGCGAGAACCGGTTCGACTTTTTCGTTGCCCCGAGCAAGATGGGCACGCCGATACTCGCGACCCAGCCCGCCCCGATGGTGATCACCTCCGATTCGAGAAAACGCATCACGTCGTGGATCGCATAGCCGGAATCGACGTGGCCGCCCTGCGACGTGATGATGACCTTGATGGGGTCCTTCGATTGCTGATCGAGCACGATGAGTTGGGAAATCACCTTTTCGGCCAGTTCAGCGTCTACCTGACCGTTTACCAAGACCGTGCGCGCCTTGAGCATCAATTGGGCATAGTCGTTCTTCTTATCGTCCTTCTCGTCTTTTTCCTCGTCGTCATGGGTGACGAACAGGGCCGGACAGCGTGCGAGTATGTCGGACATGGGATAGTTCCTTTGACGGTTTGGAGTGGAGAAGGACATATTCTCGCACCCGGTCGGCGCGCCGTGCAAGGAAAACACTGCGCGCTGGGCCTCTCGGTGTGGCGGCGGACTCGCCTATCGGGCTACACTCAAGTCTTCCTGGATTCGATGTCTAATGCGCGCGAGCTATTTCTATTCGGCCCTGCTTTTGAGCGTCGCGTCGACCGGGTGCAGAGAACCCGTACCCGTCAACGCTGTGTTGATCGCCGACGGCTTCGACCGGCCAACGTTCGTCACGTCGCCGCCGGGAGACGCGTCGCGGCTTTTCGTGACGGAGCAGAACACGGGGCAGATTTGGATCATCGACAACGGCGAACGTTTGGCCGCGCCGTTTCTTGATATCGGCGACAAAGTGTCGGACGGCGGGGGCGAGATCGGGTTGTACTCCATCGCGTTTCACCCGGACTACGACGTGAACGGCTTCTTCTACGTGTTTTACTACAACAACGATGACGTGACGGTCGTGGAGCGATACGAAGTAACGGCCGATCCGAATTTGGCCGATCCGGATTCGGCGACGGAGATTCTTCGAGTGACCCAGCCGGAGACGAACCACAACGGCGGCCAACTCGCCTTCGGCCCGAACGACGGCTACCTATATATAGGGTTTGGCGACGGCGGGGGCCAGAACGATCCCTCGCAAAACGGCCAGGACTTGTCAACGCGGTTGGGAAAACTGCTACGGATTGACGTTGACTCGGAGTTTCCGTTCGCGATTCCGCCGGACAACCCGTTCGTGGGCGTTGCGGGTGCGGATCCTGCGATCTGGGCATATGGTCTGCGCAATCCTTGGCGCTTCAGTTTCGACGCGGCGACCGGCGACTTGTACATCGGCGACGTCGGCCAGTTCGATTTCGAGGAGATCGATTTTCAGCCCGCCTCGAGCCTCGGCGGCGAGAACTACGGATGGAGTATCGCGGAGGGTTTCGAATGCCGCGGAGGAGGAGGCGCCTGTGGGACCGATGAGGGCTTCACGCCACCGATTCACGCCTACCCGCGAGTCGACGGGCGCTCCGTAACGGGCGGGTACGTCTATCGCGGATCGGCCGTGCCCGGCCTCGATGGGACCTATTTCTTTGCCGACTATCTGAGCGCGCGCATCTGGTCCTTTCGGGTGGTCGACGGTGCCGCCACGGAATTCACGGACCGGACCGCGGAAATCGGCACGTTCCCCAGAATCGCTTCGTTTGGTCAGGGCGCGGACGGCGAGATTTATATTGTTACGCACGACGCGGGAAGCATCTTCCGTCTCGGCGCGGCGGAAGAGTGACCGCGTGAGGACGCTCATATTCGGCGCGAAGGGCCAGCTTGGCCGTGACCTGATGACCGTGTTCGGGGATGCCGGCGAGGTATCGGGCCACGATGTCGACACGGTAGACATTGCGGATCGCGCCGCAGTCGAAAGAATCGTGTCCGAGTTCAACCCCGAACTGATCGTCAACGCCGCTGCGTACACCGACGTCGAAGCTGCCGAGGGAAACGAGGCGAAGGCGTTCGCGGTCAACGAGACTGGCGCCGGAATTTTGGCGGCCAGCGCGGGCGCGCCGGTCGTCTATTACAGCACGGACTACGTGTTTGGCGGCACGAAGACCACACCGTATTTGCCGGATGACGCCGTCGATCCAATCGGGGTCTACGCGCGTTCAAAGGAAGCGGGCGAGCGCGCGACCCGCGCGGCGAATGCGCGGCACTTTATCGTGCGAACCGCCTGGTTGTACGGGCCGGGCGGGAACAACTTCGTCGAGAAAATCCTGCGCGCGGCGTCGCAACGCCCATCATTGCGTGTCGTGGACGACGAGGTCGGCTCGCCTACGCACACGTGGGACCTTGCTTTGGCGACGCGGGCACTCGCGGCGACGACCGCGTACGGAACGTATCACGCAGTGAACGCTGGTGCGTGCAGCCGATACGAGTTTGCACTGGCGATTCTTGAACTCGCGGGATTGCGCACGCCAGTCGAGCCGTGCTCGTCCGCCGAGTTTTCGACGAAGGCGGAACGTCCGTTATACTCCGTGCTCTCGAACGCGAAATTGGAGCGCGCCACGCGCCATGCGATGCGGCCGTGGCGCGACGCACTCGCCCACTACGTCAAGCGGCGGACCGCCCGGATCCAATCCACATGAAACGAATACTTGTCACCGGCGGCGCCGGATTTATCGGCTCGGCATTTGTACGGTACCAGTTGCGACGCGATCCGGACATGCACATCGTAAATTACGACAAACTTACCTACGCCGGAAATCTCGACAATTTGCTCGATGTCGATGAATCGCGGCATACGTTCGTCCGCGGAGACATCGCTGATTTCGAGGCGATCCACGCGGCGATGAAGGGCTGCGACGCCGTTGTGAATTTCGCCGCGGAGACGCACGTCGACCGCAGCATCCAGGGCGCGTCGGAGTTCATCGACACGGACGTGCGGGGCGTGTACAACATCGTCGAGGCTGCGAAGCAATTGGGCACGAAGCGCGTGCTGCACGTTTCGACGGACGAGGTGTACGGCAGCATCGCGACAGGGTCGTTCAAGGAATCGGACAGGCTCAATCCGCGCAATCCGTACTCGGCGAGTAAGGCGGGCGGTGAGCAGATGGGCATGGCGTACTTTCATACCTTCGGCGTGCCGGTCATCATCACGCGCGGCTCGAACACCTACGGGCCCTACCAATACCCGGAGAAGGTGTTGCCGTTGTTCGTGACGAACGCCATCGACGACGAACCGCTCCCGCTCTACGGCGACGGCAAAAACGTGCGCGACTGGCTGTACGTCGACGATCATTGCAGCGGCATCGACACGGCGCTGCGCAGAGGCATACCGGGCGAGGTGTACAACGTAGCGGGTGGAAACGAGCGCGAGAACATCGTGCTCACGCGCAAGATTCTCGAACTAACCGGGAAGGGTGACGACCTCATCAAGCCCGTGCAAGACCGCCCTGGCCACGACCGCCGCTATTCAATTGACGCGTCGAAGCTTCGCGGCCTCGGATGGAAACCGGAAACCTCGTGGGACGACGGCATGGCGCGGACGGTGCGCTGGTACCAGGACCACGAATGGTGGTGGCGGAAGATCAAGACGGGCGAGTACCTGGAGTATTACCGGAAGCAGTACGCCGGGCGGTGATCCTTGGGAACGTAGTCGCGGGTCGCATCGTCGAACCTGCCCGAAGTTTTACCACTCCACCCAGAGTCCGTTCGGTTTGCGGAATTCGTAACCGTATGGCGCGGTTGATCTCGCCACGTCCAACCGCATCGACGGCCATTTCTCCATCATCTTCTTGAGCGCGACGCGTGTCTCCAATCTGGCTAGATGCGCGCCAAGGCAGAAGTGCTTGCCGTAGCCGAAAGCAAAATGGTCGCGGGCGTTGGTGCGGAGGATGTCGAACACCTCCGGCGACTCGAAGTGATCCGGATCGCGATTGACCGCGCCGATCATGCATTGCACGGTATCGCCCTCGGCGACAGGCACGCCGCGAATCGCCGTGCTGCGCGTGGCGTGGCGCGTGCAGGTCTGGACGGCCGGTTCCCAGCGGAGCGTCTCCTCGACGGCGTTATCAAGCAGCGTGAGGTCGTTTCGAATTTGTTGTAGTTGTTCCGGATGTGTCAATAGCGCCCACAACGCGTTACTGATCATCGACTCCGTCGTTTCGATGCCGCCGAATAAAACAATCAGGGCGTTGCCGAGCGCTTCATCCTCGGACAGCCCGGAGTTCGCGCTCGCCATTGCGCGCAACAGCGAACCATTGGGCACGATCCCCGCGAGTGTGCTTGCGTACTCGCAAAATTCCCGCGCCGACCTCCGGCCTTGTTCGCGCACATCCGAGCGCCACTCGAAATTTGCGAGCGCGGCGGCGAAATCGTTGTACCAGGCGCGGATGCGGAGTTCATCCTCGGCGGGCAGTCCAAGCGCCAACGCGACGACCTGCACCGCGAGACGGCCGGCGAACTCCGTGCGGAGTTCCGCCTCGCCTCGCGCGTCGAGCCCCTCGATCAGCGCATGCGCGCGCGTCTCGATTTCCGGCCCGAACGTTTCGAGCACGGCAGCGGGGCGGAACATGGGATTGCACGGCGCGCGAAACCGTTGTTGCGTTTCGCCATCGGCGCTTAACATTTGTGGTCCGAAGGTGTCGCGGATGGTCGAGTCCGGCGAATCGGTCGTGAAGGTGTCCGTGTCTTTCAGGACATCGATGACGTCATCACGCCGCGTGACGAACCACATATTCAGCGAGGGCACCCACGACACGGGTTCGTGTTCCCGTAGCTCCGCGAGGATTCCGTAGGGCGATGCGGCCAGTCCACCAAGGTCAACGCGCGCGCCAATCGGAAAATGACGTTCCCTGACGCGCGGCGCGGCCATAGCGCTACTCGCCCCGCGCGGCGACCTTTTTGAGCACGCCGGAGAAGTTCAGCAACATCCGCCCACCCGACGTGATCTGCCCTCGGACGAAGAGCATCTTGCGAGTTTCGTGAATGACTTCGCCCGTCGCCTCCACGTATTCGCCAACTTGCGAAGCCGAAGTGAAGTCGGCATGGAACGACACCGTCACCGCGTGCGCGTCGCCAATATGTTTGCGCGCGAAGAAAAACATGGCGTAGTCGGCGAAGGTCATCAACATGCCGCCGTGCATGTTGCCGCTGCCGTTCATGTGGTAGTCGTCCGTGACGAACGCGCAACGGCACGAACCGTCGGGTTCGTCGCGGTAGTAAAGAGGGCCGACGTGGTCCTCGAAGGGATCGCAGCCTTCCCAGCGCGTGAAGCCTTCGAACAGTTTGTCGGTCACCGCCATGTTTTCTTCGACCCCTTTCAGTTCTGACTATCGAGAATTTCTTGCGCCTTGAGCGCGGTCGTTTGCGATTTCACGTCGAAATCGCGCCAGTGTTCGGAACTCGCGTTACCGTCCAGACCGCGCTTATAGACGCCGTACGAAATCGCCGCGGATCGGAACAGCGTGAATACCATATAGAAACGCCAGTTTTGGATGGGGCCTCTTCCGGCAAGCGCGCAGTAGCGATCGAGAAATTCCTGTTCCGTTGGCGCGCCCTCGGGGACCTGCTCCGGGAACAAATGGTATCCCATGCAGCAGTAGCCAAGGTCGGCCAGCGGATGGCCGATGGTGGACAGCTCCCAATCGAGCACCGCGCTGACGCGAGGCTCGGTGGCGTGTACGATGCAATTGCCGATTCGGTAGTCGCCGTGCACAATGGTGACGGAGTCGGAAGCGGGAATGTTTACCGGGAGCCATTGCATGAGGTGGTTCATCGCAGGTTCTTCGGTCACCTTTGAAGCGAGGTACTGCTTCGACCATCGGGAAATTTGCCGTTCGTAGAAGTCGCCCGCGCGGCCGTAATCTTCAAGTCCCGCCGCGACATGGTCGATGGCGTGCAGGCGGGCAAGTATCCGGAGGAAATCGTCGTATAGGGCACGGCGCTCGGCGACGCCGAGGTTCGGCAGCAGCGGGTCGCTTAGAACGCGGCCCTCGACTTTCTCCATGACGAAGAAGGGGGTGCCGATGACCGATTCGTCTTCGCAGAGGAGGTAGGTCCGGGGCACGGGTACGCCAGAATCGCATAGCGCGGTCATGATGCGGTACTCGCGATCCACGGCGTGGGCCGACTTCAGAAGGACCCCGGGCGGCTTCTTGCGCAACACATACTTGTGCCCGTTGGCGCGAATCTCAAAGGTAGGGTTCGACTGTCCGCCTTCGAATTGAAAGACCGAGAGCCCCGCCGCGCCGCCTTCGAGAGTCGCGTCCAAATACCGAGCGAGGGCGGCTTCGTCGAACCGATGCTGTTCGCGCACGGGGGTAAGCTGAGGGATATCACTCATCTAACGGCCGATGTGATCCGAATGGGAAACGAGGCCTGTCTCGCCGCACAAACGTGAGTTTCGCGCGGCCGAGACAGAAGATTCCCTACGCTATCGCATAAGCACTTTAGATATCCACCCGCTTGCGAACTTCAACGCCACGACTGCAAACGCGCAACGTCGCCGAAGCAGTGTCCGGCTTCGTCGTGTATCATCTCGGCCATGTCTACCCCGCGATACCGGATCCGGTCACGCTGATGAAATTCCTACTGGCGATCGTTCTTCTTCTCCCGGTGCTTCTTGTCGCCGCCCGCTCGCAGCGCGCGCGCAGGGGAACTCGAGCGCACGGCGGGAAACTGTCCTCGACGGATCCGCGTGATCAGTGGCTTCGCTCCGCGGACAATGTCCGCCTCCTGAGCGAGGAACAGTTGCGCGCGTACGAGGAGACCGGGCAGACGCCGTCGCCGCGCGATTGATTCGCCGCGCCCGTATTGGGTACCGTCTGCCGCGTCGTAAGGAGGGGGCCAAATCGTGCGCGTGCTCATTACTGGTTCGAGCGGACAAATCGGCACGAACCTGGGTTTGCGGCTGCTCGATGAAGGACACTTCGTCTTTGGCGTGGACATTCGCCCCAATACTTGGACCGATCGAATCGAAACGCTGCTCCAGGACTTGAGCGTTCCGTACGCGAATTTCGACGAAGGCATCGGGCACGCCCGCTATCCGGCCGGAATCGACGTGGTGGTGCATCTTGCGGCCCATGCGAAAGTACACGAGCTCGTCGAGCAGCCGGACCGCGCGCTCGAGAACGTCTCGATGACCTTCAACGTCCTCGAATATTGCCGCCGCCATCGACTGCCGGTTGTGTTCAGCAGTTCGCGCGAGGTCTATGGCGACATCCATCGCTACATTACCGAAGAATCGCACGCGGATTTTGCCTTCACTGAGTCGCCGTACTCCGCCAGCAAAATCGCCGGTGAGGCGTTTGTCTATTCCTACGCGCAGTGTTACGGGTTGCGCTACTTGGTGTTCCGATTCAGCAACGTGTACGGCAGGTACGACAATGACATCGAGCGCATGGAGCGGGTAATTCCTTTATTCATCCGCAAGATCGGGGCACGCGAACCCATCACGGTATACGGCGAAAACAAAGTCCTCGACTTCACGTACGTCGACGATTGCGTCAACGGCATCGTTCGCGGAATCGAACTTCTGGTCAAGGGCGGCGACGTAAATCACACGATTAACCTCGCGTACGGCAATGGTCAAAGCCTGGTCACGATGGCGAAATACATCGGCCACACCCTGGGAGTCGAGCCGAACATCACGGTAGAACCCTCGCGCGTGGGAGAGGTCACGCACTACGTCGCGAATATCGGCAAGGCCCGCGCTATACTGGGTTACAACCCTTCGGTGATGCTTGACGAGGGGATTCGAAAGGCGGTCGAATGGTCGCGTTCGTTCAGAAACTCCGCCGAAGAGGGCGCATAGTTGCTTTCGCGGAGGGGGACCGCCTTGTCCGGTTACGCTACGGATTGCTCACCTTCGCGGTCGCGGCCCTGTTAGTCGCGGTCCCGCTGCCCCTGTCGCTTTATCTACACGCCAAGTACGAGTGCCGATTGGATCCTGAGACCGTGGGCCGCATCCGCGATGGTCAACGCTATCAAGAGATCGCGCTTCTCGTCCACCGGGAAGGTACGCTGATCTACCGTGGCGAGGCCGATCTTTCCGGCATTGAGGCAGTGGGCGGACTCGCGGGCAAGTTGGCCGCCGCGTCGCCGCCTTGGCTGGAGGTGTATGTTTGGGAAGATCGCGGCGCAAAACTCGTAGCCACGTTCGCAAACGAACGGTTGATTCAGTCGCGCTACACGGGCCGTTAGGTCATGACGCGGAAGTCGGTCCCGCTACGAAATGCGTGTCTTCGATATCTAGTGTAGACAAGGTCTTTGGCCCGGACGCGCGGGTCCTACACACCGACAC
The DNA here is from genome assembly GCA_964467615.1 of uncultured Nitrospirales bacterium. Classification (GTDB taxonomy): domain Bacteria; phylum Hydrogenedentota; class Hydrogenedentia; order Hydrogenedentales; genus CAYXRK01. Next base: position 13,710 of record CAYXRK010000044.1, on the reverse strand, counting down.
CCGTCATCTCTGACGACAATTTCCATAGACGCTCGGACGTGGCGCGATCCAACGCCGCCGCGCTCGGGTGGGCCTCACGGCGGTTGGCGAAATATTTTCCGGTTACGCCTTCGATGTCGGGCGATGCGGCGAGGTAGATGCTCGTCTTCGCTCCGCCTTCCGGGCTGCGCATCAACACGCCGCCCAGCTTGAATAGGACCGCGAGCACCGGACCCGCGTGGCGCGCGAGGTTGGTGCGGACGCCGCCGGGATGGAGACAGTTGACGGTGACGCCGGCGCCTTCCAAGCGGCGGGCGAGTTCGAACGTGAAGTGCATGTTCATCAGCTTCGTGTTGCAATATTGGCGCAGGCTGCTGTACGCGCGCTCGCACTGCAGGTCGTCGAAATTGATCCGCCCTTGCTTATGCACCGTCGAGGCAACGTTGACGATGCGGGCGTTCGGGCCCTTCTTCAGCGCGTCGAGCAGCAGGTGGGTAAGCAGGAAGTATACGAGGTGGTTGACGTGGAACTGCGCCTCGAGGCCGTCGGCCGTGACGGTGCGCTCAAGCGGGACCGTCGCGGCGTTGTTGACGAGCACGTCGAGGCGGCCATATTCGCCCGCGAATCGCTCGGCGAAAGCGCGCGTGGAGGCGAAGGAACCGAGGTCGGCCTGCATGACTTTGACGCGGCCAACGTCGGCGTTGCGGCCGAGGTCCGCGCGGGCTTCTTCGCCGGTGTCCTGTTGGCGACAGGCCATGATGATGGTTGCGCCCGTCGGAATTAGACCCGCGACAGTGGCTTTTCCGATGCCGGAGTTTGCGCCGGTTACGACTATGGTGCTTGCACTCACTTGTTGCGCTCCATTCATTGACGCAGGGGCATCACCTCATCGCCTGACGTCGTCCGGATCGATGCCCGCCTCTTCCAAAATGCGCCTGAGCAATCCAATACCAATCGTCTTGCCGTGATGAATGGGGACCGTCACCTTACGTTCGTTCGCGTCCACGAATACGGCGTGACTTCCTGTCTGATGGTCTTTCTCGAAACCGTATAACTTGAGCAACCGTACGACTTCCCTCGGCTTCAAATGCGGAAGCTTCGGGCTCATACGGCAAGTGTGACGCTCTCCGATTCTATCTCGCGTTGAATTGGTTCGCCGTGTTTCAATCGCGATTCGATATGCGCCTGGATTGCCTCGCGAATGTTCCGGCGCGCTTCTTCCATGGTCGAGCCTTCGGTGAAACACCCCTGAAGTGCTGGACATAGGGCCACGATTCGCCCGTCTTCATCTTCCTCGAACACCACGGTGAACGTGTATTCAGACATACCCAAATACCTCGAAATCATCTTTAAATGAGTGTAGCACAGGGCATCTTCGAGGCGCTTCAATCGCGAAACACTGGCCGCGCGTGGGCCGCCGCGCGAAAAACGGAGTTGAGAAATAGTACGTTCAGTCCATCCATGTATGCACGCACGTTGGGATCGGCAGTGAATCCGATGACCATTCCGCGTCCGTGGTTTTGTTCGACCACGAAGGGTTTGAACGCGAGCTGCTTGCGGTTCTCCTCCCACATGTAGCCGCTCGCGACGAGATCGTCCGGCCCGGCGAACCGCACAGCGTTCACTCCCTTATCGAGCGTAACCGGCGTGAAAATGCGGCGTCCCCTGGCCAGGACGTTGACGCGCTCCGCAACGCCGGCCGTGAGCCAGTGCTCCGGATCGGATTGCGCACGGACGAGCACTCCTGCCAACGAATCCGGGGGCTGTTTTTCCGGCTCGATTTCGGACGTAAACTCGCGTTCGGATTTGAGTAGTTTTCCCTCCACTTGGGCGTCCTTTCCTTCGCCCTCTTCCTTCTTCTCTTCTTTCTTCTCTTCTTTCTTCTCTTCGCCCTCTTTCGCGAGGTACTCCTCGTGAATATCTAAGAGACCTACATTGGGCAATGCTGCGTAAGCGGTTGCCGAATCGAGTGTAATCAGGACGCCGCCCGCTTCGACCCAGTCCTTCAATCGTTCCGCGCCATCTTCTCCCAGCACCTCAGCGTAAGTACCTGTCCCGGCCGCGGGAAGAATCAGCACGTGAAACCGGTCGAGCTCGGGTGTGTCGAGGTCTTTGGTTCGGATTACCGTGACCGGATAACCGAATTGCCGCTCCAACACAAACCGCGTTTGCCCGGCCGATGTTGGCTCCGTCGGCGCGCCCCATGCCATCGCGATTCGCGGCGCGCGCATGCGGACTACGTAGTCGCTTCCAAAGTTCACGCCGCTGTCGACCCAGGTAGTGTCCGACGCGACAATCTCCGCGCCGGATTCTCTAGCAAGCATCGCCAATTCGTCGCGAAGGCTCTTCGAATTGTCCGACACTTTGAAGATCAAGGAGCCTCGCGGAAACTCTCTGTCGTTCAAAGTAAAGCTCTTGTCCGAACTCAGTACTGTTAATTCCCAGCGGAGCGCGCCGGTTAATAACCTCCCCGCAGCGCTCGTTCCCCAAGGCGCGATGAAGGCGACCGCGTCCGCGGTCTCGGGAACTGTGCGTGGCACTACCGCATCGGGTTCGCCGGCGACGGGCTCGGATTCAACCTTGACCTCTCGCGCGCAGGGTCGGCACTCGACGTTGTACATCAGCGGCAGCGACCACGCAGTGACGTCGTACATTTCGTCGGGAAGATTCTTCGTGCGGCGGCGTTCTTGCTCCTCTGTGAAGTCCTTCGTCATGGGGACATTCGGGTCGAGAAGGGTACGCACGAGGCGATACGCCGGCTGCGCGAGATCGATCACGTAACTTCCGGCGGGTAGTTCAACGCCGCATTCCTTCGCGTCCTTTCGCGTTCGCTGGACTTCGACGCCTTGGAAGGCCAGTATCTGTGCGAGCTTATCCACTGCGGAAATGTCGCCAGTATGCGGCAACAGGTACGAACGAACGTCTCCGCGTCGTCCTTCCTCGACGGCGGACTTGTTGTATTCCCAAAACTCTCGCAGGATTCCTCCGCGGCGAGCGGCGGCTGCCTCCGCCGTCGAGATCGATGCAACGAAATGCCGTTGCACGCCATCGCGGAACCGCAACATGGACCCATCGTCGCGTTCGATCAGGAGGCCCTCGGACGACGCCATTTCGTAGGTCGACGACAACGCGCCGAAGAAGGCGGGCCAGCTATCGCCGTAGCCGGGATAGAAGAAGTCGTAGACCTCGCGGGTGAAGTAGTCGAAGCCGAACTTGTCGAACCATTTCGCGTTGTTCCGGCCAATGTGCTCGAGACCTTTGATTTGGCTCGGCACTATGTACGGGTTGTGCGGTACGGCGGGCGGCGAGAAGTAGTACGTCGAGTTGGCATCCATTTCGTGAAGGTCCACGTTCACGTGCGGCAAATACTTTTTTATCGCCGTGATACGCCCGCGCGTCTCGGGTTGCGTCACGGCGAACCAATCGCGGTTCATGTCGAACAAGTAGTGGTTCGTTCGGCCGCCCGGCCAGAGTTGCAAATGCTCCGCCGCCAACACGGAGGGGTCCGCTTCGAGACCACGGTTTTCGCGAAAGTTATGGAGAAAACGTTCCCGGCCATCCGGGTTCTGGAGGGGGTCGATGAAGACGATTGCGTTCTCGAGAATCGCGTCGACGCCGGGAGCGTTCGTCGACGCGAGAAGATGGTACGCGGTCAACATGGCGGCGTCGGGAGATGAAATCTCGTCGCCATGCACGCCGTATCCGAGCCATACTTTCACCGGAAGCCGCTGAATTAATTCCTCGGCCTCGCGATCTGTCGTTGAACGTGAATCGCGGAGCCCATCGAGCGGAAGGCTGCCGTCTTTGAGCGCGGTGATGTTCTCCGGCGAACCGATGGCGGCGAAGATAAGTGCACGGCCTTCCCAGGTGCGCGCGTATTCCTCGATGAGCATGCGATCGGGCGCTGCGGCCGCCAGTGCGCGCATGTACTCGCCGATCTGCGCGTGCGAATAGATGTCCTCGCCGACGGCGCAATCGAGCACGGATTCGATCGTGGGAACGCGGCTGTTGTATTCCGCGCCGGGCCAATACGCAAACGCCTCGTCAGCCGCAGCCGAGGGGCCGGTTGCAAAGGCGAACCACGCAATGAGAATCCAGGACGCGCCCCACATAGTCGGTCTCTCCCAGTCCGCGAAACCGGGCACTATACGGCACTTCAGACGAACTCGCCAAGCCCCTCGGCGGGGCCTCTTGCCGATTTGGGACTCTTGGGTTAGAATGAGCGTAGATGGAGTAGTGTGTGATCTCAACATTACGGAGGCGAAGAAGCATGGGCAAGAGATTTGGATTCACACTCGCGGCGGCGTTGGCTGTCGCATTGGCGTTGCCGGCGTTGGCGGACGTCAATGGGCGCGTCACGTTTTATAAAGACGTGTTGCCAATTTTGCAGGAGAACTGCCAGACCTGCCATCGGACCGCGGGCGCAAACATGAGCGGGATGATCGCGCCGATGGCGCTGACCTCGTACGCTGAGGTGCGGCCCTGGGCGAAGGCAATTGCGCGGCAGGTGGAAGCGCGGAACATGCCGCCTTGGCATGCGTCGAAGGAATTTCATGGTGTGTTCGCGGGCGAGCGGACATTGAGCGAGGATGAAATCGCCACGATCACGAATTGGGCGGACCAGGGCGGCGCGGCGGGTAACGCTGCCGATGCACCTGCGCCGGTTCAATGGCAGGACAGCGGCTGGTATTTCGGCGCGCCGGATATGATCGTGAAGTTGCCGGAGCCGTATCTTGTGAAGGACGAGATCACCGATGAGTACGTCGATATTCCCGTCACGATAACGAAGGAGATGTTGCCGGAACCGCGTTGGGTGCGGGCGGCGGAGATTCACGCGGGCTGCGAAGCGGTGCATCATGTCATCGCGCGGCCGCTGGCGGGGAATGCGCCGGGCGTGCAGCCGAAGTCGTTGCCGGAGGGTTACGGTTCGTATCTGGAGCCGGGCACGACGGTGAATTTCGAGATGCATTACCACAAGGAAGCGGGCGCGGGCACGGCGGTTTGGGACCAGACGGAGATCGGCGTGTGGTTTCACACGAAGCCGGTGTATCACGAAGTCGCATCGACCGCCATTGGCAATACGTCGTTTCAGATTCCGCCGCATGCGGGGAATTGGCGGGTGGGATCGTCGCGCGTTTTTGAGAAGGACACGCTGCTGCTGACGATGATGCCGCACATGCACCTTCGCGGGAAGGCGGCCAAGTACACGGCGTTCTGGCCGGACGGGACGACGGAGGTCATCCTCGATGTGCCGCGTTACGACTTTAACTGGCAGACGGTGTACGAGTATCCGGAACCGCGGTTGATTCCGGCGGGGACGCGGATTGACTGCGAGATGTACTTCGACAATTCGGAAGCGAACCCGTCGAACCCGGATGCGAACGCGTCGGTGGTGTTTGACGGGCCGACGACGGCGGAGATGATGCTCGGCTGGATCAGCATCTGCGACGCCGAAGCGAAGCCGGACAAGATTCTCGAGGCGAAACTCGGCAAGGTGGACGAGAGCAAGAGCACCGACTAATCGCGGAAAAGTTTTGGTCAATCGGCCCGCCGCGCGCAACGCGGCGGGCCGATTTGTTTCGTGCGCGCGTTGACTGCCCCCGGGACCTTTGGTATCCTTCGTGTCCCTCTTCGTGGGCGATTAGCTCAGTTGGTTAGAGTACTTGCTTGACATGCAAGGGGTCACTGGTTCGAGTCCAGTATCGCCCACCATTTCATCTCCTCGCCGGCCGACGACTCGCGTTTCCGAGCGATCGGCACCTCTCGCGTGGAAGAGCCGTGTTAGGCGTCGGCTGGGTCGATTTCGGATGGAGAGTGAACGATGCGGCCTTCCATGCCGCCGTTGACGTTCCAGGTTTCGCCGGTGACGTGGGCGGCGAGGGCCGGGGACGAGAGGTAGACGATTGCGTTGGCGACGTCTTCAGGGCGGGCGATTCGGCGCAGGGCGCGGGTTTGAAGGATGCGATTTACGGTGTCGTGATCGTCGAGGGCCCTGTCGACGATATTGGTGGCGGTCCAGCCGGGATTGACGGTATTCACGCGGCCTTTGGGTACGAGTTTGACGATCTCGTTCTTGAGCGTGCGAGTGAGGCCGTAGACGACGCCGGATTTGGCGGCGGCGTAATCGGCATGGTTGGCCTCGCCGAAGACCGCTGCCGACGAGCCGACAAAGACAAGAGAGGCCTGATCGGGGCGGCGCTCGTCGAGGTAGCGAAAGTATTCGCGGGCGACGAGGAAGTGCGCGGTGAGATTGAGCGCGAGCGATTCTTCCCAACGGCGCAGACCGAGTTCGTGTATGGGGGCGGGCTTCGAGTTCCAAGCCCCTGTGTTCGAGACGACGGCGTCGATTTGGCCGAAGCGCTCGAGGACCTCGGAGTACATGCGCTTGACCTGCGGCTTCTTCGTGAGGTCGGCCTGCACGACCAGGGCGTCGACGCCGAGTTCCGCGGCGAGGTCGTTGGCGGCGTCGATGTTCTTGTTGCCGTGGATAACAAGGCGCGCGCCCTCGGCGGCGAATGCGCGGGCGGTGCATGCGCCGATGCCGCTCGAGGAGCCGGTGACGAGGATGACGTTGTTGGCGAGGGCGGTGTCCATGAGATCCAATTCTAACTCGCGAGGCCCAATACTGACTAGGAATTGTTAGGGTTCGGTCAACTGGGGCGCGGCGTGGTTCGTTTCGTAGGTGTTGGAGTGTGGCTGTTCGGGGAAACTTGCTTTAGCCCGGGACATAGGACATTTTGTGCTGCAGGGAATAGGACGAACGGGACAAATGAGACGAATGAGGATCGCGTTCTTCGTCGCGCTGATTGCCGGTGGGGCGACGGCGTTTGGCGCTGATGCGACATCGCGGGTGTACCTGCGCGCGGATGATGCGTCGCCGGAGTCGCGGATCGCGTTGAAGGTGCGGTTCGACGACGTTGCCTCGTTGAATTCGCCGGTGGAGTTTGAGGCGGAAGTGTGGGGAGAGTACGTGCTCGGCACCGTGGACGTATCGTTCGAGGCGATTGACGACACTGGCCGGACCGCGTACGCCGCCGAGCTCGAGGTGGAAGCCGGGAAGGGCATGACGCCCTGCGCGTTTTCGTGGGACATCGCCGGCGTCGCCGATGGGCGCTACTCGATTCGGGTGGAGGCGAAGGAGTCGCGCGGTTCGGACGCGGCGTGGATGACGGTCGACGCGCACAAATTGACCGAAGCGAGGCTTACGGAACGCGTGACGGCGGCGGACGCGGCGCTGCACGGTGTGCGCGAGCATTTGAATGGGCTGCCCGCGGCGCCGCTTCGCGCGAACGTGATCGCCGCCATCGCGGAAGACTATCTTGCGGCGGCGCGAAATGCACCGGACGACTGGTTGCGCCTCGATGGTGCGACGCGGCATGCGGAAACGGTCGCGGCGTCCGTGCGCGCGCGGTTTACGTTCGCGCCGGCCGGGCTGGACTCCGAATCCGCGAAGGTTGACGCCGCCGCGCCCGAGTCCGGGATGTTGGTATCGCTTGGGCGGTCCGTTTTTCTCGCGGGCCTCAGCGGCGCCGGTTTCTCAACGGGCGAAGAATCGCAATCGCTCCAGGAGATTGCGCAGCGTTACGGCTTGTCGATGGTAGTAGTCGATTCGGATCGCCCATCAGGCGCTGCGAACGACCTCGTGACGGTTGCGGTGCGAGGAAGCTTACAGGGCGCGACCGACGTGGTCACCTCGATAGACGATGCCGGGCGCAAACGGGAAATGGACGCCGTTCGCTCGTTTCTTTCGAGCAACCCGGAGGCGGATTTCGTAGTATCCGCCATCGCGCCGGAGTTCGCTATCGCGGGTGACGCAATGCGACGCGCGTTTCAGGCGGATGTCGAGCGAATCTACGGGGACCGCACGGTGCTCAACCGGGCGTGGCGAACCCGGTTTGCGAGCTTCGATGAGGTGGACATTTGGCCGGCCTACGAGCGGGCGCCGTATCAATACGATTTGCAGACGTTTCAGCGGCGCGAGGGTACTACGTACATCCAGGCGCTGTTCGAGGCGGCACGCAGCGCCAAGCCGGAACGGCCGGCGGCCGTCGTGTTGGCGGGCGATTTGTTCGCCCCGGGGGAGGGCCGTCACGGCGTCGATTACCTGCGCATCGCGGATTTTGGAAGTTACGCGGCGGTTCGCACGGAACCGAAGGTGCAACACGAAGTATTCGCGAAGGGCTTTCCCAGCGAACTCGCGGTGTATTGCCTGCTGCGCAGCATTGCGCCGGAATCACCGATCATCGACATTGTGAAGACCCCGCTACTCGATCCGCGGTGGACCGGCGAGGAGTTGGCGCGATATCTGTACAGCGCGGTTTGGGACGGCGCCATCGAGGGGTTGAGCGGTATTTCGCTCGACGCTTGGCAAGGGGGACCGGTGGGGCCGCCGAGTTTCTTTGCGCATCCCGCGGCGATGGAGGCGTTCGCGACGGCGCACTTGGACGTGAACCGGCATATGGACGTGGTGGCGGCGTTTCAGCGCGCGCCCGCGAGGCTGGGGATCCTGTGGAGCGACAGCGCGAAGACATACCAAGACGGGGGCGTTTTTCTCGATAGCGCGCTTGCGGCATACGAGGGCTGTTCGTATGCGGGGTTGAAGATACGGTTCGTGACCGAGGACCAAATTATTGGGGGCGAGCTGAACGGACTCGATGTGGTGGTAGTCGAAGATGTTCCGGCAATGCGCGATGATGCGTTCAATGCGCTGAAGGCATTTTATGACTCGACGGACGCGGCGCTCATCCGCGCGACGCGGCCCATCCCGTATAACGAGCATGGGCAGTCGCGCAAGGACGTGTTGCCGTATGGAATCCACTCGTTTCTGGTGCACGACGCCATGAGGTCGAAAGAATACCTGCACGCGCTCGACGCGGCCCTCGCGATTGGCCACGCCGATGGTGTACCGCGGCCAGTCAACGAGTACGGATACACCCTTGAGGGTGTGCGCGCGCGGCATCTGCGGCACGAGGGCGCGGACTATTTGTATTTCATCAACTTGCGGCCGGAGCCGTTGTTGGTCCACGTCGACCGCGAAGAGCAGTCCGGACAGGAGCTGATTCGAGGCGACGCCGTGACGTTTCCGCTGTGGGCGCGGCCCCTCGAGCCGATGCTCGTTCGGCTGGACGGCCCGACCGCCGAGTCGCTCCAACCCCTCGAACCGAATGAGGGTGGAGACGTGCCGAAGGCGGTTGTGGAGGCGGTGCAGACGGAGGCCCGGTAGCGAAAACGCCCGGCTTGGTTCCCGCTATTGCGCGCCGGCGAAAACGTACTCGCGCCGGTCGAAGTCGATCGTCCAGCAGTATCGGCTGAGGAAACCGTGGCTGATGAGGCCGTCGATGCGGACGCCGCCGAAGTTGTTGTCGCCCACGGGGCCGATCACCGCGATGGCGTCGTCTAGTTTCAGCGGACCCAGGGCCAACGGGAAACGCAGTTCGACGAATCCCTTGCTCATTTCCTTGCCTTCGACGCCCCAGGTTTCGAGTTTCCGTTTCGACGTGGTGAACGCCGCCTGCCGGACAGTCCCGTTCGAATCCTCGTGCAGCGAGACCAGGCCGGAGTCGACGAAGAAATTGAGTTCGTCGTGCGTTCCGGCGCTTCCCCGCGCGAACATGAAATGGTCGCCCCAGAGATAGAACGGGATTCGCGTTTGAGATTCGGGAAGCATGGCAAGGTGTTCCGCCGTCTTGGTTTCGTTGCCGCGCGGCGACAAGATCAACCGGCGGTTCGCGTAGTCCAGCGTCGACAGAAATCGCTCAAGAATATTCGTGCCGAAGACGATGAAGTCGCTGTTTCCCGACAGCGTCGACATCACCGCCACGGGGACGTTATCGAGCACCGCGTCGCCAAGCACGAACTTGTCCGCCACGCCGTATGACATTTCGACCTTTGTGTTATTGAGATGCGCGGTAGCCAGATCGCCTTTGATCGTTTCGATGCCGAGGACCTTCGCGCGCTCGGGCCCCATGTGCAGAAACGCACCGCCCGTGTCGACGTGCGCGGTCACGGCCTGGCCGTTGATTTCCGCCGCAAACGCGGGGAAGTAGTTCGTGAGGGGATGGTCCGCGAACGGAACGATGGCCACTTCGTCCAAGACTACTCGAAGGGGCTTGGTGGCGTGACGTTCGAGGACTGGGACCGTCCAGGCCGGGAGTTCGTCGTGGGCACGGGCGAATTCTAATGCGTCCGCGACTCGAACCAAATGCAAGTACGCTTCCAGGACGGTTTCGGCGAGCTCGGTCAAACTTGGGTATGCCGGCGCAATAGCGTTGTACTGCGAGAGTGCGACCTCGTAGTCTCCGCTGACGAAGCTCGTAAGGAACAAGAGGTGCCGCGCTTCGTCAACAGCGACGGGATTTCCGAGAGACTGTTCCGCAAGTTCGCGGGTGCGGGCAATGTCGCCGCTCTCCCATGCGCTCCATGCCTCCGGCAGCGCCTTCTCGGCGGCGGCATTGCCTATGCCGAATCCCGCCAGTACGGTCATCAATGCTTTTGCTACAGACGTCTTGTTCATTGCTTCGACTCCTCCGGCCTGCTATCAGGCATTTGGTAGAACGCCACTGTAATTCCGAATTCCGCATCGCCGTCCGCGCTGCTCGCTTGTTCGCACGACGCGATCCACTCTTCCAGTTGCTTTTGCAGGCCCGCCGCAGTCGCGGCGGTCGTCCGTATCCGCAACCGATTCACAAGAATCGGGGTTTGTCTCGCCGTGCCGGCCAGTGACCGTTCGGCCGCGTCTATTTCGTCCAATGTCGAATGAAACGCGGCGGCGTAAAGCGGATGCACCGGCACGACGCCTCCGCTCCGCAGCCTCGGGTCGACGGTCATTCGGTTCGCCGTGGCCTGGTAGTACTTCTCGGTAGCGCCGCGCACTTTGCGTGTGCGCACCTTGCGAATGATCCCCGCGCGCTCGAGCACGCCAAAATGGTGATAGAGGCGCGTTGGTTTTGTCCCAAGCACCTGCGCGACTTGCTTGGCCGTCTTTGCCTCGCCGATCAAGTGCTCGAGAATCTGATATCGCAACGGGTCGCCCAGCGCGCGGAGTTGCGCGAGATCGCGAAGAATGAGGTCTTTACCTTTGCGTCCGGTTTGTTTCATTGTTCAATTATACTTGAATATTCAATAAAATACAAACAATATATAAGCACGTTCCAAGCTCGCCCCCGCCATCCGCGTGCTATAACATATCGGCTGAATTCTGGCCGCGTGCAATCCTGCCGTTGTCGAGGCCGCGCCGAACCTTCCCGCCTCGCTCGACATTCAATGCGGCCAACACTTTTCAGGAAGGGAAAATGCCGAACTGGATTACACTGGCGGACTCGCGCGATCTTCCGCCGGGCGAATCGTTGGCGGTTGTGCATGAGAAGGAAAGCATCGCGTTGTTCAACGTGAACGGTGACGTGTTCGCGACGAGTAATTGTTGTCCGCATGCGGCGGGACCTTTGTTCCAAGGATTTATCGAGCACGGCCGGGTCGTGTGTCCGTGGCATGCGTGGTCGTTTCCGCTCAGTCCGGACGATCCGCCGAATGACGGGCTGCGCCGGTACCGGGTGCGCGTTGACAACGGTGCGATTCAGGTGTTGATTGATGAGTAAGACTTTGGGGAACAGATTCATGCGCGCGGCAGTAGTGGCAATCACGGGGGTGCTCATCATGGGGGGGTGTTCGACGTTTATAGCGGGTGCGCCGGAGGGCCGCGTTGACGTTATTGCCCACCGGGGCGCTTCGGCCTATGCGCCGGAGAACACGATGGCGGCGTTCCGCCTCGCGCACAGGATGAAGGCCGATTGGTTCGAGCTGGACTGCACGCTGACGCGCGACGGACACGTCATCGTGATTCACGACGACACGCTCGAACGGACGACCGACTTCGTGGGGGACGTGGCGGAGGTGACGCTGGCGGAGGCGCAGAAGCTGGACGCAGGCGCGTGGTTCTCGGCGGAGTTCGCTGGGGAGCGGCTGCCCATGTTAGGCGAGGCGCTCGATTTCGCGAAGGGGAAGATCGGCGTCTACATCGAGATTAAGAACAGCGACGACGATTCCGAACTGATGGAAGACCTGCTGCGTTGGGGTGTGCAGCTACTTCCGGACAGGAAGGTGGAGACGATGAACCGGATCGAGTCGAGCCGATCGCGCAACGTGGTGCTGACGCGCAAGGTAATCGAGGAAGTGCGCTCGCGGGGGATGCAACGGCAAGTCGTCATTCAGTCGTTCTCTCCGATAGTTTGCGCCGTCACGCTCATGGACGCACCGGATTTGCGGACCGAATTGCTTGCCACATCGAGCGATGACAAGCCGGACCAGTGGCCGAACTATTTGACCTGGGCGCAACGGCTGGGGCCCGCGGGATTCAATCCGAACAAGGACGACCTGACGCCGAAACTCATCGAGGAAATGTACGGCGCTGGGTTGACCATCGCCACATGGACGGTGAACGAGCCGGGGGACATGGAGCGGCTCGCGAAGTGGGGCGTGGACGCGATCATCACGAACAACCCCGACGTTTGCCTTCAGGTTTTGGGTCGGGCCGACGCGCATTGACGAGTACACGCTGCGACCCATGACTTGACACGACGATCCGGGGCTGCGTAGATTACGCGCTTTGCAAAAAATCCGGACGTGCGCGTTGCGCTCGTCCAACTTCAGGGGAGGGAGTGTTGGGATGTCTATCTGTACCTTTAATGCCGTAGTTGTCGCCGCCAGCCTGGCCTTGGCCGCGTCGGTAGCTCAGGCAAACGAAATTACATACCGATTCTCTAACGGCGAAATCGTACGAGTCGACACAGACGATCCCAACGCGCCATTTCGGATTGATCCCGCCCGGCCCACAAAGAGTATTCAGACGAAAAACATCGTTTTCAACGTGACCTTTGACGACGTGGAACAAGGCACGGGTATCGGATTCGACGACCCGATTAACGGAGAAGCGTTCCGCGACCGCGTCCAAGATATCTTTACGTACTTGGATTCAGTATTGGATCATGACGGCACGCTCGACGTTTTGTTCGACGTCTCCCTCAACGATCCAGACGACCCCACGCAAGCTTCTGCTGGGCCGGGCTTTCCAGACGGGACGGGGATCAACAATGGATCAGCGTTTGAACGTCTTACGACAGGCGTAGATCCCGATCCCGACTTTCCAGAGATTTCGGCCCAGGTCAACTTCGGTTACGCTTGGAACGCGGGGACGGAGCCAACCCCACCCGGCGAGTCCGATTTCTTTACGCTGTTGCTGCACGAAATCACGCACGGGTTGGGGATGCTGGGACTGGTCGACGAATTCGGCGAAAGCGGCGGCCTTTTCACCCGGTGGGACGTCTTGATGGAACGCGGCGATGGAGGCCGCCTAGTGACCGTGACGGACGGCGTAGGCACCTTCGTCGGCGAAGCCGCTGACCTCATCAGCGACGACCTGTTCTTCGGCGGCGCGATGGCAACGGCAGCGCTCGGGACGCCCCCCGCACTCTACGCCCCCGACCCGTACTCGGAAGGCACGAGTATTTCCCATTTCGACGATCAAAAGATCACCGGGGCCGGCCGCTTCGTGATGGAGCCATTCGGCGAAGAGGGCGTCGACATACGCGAGTACGCGGCATTCGAGATCGGCGTGCTTCAAGACATCGGTTACATGATCGACGGAATCGGTGGTGAGGGTGAAGGTGAGGGCGAAGGCGAGGGTGAGGGTGAAGGAGAAGGAGAAGGAGAAGGTGAAGGTGAAGGTGAAGGTGAAGG
>CAYXRK010000043.1:0-28543 GCA_964467615.1 uncultured Nitrospirales bacterium | reverse complement strand
ACTTCATGGTGCGGATACTCGAAGTTACGGACGACACCCTTCGCGTCAGCTTTCCGGGACTCGACTACCCCGTCTCCGGCATGCTTATCGACGTGGAGTTCCATGACCCCCTGGGTTTCTCGTTCTATCGAGCGAAGGTACTCAAAGGCCCGGAGCAAGAGGGTGAAGGCATACTCCTCGAGCGTCCCTCCGAGGCGAAGCGCAGTCAGCATCGGGATTCGTGCCGCGTTCCGGCTGACTTGAAGGTCGAAGTCAAAGGCCAAGTTCACGTGCGCAAGCACAAGTCGGTGCTGCTCAACGTGTCCACCGGCGGCGCGCTACTCCAGTCGCCCGGCGATTTTGGTGTGGGAGACGTCGTCGAGATTCCGCTGAAGCTTCCGGGCGAGACTGATACGTATTTGGTTTTGGCCGAACTGCTCCACAAATCAGAGCCCGTCGAGATTGACGGAGAGAGCGTGTTCCTCTATGGCACGCGTTTCGCCGGGTACGACCCCGGCACTGGCCGCGCGCTCACCAACTACATTTGGGACCGGCTCCGCGAACTCTATCCTTCGGTGTGAACGCCTCAGAAAGGTCGGGCCCCTCAGTTTCCCGCGTTCTTCCGGACCATGACTATCAACACCTTGAGTTCGTCCGGCTCCTTGCTGCCGTGCGCATCTAGGAACTCGATGATGCGCGCCCGCAGCCGCCAATGCCTCCACGATCTAAGACGCCGCGAAAGCTCGCGGACGCGTCCGGCGTACTCGTCCACTCTTCGCTCGTGAAATCGTTCTCTGTACGGCACGGAGGCCTCGATCGCGGCCCGCTGCCCGTCGGTCAATCCCGGCCAGGTCTTCCGCAGGTCCGTCAGGAACCGCAATGGCCGCCACAACTCCTCCATCAGCGGTTCCATCTGCCGAAGCAACACCGTGTCCTGGTGACGGGCGCGCCGTTGCCACAACAACGCGAACACTCCCGCACCGATAATGGCAAGTGTGCCCGCGAGAATAAGTAATGGCATGCCGGCGTGTTACGCTGGAAGCCTACTTCTTCTCGCCCTTCGGCCGGTTCAGTTTCGACAAGTCATCGAAATACACCTGCGGATCGTCGCCGGCGAGCACGCTTCGGAACGGCGCTTTTAGCCCCAACGGGCGGACGACGTTTTCGACGAAATCCATGCCCGCCACGAGAAGCGCGAGATCGAAGCCAGTCTTCTTCGTCCACTTCTCGATAGTCGATTTCACCAGCGCGTACTGTTGATCGTCCACCTGCACCTTCAACACCGTCGCGCCCGCGCCATCGTCCGACTTCGACAACGCGGCCTGGACCTCTTCGGAAATGGTCCCCACAGCCAATTCGCCCTTGTCGGGATACAATCCATACGCGGCCTCCACGCCGTCCTTCTCGCCGATGGTCACGTAGGCGTACCCCGGCCCGACCGTCTTGTCGGGCATTGACCAGAAGCTCACGTACGTATCGCCGCTGGAGGGGCCCTTTCGGACGTCGAGTTCCTTCGTTTCCACGGCGGAAGCCAGCGCCGCGCCGAGCGTCAGGGCCGCGATCAGTCTACAATTCAACAACATCCCCATCGTCGTTCTCCGCAGTTGCGTTTCACGTCACGATACCACAGCCGCGGCCCGCGCAACTCTTGACATCGGCCCGGCACACCTTTACCTTGTACGCTTCACAAAACGAGGAGTGGATAGATGACGTTCCAACGAGTAATGACCTGTGCGTTCGCATTGACGCTGGTCTGCGGATACGCCGGTTGCAAGGCCCCTGAACAGCCCGCGGCTGCCGAGAAACAAGGGGCGGCGAAAGCCAGCCAACCCGCAAAAGCCCCGTCCGGCGCCACGAAGGCCGATGACGCCGCAAAGCAGCAGCCCGCCGGAAAGGCGGCCGGAAAGGCGCAAGAAAAGACCCCTGCGAACGCGCCCAAACCTCAGCAAGCGCAGCCCTACTATGACGTCATTGTTCGCGGCGGGACCATATTCAATGGCCGCGGCGACGAAGGATTCATTTCGGACCTCGCCATCAAGGGCGACCGCGTCGCCGCCATTGGCGACCTCAAGGGCGCGACCGCAAAAAAGGAAGTGAGCGCCAAAGGCTGGATCGTCGCCCCCGGTTTCATCAACATGCTCAGTTGGTCAACCGACTCGCTCATCCAAGACGGCCGCTCCTTTGGCGAACTCAGCCAGGGGGTCACGCTCCAAGTCTTTGGCGAGGGCGTGTCGATGGGCCCGCTGAATGATCGCGTCAAGGAATATCTTGAGCGGCGCGAAGGCGACTACGACTACGAAATCAAGTGGAACACGCTCGGCGAGTATCTCGAGTACCTCGAGAAAAAAGGCGTAGCGTGCAACGTCGCCTCGTTCATCGGCGCGACGACAGTGCGGATCAACACCATCGGTTTCGACGACCGCACTGCGACTCCCGACGAACTCGAACAAATGCGCGGACTCGTAAAACAGGCGATGGAAGAGGGCGCGATGGGTGTCGGCTCGTCGCTCATCTATTCACCCGCTACGTACGCCGACACCAAGGAACTTACCGAGTTGTGCAAGGTCGCTGGCGAATACGGCGGCATGTACATCTCCCACATGCGGAGCGAGGGGAACCAATTCCTCGAAGCCCTCGACGAACTAATCACGATCTCTCGCGATGCGAAGTTACCTGCCGAGGTCTACCACCTCAAGGCGGCTGGCGTGAACAATTGGCCGAAGATGGATGAAGCGATCAAGAAGATCGGACAGGCCCGCGCCGAAGGGATCCGCATCACCGCCGACATGTACACCTACACCGCCGGTTCCACCGGCCTCGATGCCTGCTTCCCGCCGTGGGCGCACGACGGCGGACGCGAAAAACTCGAAGAGCGGCTACGCGATCCCGAAATGCGCAAAAAAATCGTCGCGGACATGCGCAAGGAAACCAACGAGTGGGAGAACATGCTCAAGCTCGTGGGCACGCCGGACAAGGTGCTCCTCGTCGGTTTCACGAACGAGAAACTCAAGCCGCTCATGGGAAAGACTCTTGCCCAGGTTGCCGAGGAGCGAGGGACTTCGCCCGAGGAAACGGCGATGGACCTCGTCCTCGAAGATGAAACGCGCGTCGGTACCGTCTACTTCATGATGTCCGAGGACAACGTCAAGAAACAGCTCGCGTTGCCCTGGGTCAGCTTCGGTTCTGACGCCGCCTCGATGGCCCCCTTCGGCGTATTTACCAAATCGAGCACCCACCCCCGCGCGTACGGCAACTTCGCGCGGCTATTAGGCAAATACGTCCGGGACGAAAAAGTCCTCCCGATGCGCGAGGCCATTCGCCGCTTGACTTCCCTGCCCGCCTCGAACCTTAAACTGCGCGACCGCGGGAGGCTCGAACCCGGGTACTTCGCCGACGTCGTCGTCTTCAATCCGAAGGAAATCCAAGATCGCGCTACGTTCGAACAACCCCACCGCCTGTCGCTCGGCGTACGCCACGTCTTCGTCAACGGCGTCCAAGTCATCGAGGACCGGCAACCCACCGGAAAATTCCCGGGTCGAGTAGTCCGCGGCCCCGGCTGGACCGGATGGAAGATGAAACCCGCGGCGGCCGTCGCGCCATCCAAGGATCAACCGAAAGCGGCCGCTGCCAAAGCCGAGGGACAGCTAGAGAAAGCAAAAGCGCCCGCCAAAGCTGCGGCCAAAAACTAACTCGCGCGAGCGGCCCGAAGGTCTTGAGCAATGGCGCGAGACGATCTCGTTGAAAGTTTTCGGCGCGCCGATCTCTATGTCGTCATCACGGAAGAGTTCTGCGCGGGCCGCCCCTCGCTTAACGTGCTCGATCTCGTTCTCGAAGCTGGCGTCCTCCTGGTCCAGTTTCGAGAGAAGGGCTTGGATGATCGCGAACTCGTGGCACGCGCCGAGGCCTTTCGCCGAAGGACCTTCAACGCCGGTGCGCTTCTTATCGTCGATGACCGCGTCGATGTCGCGCTGGCCGTCGGCGCGGACGGCGTCCACCTTGGCCAACGGGACATGCCGATTCATATCGCGCGCAACATCGCGCCCGATCTGCTGATCGGCGCGTCTACCCACAACCTCGACCAGGCCCTCGTCGCCGAGGGCGAAGGTGCGGACTACGTCAACATCGGCCCCATCTTTGCCACGCAAACCAAAACGAAGACGGCCCCGCCGCTGGGCCCCGGCGCGGTCCGTCAGATCGCCCCGCGCTTGAAGATTCCGTTTACGTGCATGGGCGGAATTAAGGAACACAACATCCGCGAAGTGCTCGAATGCGGGGCACGGCATCCCGCCGTGGTCACGGCAGTGACCGCCGCGCCCGACCCTATGCGCGCGGCCTCCGCGCTCCGCCAATCGATCCTGGACTACTTCACTTCGAGCGGCGGATAGTACGGCTCGTCGCCAAGCGCCTGGAACTTTTGCATCCAATTCGCGCCCGCTTCCTTCGGCGTGAACGACCAATCCTGCCGGTGATAATTCCACGAGTCCGGACGTAAGCGTTCCGCGTCCGCCCAGTACCGGTCCGCTCGTTCCGTGTCGCCCGCGCGATGGAAATGGTTCGCGAGTTGGAAAGACGCATCCGCGTTCGCCTCGTCCGGCGTGCGCGCTTTGAGCTTCTTGGCGACCGCCTCATGCGTCATCGCGTATTCGCTCGCCGCGCCCTTCTCGATCCAATCGCGCAGCATCTTGACGTAGTCGGCCCCCTGCGTCACGAGCTTCTTCCCGCCGAACGTCATCTCCCCGCTCGTCGTGTACGCCGTCTCGAGAGGCCGCACGATGTACCCTTCCTCGTCAATCCACACGCCCGTCGGAACGTTGGTCATGTTGTACAGCGCGCTGATCGTGTGGTTCTCGTCCACGATCTGGGTGTACGTCGCCTTGGCCTTGTCAAACCACGGACCCGCCGCCGCCTCGCCGCCCGTGTCCTGCGCGGCCGAAATAATTTCGAAGCCCTTGCCCTTGTACTCGTCGTACAGCGCCTGCCAGCCTGGCAGGTCCATTCGGCACCCTCACCAACTTGCCCAGGTGACGAGCAAGACCTTCTTCCCCTTGAAGTCCGATAGGCGCACCGTTTTCCCGGATCGGTCCTTCAGTTCAAAATCCGGCGCGACCGCCGAATTCAAGAATCCGCCGAGCGTGGACGGGACCAGGTCGAACGCGAATACTCGCTTCTCCGCGTCTGCGGCGCTGCCCTGGTTTAGGCGACGCGCGAGTTCGGAGACGTTGAACCACTGTTGGCCATCGCGCTTTACGGACAACGCGGTGTCGTTCTCGCGGATTGGAATGCACACCTCGTCGAGGCATGCGCCTTCCGGCTTAATGACGAAGCCGTTGATGCGCGTCAGGTCCGTTGGCGTGACCCACAAATCGTTCGGGTCGTCCAGCGTCCTCTCGATGGAAATCGTCCGATTTCCATAAATCGCCGTAGCCGGCGCGGCATTTGAGTTGACGGCAATAGCGCTGGACATCGCCGCCAAGTATAACATCGTTCTCATGAATGCTCCCTTCCATAGAGACGCGTCGTGAGGATACGCTCCGCGGTCACGGACCGTCAAGACGCAGTGGCGATAACGCTCTTTCGCGGCAATGTAATCAGCACCTGACACCCCGCCCCCGGCTCGCTAGAAATCGCAATCTTGCCCCCGTGTTCCTCGACAATCCCCCGCGTAATCGAAAGCCCCAAGCCCGTACCCGAAGGCTTCGTCGTGTAGTACGGGTCAAATACGCGTTCGATCGCCTCGGGCGATAACCCGGGGCCGTCGTCTCGAATCTCAATCTCGCACGTCGTGTCCGTCGAACGCGAGAACAAGCGCACCCGTCCGCCATCGGTGCACGCCTCGAGCGCGTTAATCAGCACATTGAGCACCGCGCGGATCCATTGCTTTTCGTCCAGTCCGAGCGCGATATCGCCGCATCGCAGATCCGTGATCAGCCGCACCCCCCGCGATTCCGCGTCCTTGGCAACGAGCCGCCCGCATTTCGCCAACACCTCGTCGATCACACACGGTCTCCGCCGAAGATCGTCCTCCTTCGCGAGCGACAAGAACCCCGAAACGATGTGCTCGAGGCGTTCCACTTCTTGCCGGATTGTCTTGAGGTGCTTCACGGCCGCGCCGTCCGCCTCACCGTTGCCCAGCGTGTCGATAGCGTGGCTCGACAACAGCTTGATCGCGTTCAGCGGGTTGCGCACGTCGTGCGCCACGCCCGCCGCGAGCGTGCCCAACGCCGATACGCGCTGCGATTGCCGAAGGCTCGCCTCCATCCGTTCCTTGTCCCGCAGCGATTCGACCATGTGGTTAAACGTGTCCTCGAGCGCGCGCACCTCGCTCGTGGTCCCCTGGGACGACACCTTCTCGAGCTTACCCGCACTGATCTCCGCCAGCGACTTCGACAACAACCGGATCGGCCGCAACGTCCGCACAATCAAATACATCATCAGTCCAAGCGCCGCCAAAAAACCCCCGCTCAGCGCCAACAGGTACCTGTTCTGAAACGCCCGCACCGCCTCTGTCTGCGGATCGAAATCCAAATCGACCTTGAGCTCCACGAACCCGTTTCCGAAAGCGATGTATTGGGTCGCCTCGAACGTCACGCCGCCGCCGCCTTCCATGCGCGGCGAGATGTGCGCAGTCCCCTTCTCCGGCTGAAACGTCAAGTCCAGTTTCTTGCCGCGCACGATATCGCTCAGGTCGACGCTCGACAACACCTCCGGATCGGGCGATTGTTGTTCCATCGCATCGAGGCGAATCGCCACCGCGTCGGCGATGGACGCGGCCCGGCCTTCCATATGGCGGACGATGTCGCCGTAGTAGTGGACCGTGAGCACGTACACCGTGCCGAATAGACACGCGACCATCACCGCGCACAGCGCGACAACCCGCACCACGAGCGATCGCGGCCACCGGATCATGCCCACAATGCGTCTCGCGTTCATTGTCGTTCACCCAAAGAGCGCGGAAGCGGGAGAATCTGCCGGCGGTTCCGGGGTGTACTCCCCGTCCAACACCCGCATCACTTCCTGGATGTCTTCCCACGTCTTTTTCTTTTCACCGGGGCTACGCAGCAAATACGCGGGGTGGTAGGTTACTCGTAGCGGGATGCCGTGGTAAAAGTGCCAACGCCCGCGAAGCCGTCCCGTCGATTCATCGGTCTTGAGCAGGGTTGTGGCCGCGTGTCCGCCCAACGCGCAAATCACTTTCGGGCGGATCAGTTCCAATTGCCGCACGAGATACGGCTCGCACGCCGCCTTCTCCTCTGGCAACGGATCGCGGTTGTTCGGTGGACGGCATTTGATCACGTTGCAGATGTAGACGTCTTGATCGCGGCGCAGCTTCATCCCGCCCTCGATAATTTTCGTCAGAAGTTGCCCCGCCTTCCCCACGAACGGGACACCCTGCGCGTCCTCATCCGCCCCCGGCGCTTCCCCGACAAACACCACACGCGCGTACGGATTCCCATCGGAAAACACGGTTTGTGTCCGCTGTTTGCACAACCCGCACTTCGTACACGCCGCTACCTCCTGCGCGATCTCCGCAAGCCGCGCCACCCGCCCATCGTCGTCGGAAACAGCGTGAGTAATTGGCGCGGCAGCTTGTCCAACACGATTCAAGAACTCCGCCAATTCGGGCGACACCTGAATCGTGTTCCGCTTCGGATGCGCCGCCTTGCGCACCAATTCCGCCGTGTCGCGGATGATCTCAGAGAAGAGAGGGTTGGTCATAGGAAGAAATAATCGTAACGCTCCTCAGAATAACAGGCGAGCGGCAAGCATCGAAAGGAGCAAGCAAATCCATCGGTGTCCATCTGTGTGTATCGGTGGCAAAAGACACAAACAAAAGGCGGGCCGCTGGGGCCCGCCGAAATTCACCGTACTCGTTATCGCGCTCACGACTTCGCGTCTTCCCCCTCGGCAGCCCCAACCGCGGCCTCAGCCACGACCGCCGCCGCGACCTCGTCCGAAAGTTGGTCCGCCGAAGCCACATCATCCAACGACGCGGTGCCTCCGCGTCCCTTGGCCCGCACACGCGCCGCCTTGCCCGCGCGCTCGCGAAGGTAATACAACTTCGCTCGCCGGACGCGCCCCTCGCGCACGACCTCGACCTTCTCGACGCGCGGCGAATGCAGCGGGAACACGCGCTCGACGCCCTCGCCGAACGCCACGCGCCGCACGGTGAACCGCGCGTTGGCGGTCGTGCCGTTTTTCTTCGCGATGACGACGCCTTCGTACACCTGGATGCGCTCCTTCTCGCCTTCGACGATCCGGAAATGCACGCGCACCGTGTCGCCCACGTTGAATTTCGGCAAGTCCTTTGTGGCCTTGCACTGCGCCTGTTCGACTTCTTGAAGCAGATTCACTTTTCTTCTCCCTGGCCGCGCGCGTTGGCGCGGTCCCTTTCTATTTCATCCAGAAGTTTCTGGTCTTCAACACTCACATTCACAAGCAACTCGGGCCGGCGCTCGTGCGTGACTCGCAGCGACTCTTTGCGCCGCCACCGCGCGATCTCCGCGTGGTTCCCGTTGCGCAAAACTTCCGGCACGTCCATGCCGCGAAATTCCGCGGGCCGCGTGTATTGCGGCGGCCCCAGAATTCCGTCATAAAACGAATCCGTCTCGACTGACTCCCACTTTCCCACGACGCCCGGCAGCATCCGGCCCACGGCCTCAATGACCACCAGCGCCGCCAACTCGCCGCCGCTCAACACGTAATCGCCAATGCTCACCTCGTCGTCGCACAACTCCCGCGCGACGCGCTCATCGACGCCTTCGTACCGCCCGCACACCAGCACCAACCGTTCCTCGCGCGCAAGCTCCCGCACCAACGCCTGGTCAAGCCTTCGTCCTCGCGGCGACATCAGCACCACGCGTCCGCGCGGCCCCTCGCGTCTCAGCGCTTCCACCGCCGCGAACAACGGTTCGCACTTCATCACCATGCCCGCGCCGCCGCCAAAGGGGGCGTCGTCAACCGTCCGGTGCTTGTCACTCGTAAAGCCGCGAATGTCCGTGACCGCTACCTCGACCGTACCGGCCTCGATCGCTTTTCCCAATAGTCCAGCGCGAAGCGGGCCCTCAAACATCTCCGGAAAAATCGTCAGCACGTCGATGCGCATCGCCCGGTCCTCGCCTCGCGTTACGCGCGGCGCGTTTCGCCGCCGTGGACCGCAAAGGGCGTCAGGTCGCGCACGATGATCCGCCGTGCGTCCACGTCGATGTCAGCCACCGTCTCGTCAATCAGCGGAACCAGCAAGCTTTGCCCGTCCGACCGCGCGATCTCGATCACGTCATGCGCCCCGGACTCGAGCCACCCGGCGACTTCGCCATACAACGAGCCCGACTCGTCGACGACGCGAAAGCCTATAAGGTCTCCGCCGCGTAAATCATCATCGCTGCGCTCTTGTTCCGCAGCTTCGATGTACAGCACGGCGTTCGGCAGCCGCCGCACGTTGTCGCGCGTCACTCCGGGAACGAATTGGAGAATAGCTACCTCTCCGCGCACGCGGCACGACGCAATGCGGTACCGCAGCTTTTCGCCGCCGACAAACTCAGCGTCGAGCCAGTCGATATCTTCAAATGTCTTCGCGCGTCCTTCGGGTACGGTGACGCGCGCCTCGCGGCGAGCGGGGTCCACGCTGACGACTCGGCCTGCGCGCACCCGTCGGTCCGCCATCGGTGACCGTTACTCCATGATTTCCAAGGAAACCTGAATGTCCTTCTTGGCCGCCGAGGAGCCGACCAACGTGCGCAGCGCCTTCGCCACGCGCCCATTGCGCCCGATGATGCGGCCCATGTCTTCCTGATTGACCCGCAGTTCGTACGTCTCGCCGTATTCGCCCTCGATCACGCGGACCTGCACGTCATCGGGATGTTCGACAAGCTTCTTCGAAACAAGCTCAATAAGTTCTTTCACAGTATCCATCCATTGCGACGCCCGACTTCCCACGCCGCTTGTTGGTCAAGCGCCAAATAGATGCCCAAAATGACGAGTCTATATTCGTCATCGTGCTCGTCATTCGTCATCGTCATCGATCAATTCAAATCGCGCATTCGCCTGGTAGCCTTCACCGAGCTTCGACCGAAGTCCTTAGCTCGCCGCGGCCGCCGTCTTCGGCGCCGTAAACTTCGCGATCAGGCCCTTCTTCTTCAAAATGTTCCTCACGGTCTCAGACGGCGTCGCGCCTTCTTTCAACCACGCAAGCACCCGGTCCTCTTTCACTTCCACAATCGGCACCGGACGCGCGCACGGCTGATACACGCCGACTTCCTCGATCACCCGGCCCGTGTCTTTCTTACGCGAATCCATCACCACGACGCGGTAGTACGGAGCGTGCGAACGGCCGCCACGTTTCAATCGAATTACAGTTGCCATGTTCCAGTTCTTCCTGCTCGTTGCTTCGGTTTTTTGCGGCGCTTCGCCAGTGCGGCTAACGCCCCATCCCAGGCATCATCGGCATGCCGCGCATTTGCCGCTTGCCCTTTCCGCCCTTCAACATGTGCTGCATCAACTTCTTCGAGTTCTCGAAGTCCTTCAACAACCGGTTCACGTCCTGCAGCGTCGTACCGCTGCCGTCCGCGATCCGCCGTTTGCGGCTCGCCTTGATTAATTTCGGCTTGCGGCGTTCCTCGCGCGACATCGAATTGATGATCGCCTCGACGTACTTCAACTCGTCCTCGTCCACCTCGGCCCCGCCGCCCGCAAGCTGCGATAGGCCGGGGATTTTCTTCATCAGATCGCTGAACGACCCCATCTTCTTCACTTGCTGCATCTGCTCGAGAAAGTCCTCAAAGTCCCACGAGGCCTTCTTCGCCTTCTCCTGAAACTTGAGCGCCTTCTCCCGGTCGATGACTTCCTGCGCCTTCTCGACGAGCGAAACCACGTCGCCCATGCCCAGGATTTGGTTCGCCATCCGCCGCGGGTGAAACGCATCCAGCGCGTCGAGTTTCTCGCCTGTCCCCACAAACTTGATCGGACACCCCGTCACCTTGATCAAGCTGATCGCCGCGCCGCCCCGCGCGTCGCCGTCCATCTGCGTCAACACCACGCCCGTCAGCGCCAGCGCGTCGTGAAACTGCTTCGCCGAATTGACCGCGTCCTGTCCGGTCATCGCGTTCGCTACAAAAAGAATCTCGTGCGGCTTCACGGTCGCTTGGATCCGCCGCACCTCGTTCATCATCGATTCATCAACGTGCAGACGCCCCGCCGTGTCCAGAATGATCACGTCGCAGCCGCGCATCTGCGCCTCGCCCCGCGCCATGACGCACGTGTCCACCGGGTCCGCCTTCTCGCCCAGGCTGAACGACTCCACTCCCGCCTGCTGCGCGACCACCTCCAACTGCTTGATCGCCGCGGGTCGATATACGTCCGCGCCCACGACCAGCGGCTTGTGCCCCTTCTTCTTCAAATGCAACGCGATTTTGCCGCACGACGTCGTCTTGCCCTGCCCCTGCAACCCCACCATCATGATAATCGTCGGCGCTTTTTCCGCGATACGCAGCGGTTCGTTGTTCGTCCCCATCAACTCGACGAGCTTGTCGTGGACGATCTTGACGATCTGCTGCGTCGGGTTGATGCTCTCGATGACGTGCAGGCCCTCAGCCGTCTCCTGCACGTCCGCGATAAACTGCTTGACGACTTTGTAATTGACGTCCGCCTCGAGGAGCGCGACGCGAATCTGCTGCAGGCCCTCCTTCATGTTCTTCTCGGTCAGGCGCCCCTGCCCGCGAAGGTTCTTGAAGGCTAGCTCCAGCTTCTTATTCAGCGACTCAAACACAGTGCTCGGCCCAGCATCATCCAGCGAAAAGTCAGCGGGGACCTCGAATTCCAGATCGTCCCACGCACTCGGAATCACCCACGGCGGAACACAGTCCGCCCCCAGGCTAACGGAAATTCTAACAAATTACGGCAAATCTATTCAAGCGTAGTGCGAATTCGGTGACTCGAGGATCGAAAGACGGTCATGCCCTGCGAAAAAGCGCGTGCTCGGCCATGTGCATGCCGACGTCGGTGAAGGTCTTCATGATCATGAAGATGGATATGGCGGAGGCGCCCGCGATGAGGCCGCCGCCCATGACCAGATGCATGGGCAGGATGCGGAGGTACGGGTAGAAGACCAACGTGCCGAGGTCGGGCTTCCTGTGGCGGAAGTCGTCGGCCTTGTTGTGAAGGAGGGAGTAACCGTGGCTAAGCGCGAAGCCGCCGAGGGCTACGAGCATGTAAATGAGGTCGTCGGGAGCAAATAGTTTCAGCGGCTTCGCCGAGGTCAGAAAGAACGCGTATATGAAATGGAAAAAACCGTAGTGGACGAGGAAGGAGCCGGCGCTGTGCCGCTTGGTTTTCCGCGATTCGGGAGCGGGCCGGCCGTACATGCTGAAGCCCGCCGTCGAGAATTCCCGCAGGCCAAGGATGCGGACGAAATTGCTGAGGCCGATGACGACGCTCTGCCCCCAATAGATCCATAGCACCTCGAGGAGGTCCCAATCGAAAACCGCCGCGAGGACGATAGACAGCACATTCCCAAGCGTGATGCCGAGCAGCGAGGAATCGAGGAACGGGGTTTTCGTGCTCGCAGCGTCCGTCTCTGTTCCCGGCTTGGGGTCGCCTCGCGCCAACTCGCCAAAGTTTTTGGTTATCTTCATGTCGGTGGGCCTCTCGATTCTTTCCGTTTCGAAACCGATGTAAGAACTCCCGGACCAGGTGGATTCGCGAAGATTGCACGCCAGCTTGACCGGCGGATTCAAACCTTACGCGCATTCTGCGTGGTGTCTTTCGGAAATTCGAGTAGTAGAACCCTCCGCTAGCCCGACCCAGCCCGACTAACAGCACGGCCATGCCGATGCCTGTCCAGGCCTTCCTCCATCCAACCAAATTTCACGTCCCCGCCACCTCTACCCTCGCCCTCACCGTGGCCCCGGTAAGCACGTCGCGCGCGACAAGCGTGTAAAAGCCCGGGCGCTCATTCCGCGCGATCGGAAAGTACCCCGTCGCCTGCCCGCCTGGGCACGCCACGTCGCGCGAGTAATACGCCGGGGCCGCTTCACCTATCCGCGAAAATGAAACCCGGACCAAATGATCACCCGGCAACGCCTCCGCCGTTTTCACCGATACGCTGAACGCGAGCCGACGCCCCGCCGACACGGTTTCCGGCGCAGTGACCTCCAGCCGCGTGACCTCATAAGGCAGCGCGCAAAAAATCGCGGCCTCGCCCTCCGCCAGCTGCGCTGAAGCCTTCCGTCCCAACACCGGCATACCGGCGAGCGCGTCGTACACATGCAACTCTTTCGCGAACCGCAGGCCGCACTTCTTGTCCTCCGAACCAGCCCCCCGAAACAGCGCCAAGATTCTCGCGGATCCATACGCGTACTCCCCGGAAACCCAATCACTCTCGATAGGCCTCTCCAACAATCCGCTTCCCGTCCGCGCGATTCCGCGTTCATCAAGCCAAGCGCCAAGTCGCGTCATCGCCTCGGGCCCCAGCGCAGGTTCGGCCGCATTCTGATCCCACTCCAGGCGCAACAATTTGCTTTCTTGCTGCGCCGTCAGATCGGCCAACGCCGGCGACGACCGCAGCCAACCGAACTCATCGTACGCCCCCGGATCGACGCCGAACACGAACGCCTTTCCCTGTTCGCCGAAACCACGAAGAAACTGCGCTTCGCCGTCGCTCACCGCGTAGACTGACGGAAGTACAAGCACGTCGTACGCGTCGAGTTGATCGTCGGCCCCAGCAAAACCGAACGGCACATGAAGTTGTTCGAGTGCCCGTCGAATCGCAGGCGCCCAATCCGCAAGGCCCCGGACCTCGGCCACCTCCGCGTTCACGTGCCCGCAAAGGATCGCGACCTTCGGCGTAACCGGCGCACTCATTCGGAGGAGCGTCCCCGCGCCCAGGCTCGCCGCATCCAAGGCCCCCCGCGCGACATTCACCCGCGAAGTCGGCGTTCCATACGCGTCGAGTAACGCTGCTTCTCCGTCATCAAACGGTCGCTCGAGAACGATGCCGCCATAACCGTTCAGCATCGCCTTCCAAACCGATGCGCCAAGATCATCGTCGGGGCCAACAAGTGCGAGCGGCAACACGTCCCGGACGCCATATCGTTTCGGCGCGGCGCGGTCCCATCCGGAGCTCGACACTGCCGCCAACAGCCCGTGCCGCAACAGCGCGCCCCAATCGTGGCCACTCTCACGCGCGATCAACCCAGCCGGTATCCGCGGCAAGCGTTGCCGGACCGCGCCCGCGCCGCGCTCGACGATCTCCCGCTCGAGCGATTCTTCAAACAAACGCCGCTCGAGTCTCGCCGCCCAAACCTGGTCGCCCTCCTTGTACGCCGCCAACGCGTCTGCCGCTTCGCGCCATGTCGCCCAGCCCGTCTTCCATCGGCCGTTTAGTTCC
Source organism: uncultured Nitrospirales bacterium (assembly GCA_964467615.1). Lineage (GTDB taxonomy): Bacteria > Hydrogenedentota > Hydrogenedentia > Hydrogenedentales > CAYXRK01. The sequence continues at coordinate 14,184 of CAYXRK010000043.1, read as the reverse complement.
GAGAGATCCAGATAGCGCCGCTCCAAAAACCGCGCGAAGTCCGGCAGCAGCGACTCCTCTTCCACGTCCCATGATTCTGCCAGCGGCGCGTCCTCGCCGATTACAACGCATCCCGCCGCCACCGGCGCGATCCGTTCCACCGCGGCCTCGGTGCTCGATCCGCCCGCAGTCCCCAGCATGCTTAGGCCCAGCGGATACCCCGACGCCGTACGTTCGATCCGCCCCGCCCGCAACGCCCAACCAAAGTTCGCTGCTGCGGACGCGAACGGCGCTGCGTCCGTGATCTCCGACATCACCGCCGAGGATCCGAGCCCCTCCAGCGCCCGCAGCCGATCCTGATCCAAATACGAAAGTGTCGGGGTAGTCTCAACCGCCAACACGAACGCGTCGCGCGGAGGCAGCGACACAATCGCAAAATCCACGGCATGTGAAGCGTTCGCCGCAATCGTCGGATTTAGTTCCTCCTGCGCCCCCGCAACCGCGAACGCATCGATCCGCAGGAACGGGCTGAGCGCGTCCGCGATATTCAAGTAGCCCGTCGTCTCGCGCACCCCCGACGCCATTCCCACCGCATGTTCCGCGATGACCCTGCCCCACCCGTCCGTCGCCCTCAGGAATACCGTCGCCACGCCCGGTGCTTGTGGATCCGTTTCTATCGCGATGGCGAGCGGTATCGAATCGTTCGGCGTGGCAATCTTCCGTAAACAACGAAATTCCGAAATCCGCGGCCAACCCGCCAGATCAACGCGCGCCGAAAAGCTGTCCGCCACGCCCTTGCGTTCGCCGAGCCACACATCCAGATTCGGCTGACCCTGTCCCGTCGGCAGGAACAACGTCGTCCGATCCAGGCCCTTCGCGATCGGCTTGTCCAGTTCCATCCACCATCGCGTGTCGCTCCGCGGATACCGCGCCTGCACTCGCAACGAGTAAGCCCGGTCCGCCGGCCCATTCAATCGCAACTCAAACGGCGTAATCGGTCCCATCGCGGGCGTGCGCGTCAGGGACTCCGCATACTCCGGCGGCAAGAACGGCGGGATCGCCGCGGGATCCGCGCCCGCTTGCCGCACCGGCCCAATCGACGTAATGTGTACCGCGGGATCGCGCCGCGCCGCCCACCGCAACACCCGCGCCAACAGCGCGTAGTGCGTCTCCGCGTTAATTAGACTTCCATCCGCTACGTCGAGAGGTTCGGGCAACAGGCGCAACAGCGCCGAAGGCCGCCCATACACAATCGACACCGCCCTCGATGCGTCCGATTCATACGCCCGCACCGTCGCGGCGTCGTCCGCCCCCGCGCCCCCGCGCGCCAAATACTCCGGCGTGCCGGTCGCAGCTTCGCCAAGAAATCCCGCGTCCGCCGGATCGAAGCCCACAAACACGAAACCTACACCCGCTCCGAACGCCCGCCCGACCCACTCCGCCCCCTCGGCGCCAATCGCCTCCCACCCCGCCCTCGTGACAAGCGCTACATCCGCATCAATCCCCGCCGAAAACACTCCCCCCTCGTTCCCAAGTTCCGCTCCCTCCCCGCTCTCGTTCCCAAGTTCCACTTGGGAACGCACTTGCTCGCGAAGCTGTGCTTCGCTGCCTCGAAGCCCGAATCCCCGCTCCGCTTCCCCTCCGACAACCGTCTCCCACAACTCCCACTTCATATCCACCCGCGCCGCGACCTCCGCCGCCTCCCGCTCCACGCCCGGCGGCCCCACCGCAAGCAGCCGAATCGGCCCGCCCGGCAACGGAATCGCCCACGCCGTCACCGACCGCGCGTCAGCCTCGTCGCCGCGCGCGGACCCATCGCCCTGCGCCAGAGCCCGAGCAACGCAGAGCAACGCCACACAAATACCTGTCCGAAGAACTACCACAATCGAAAGTTTACCAAAGCCCTCAAGACCCTCGGGCCCCAGAATCACCAGGCCTGTTCCACCAAGTACTCTGAACGATAAATTTTTGCTTTGGTCCAAACCTTTACCTCTCGAAAATCTCGCTAACGACGATCTATCTACAATGAACACCTGCCAGTTGTCAGGAACCGGGACGCTCATCCGTAAGAGATGAAAACCAACTTTCATGACATCTCGTGCTCGCGCTCGGCGGTTCGATGCACCCCACGTTCCTCCTTTTCAATTCGAAAGCCCAGAAATGCGGCGCCGAGGAACCCTCGGAGCACGTGGCTCGATACCAGAGAGACAGCGACCGCATACAACATATTGACAACCCGTCGCTCTTGGTCTACATTATGTAGATAATAAGCCTTGCCGTCCGGCCGTTTCTGCTGGGCGCTATCAATGGGGAATCGTGCGTTGGGGGATACTTTCGCGCGGGCATATGGGGTGTGGTTGATCCGGCTGAGCGTCGCCCTCGCGGTCGCAGGTTCAGTGCGTTGCGGGGCGGAGGACGTTTTTCGCAAAGAGATATCGAACGGCGTCATTGCTACCGTCAAGCATGGCCGAACACTCGGCCTCGAGGTGCGGCCCCCGGCGGGAAACGCCGCGCGCCGGTTTTTGGAACCATACCTTTCCGACCCGGACGCCTGGGTCGCCTACCGTGATCGTAGTAGCGTGTTCATCAAGGTCGGTGAACTTAAACTCTCTCGGCAGCGCAACGTGTTGCTCGCCGTTTACTCAGAGGACTTGATCGACGCCGAAGGCTGGACGCATGTGGTGCTCGACCCTCGTGAGACCTTGTGGTCCCTTTGCGAATGGATCACTGGCAATGGCGCGAACTACGAAGCCGTCATGCGCCACCCCAAAAACGGAATTCGCTCGGCGGCGTTGAAGAAAGGCCAGCGCATTTTCATCCCCGCGGAACTGCTGAACGATGCCATGCGCGAGCAGAACGTCGCCCCCGCGCCGATAGTCCCCGCCGAGAATCCGTTCAAGGGCATACTCGAGTATAACGAAGACCGGAGCGGGAAGTACGCCGAATACACGCTCGGCAAAGGCGAGGCGCTCTACACGTCAGTCGTCGTACGATTTACCGACTACCGCGAAAACGCGGACATCGTCGAGGCCTGCCGCGAAATCGCCACGCGGAGCCGAATCGCCGATGTCCGGGATATCGCCGCGGGGCACAGAATCCAGATTCCGCTCGAGATGCTGTCGCCCGCATTTCTTCCCCAAGGGCACGAAAACAGGCGCGATTACGATGAAGTGCTGCGCGAAGCAGCGAAATTGCGAAGTACCGGCGCGCGTTCATCGGACCTTTCGGACGTCGTAGTCATCCTCGATCCGGGCCACGGCGGCCGGGACTACGGCACGGCCAAGCCGCCGCTCTATGAAGACGAGGTCAACTACGACATCGTGTGCAGAATCAAGCAGCTCCTCGAACGCGAAACGGGCGCGCGAATATATGTCACCATGCGCGACAAGAGCCAAGGCTATGCTCCATCAGAAGCTAAAAAGTTCGTCCACGATCAGGACGAGGAGCTCACTACCAATCCGCCCTATCCCAACACGGAAGACTCGAGCGTTTCCGCCAATCTTCGCTGGATGCTGGCAAACGCGATCTATCAACAAGAACTCAAACGCGGGACCGATAGCCGAAAGGTCGTCTTCACCAGCATTCACACGGACTCACTCTTCAATTCCGCGTTGCGCGGCCTGATGATATACATCCCCGGCGCCCAATATCGGCGCGAAGAAGAAGTTCGAACGTCGGCGGTGTACGCGCGCTACGAAGAAGGGCGGCAATTCAATCATTTCAGTTCAACCTCTTCCGAACGCGTTCGCGACGAGGCGATCTCCCGTAACTTCGCGGAGATACTGCTCGCGGAATTTGGCAAGAAGAACGTTAAACGCCACGACCAAAGCGACCCCATACGCGGCCAAATCCGCCAGAGCCAAAACCGCGTGTATGTCCCCGCGGTGATTCGCAATACGAAGGTGCCAACCAAGGTGCTCATCGAGACCGCAAACATCAACAACCCCACCGACCGGGAGCGCCTCGCCGATCCGGCCTGGCGACAATCGGTCGCCGAGGCCTATGTAGATGCGCTTCGGCGGCACTTCGGGGCGACAGCAGGCACAAAGCAAGCACGTTCTGGCGGGTAGTACACGCCACAGACCACAATATATTGAGTAGGCATGGGGCCTTTGATAGAATTACACAGAGGGGGTACGTCCAGTGCGATTCGGCCGAAAATCTCGTTCATGGTCCCAGCAGGAATCCCGAGGCGCGTCGAAAACCGGGGTCGTCGCATCCGAAGAACGGAGCGCCCTCGTTAGCAATTCGACAACTACCGTGTCGACCTCTACTCCGTTCGATTCCGATCCCACCCAGGAATTACTCACCGCCCTGGGACGCTTCCATCGGCAGTTGTCGAACGCCGCCGCCCAACCGGATCACCCTGGGTGGCGCGATGAGGCGATGAATCACCTCGTCGAAGCCGCCGAGGTCGCCGTGCGCCAAGGTTGGCCGGACGCCGTCGAAGCGCTCACCAACACGGGGCGGATACTTCAGACCTATGAAGACGGCGGCAGGGCCACCGAGTGTGTCCCCTTCCTCGAAGACGCGTACGAAATTCTCTGTCTCATGGTCAGCGATCTCATCGTCGATACCATTACTCCTTCCGTGCGCGACAAGTGGCGCGGTCGCTACGAATCCGCACTCCTAGATGTAAATCTCGCGGGACTCTCCCTTGCATCGGATTCTGCCCCAATCGCGGCGGATCGTGGTGCGCCCGCAGGTGTTATCATCCCGTTTCAATTGCCCGAGACTTCGGATTCTTCATCGACGGTCGAGGCAGACGAGGAGGAATTACCGGTGCTGGACGAATTGCCTCCGCTCGGAAAACTTATCGAAGGCGATTTTTCGCTGGGCGACGAAACAAGCGGGAAGCCGCGCAAGAGCGTTGAAAGCGCCATGTCGTCGGGACTCGAAGCACACGAAATTGCTACAAAAGTCGAACCCGACGCGGAAATCGAACAACCGGGACCCACCGAGGACGCAACACGCCGGCCGCCGACGCCGCCACGAATCGTGGTCGAAGTGCTGGACCGCATGTGCGATCAGTTGGCCACACTGGAGAAATCCGAAACCGAAAAACGCGCGATGCACATGGAGCGCATCGAGGGCGGCGTGCAAGCGCTATCGCGCGAGGCCGAAGCCGCGCGCCACGACATCGCTGAGCGACTTTGCATATCCATGGCCCGCGCCTGCCGGCTGGTGTCGCACGATCTCGAGCGTGTATCGGAACGGTTTATCGATCTCGGTTACGCCTTCGGCGGCGTGTACATGGAATCTCTCCGCGAGGGAGATACCGACGCCGCCCAGGCCTGGATCCTCGAGTGCGAAGCGCTCATCCACGGTTGGCAAGTGGAACAGGCAGAACGCGAATCGTCCGTGGCCTCGGGAGAACAAACAAGTGACGTCCACGAACTCTTCGCGTTTTTGGCCGAGCAACAAGACGACGCTCCGAAAGACGCCGAGACGTTTACGCCCTTTGACAGCGACGATGCCGAGGACCCCTCGATGCTGGAAATCCGAGTAGTGGACACGCCCGCGGACTTCGCCGATTCTCTCAACGATGACTCACCTGCGCTCGAAGCAGCGTCGACGGGCGACGACAACACTCAACTGAACGAAGACCCCTTCGCCGAGATTCCGGCCGAGTCGGATGCGGCGGCTGAATCGGCGTCCCAAATTCCGATTGACGAGCTTTCGTCGTGTGGTCTGCTCGATGCCGCGCGCGAAGCGACCGCCTCCGGGGACGGCGCGAAGGCGAAGGTCTTCGCGCTGCGAGCGGCGGCGCAAATCGCGCGTGAAGAAGCCAAAAAAGCCGAACATGGGCTCCACGATGCGGAGTCGAAGTTGCGCGGGCACGTCGAATCGACCGAAGAGGCCCGCGCCACGGTGCGATCTCAAGAGGGGCGCGTCGCCGAGGTGGAAAGAGTATCGGCCCAACGCGCGGCAACGCTGAACGAGATGCAGGAGCAGTCCGCCGAAGTCTCTTCACGATTGGAAGAGGTCAACGCGAGCGTCAGCGAAATCGAAACCCAAATCCGAGAACTCGAAGTCAAACGCGACGCCGAACTCGATCGCCTCAAGGCATGCTCAGCGAGAATGAATGAGGCCCGCGTCCAGGAACACGCCGCATCGGCCTCTCTCACGGAAGCGCAACGGGACGAAGCCGAGACGCGTACGCGGCTGGAACAGTGCAGGCAGGACGTGAAATCCGCCCTGCGGCGCACGGCCGAATTTGAAAACATCGTCCAATCCGCCCGCCAGCGCCTCGAACGTCAAGAAGGCGAGCTTTCGGACATCGAGAACACCATTCATTCCGTCCACGCCGAAGGCCCGCCGGCCGACGACAGCGAGGACGCGCAGCTATTCTAACCGGGGGCGCGCCGCCGCTTGTTCGAGGCGTGCATGCGTAGGAGATTGTCGTGCGACGCAAGGGGGAAATTGTCGGCGCGGTCGATTTCGGCTCGCGAGACGTAAGGGCGCTCATCGCCCGCCAAGACGAGGACGGCGCGATCCAAATTCTCGGCCACGGCGCAGCGCCGGGAAAAGGATGCGTGTCGCAAGGCGTCATTCAGGACCTTGGCGCGGCGCAGGTCGCCCTCAAGCAGGCCCTGGCCGACGCCGAAAAAGAGGCCCGGCTGACCGTGCAGTCCGTCTTCTGCGGGATTAACGGACGCAACGTCGAGACCTTCATCCGCGAGGAACGCGTCGAACTCGATCGCGAGGTCGTCGAACAGGAGCACATGGACGAGGCGCTGCAAATGGCCTCGCGCGATGTCCTCGCCGCGGGCAAGCGCGTCGTTTCGTCGATTACGTCGCAAGAGTGGTACGTGGATGAATTGCGCGTGATGGATCCCATCGGTATTCGCGGCCACGTGCTGAAAACTCGCATACACTTCGCGCGCGTCCCGTCCGTCATCGAAGACAACATTGCCCACTGCATCGAATCCCAACGCCGCGAACTCGAGGACCTCATCTTCACGCCGATTGCCGCGGCGCTCGGTTGCCTTACGCCGGAAGACATGGAACTCGGCGTGGCCGTGCTCGACATGGGCCAGAGCACGACCGGCCTCGCCGTCTACCGCGACCGCCGCATCATCGGCACAAGCTGCTTTGAGTGGGGCGCATACCACATCACGCGCGATCTCGCCGCGGGCCTGCACATTTCATTCGAAGAAGCCACCGAACTCATGCTCGAATACGGACTCGCCGAGCGCCTCATCGAAGGCGGCGCGGGAATGGCCGAGGCGCTCGTCGTCGGTTTCCCCGGCCGGCAGACCGCCAACGTCCCCATCAAACTCAAGACCGTCGTCCACGGTGCGCCGCCGCTCGCCTCGCGCGAAGAACTCGAAATGATCATCTTCGAACGCGCCAAGGAATTGCTCACCAAGGTCCGTCAATACGTCCACTCCCGCGGCATGGCCAAGCACCTTGTCCGCGGCGTCGTCGTCGCCGGTGGCGCGGCGCACATTCGCAACCTCGACAAACTCGTCGAGAGTATTTTCCAAACGCCCTGCCGCGCCGGAATTCCCGAAGGCGTTGAGATTGTCCCGCAGGCCGCCAAGACCTCCGAATTCGTGACCGCCGTCGGCATCGCCCGGCACGGCTTCCACTACCGCGCCGCCGCGAAAAACGGCCGCGTCGAACGTCGCTCCTCCGCACTCCGCAAATTCAGCCGCTTCATCCGCAAGTATTTCTACTGAAAGCGACCCTGCTTTTCGCGGGCCTCGCCGGGTTTGCTGGCGAACATCGGCCAGACCCACGCAGACCGTATTGAACTGTGCAACGCCCCGCGATATCCGTCGCAAATTCGCGCCCGTCTACCGGCTCCTGCGGACCGAACATTTTCTTCTGTCGCCCGAAACACCGAGCGGATGGGGCGGCCGCCCTCGGCAGCCGCCCCCGCCCCATATAATTAGGCATCGTGGACGTATCGGCATCGTCATCGTCATAGAGTGGGTTACGCTGCAAATACGGCGGCACTTATCCAACGAATTTCAAACTCACGACACTAGACTCACACTAAATGGGCCGACCACCAAAACACTACGGCGAACTCGTCGCGCCGCCAGTCTCAAGTTTCGCACGCGCCGCGGCAAGGTTTCGTCGCGCCTTTTCGTGGCCCGGATTAATTGCCAGCACCTTTTCAAACTGCGTCGCCGCGTCCCCGTACTTTCCCATCTGAAAGTAGCAGGCACCCAAACCGTTGTACGTCTCCGTCTCGTTTGGTTCGAGTTCGATTCCCTTCTTGTACTGTTCGATCGCCTTCTCCAATTGGCCAATTTGCATGTACACGTTACCCAAATTGGTGCGGGCCGGCGCGCTGCTCGGGTCAATCTCAGCGGCCTTCTCGAATTGCGCCCTCGCTTCATCCCAGCGGCCCGTGGACACGAGCGCGTTGCCATAATTCATGCGCGCGGTCTCGTAGTCGGGCGCAATCCGCAGCGCTTCTTCGTAGTGCGCGATCGCTTCGTCAACGCGCCCCAGATCCATCAGCGACCGCCCGAGGTTGTTGTGCGCGATGCGATTGCCCGTCGTCACGTCCAACGCGCGCGTGTAAAGCGAAACGCTATCGCGCCAATACTCGCTTTGACGAACACTCAACGCGCAAAAAATCGCAATGACAACCGACGACCCCGCCACCGTGGCCCAAACCGGGACCGACCGGCCGCGCGCCAAATCCGCCGCGAGCCAGACCATTACAATGAACAAGCCGATATGCGGCACGTAGGTGTAGCGGTCTGCCATCGCATGCGACCCGACCTGCACGAGCTGGCTTACGGGAATCAGCGCGCCTACGAACCAGCACCAACCCACGAACACGTAAGGCCTGCGCCGCGCGAGAAACACCGCGGCGACGGTGACGATGAGCAATATCGCCGCCGCCCCTATGGCTTTCCAACGCTCAGGCGGCGCGTACGATTGAGGATAGATCACGGCCAGCCCATACGGAACGATGGTCTTGGCCAGATACGTCACGTACGCGATCGGCGCATTCGCCAGCCGCGTCGCCAACGGAAATTGCTCGGCGGATTTCAGCCCCCCGCTGCGTTCCTGCGCCACCACGGTCGCGATCGAAATCGCCGCAGCCAGCGCAAACAGCGGAGCTTTCTCCAACACGATGCGCGCCGCGCGCCGGGCCCATCCCGTCTCGGCGAACCGGTATCGCGCCAGCGGCCAATAGTCCAAGAGCAAAAGCACACAAGGCAGCGTAACCAGCATCGGCTTGGTCATCAGCCCAGCCGCGAACAGCGCCAGAACGGCCACGTAACGACGAGCGTTGGGACTTGCGGCGTAGCGAACGTATGCGAGAATCGTCAACAGCCAAAACGTCGTGCTGAGCACACCTTTGCGTTCGCTCACCCACGCCACCGTTTCGACGTGAAACGGATGCACGGCAAATAGCGCCGCAACCATCGCGCTCGCGCCCGCCCGCGAAGTCATTCGATACAACAGCCAATACAACAACAGCGCGTTGACGACGTGCAGAGCAAGGTTCGTCGCGTGGTGCCCACCCGCGTGCAACCCAAAAAGCTTGACATCCAGCATGTGGGAGTACCACGTAACCGGGAACCAATTCGCAAAATACCCTACTGATGTCGCCGCCCACGCGACGCTGTTCAACGTAAACCCCTGAACAACGTGCGGATTGTTGGTGACGACTTCCGGATCGTCGTACCCGACGAAATCGAACGTCACCACGCGATGAAACGCAAGCAGCACGGCGGCCGTCAGCCCGATGCACGCCGCCCCGTGGACCCAGGCAGAAGCGCGCTTGGCCTCTACAGCCATTTCTGAAAGCGGAAGTACGCCAGCAAGCCCAGAATCACAACGCCCATCGTCCCGACGATCCCCCAAAACGCGAAGGGGGAGTTCGGATCCGGCCACAGCGGCACATTCATTCCATACATTCCGGTGATCACCGTCAGCGGCAGGAGCAGCGACGCGAATATCGTCAATACTTTCATGATCTCGTTCATGCGGTCCGCGAGGCGGGAGTGAAACATGTCCCTAACGCCGTACAACAATTCGCGCAGCCCATCGAGCAGTTCCAGCGCCTGCGTCAGGTGGTCCAATACATGTTCCAGGCGGTCCTCGATCGCGTCGTCAATAAACGCGTGGTGCCCCCGCGCGAGCGGCGTAATCATCTCCCGGTGCGAGGCCGCCAGCCGACGCATCCGCACGATGTCCGATCGCAGGTCCTGCAATTCGCCCAGAAACGCCTTCGTGTCGGCGGTGGTGAGCGCGTGGTCCTCGAGCGCTTCGAGACGGTCCTCGAACGTTTCTACCGCTAGCAGATAATTGTCCATCATTCCGTCGAGAATGTCGTAGAGCACAACGTCCGCCCCACGCCCCAGAATCTGCTCGCCGTTTTGTTCGCACCGCACAAACAATCGGTTGATCGTCCGTTGCGGCTCGCGATGAATCGTGATCAGGAGCGAGTCATAACAAAAAATGCCCAGCGTCCGGGGCGCAAGCGTGTCCGTTTCCTCCGCGCCGAACACTCCGTACGCGAGCAAAAACACGTGGTCCTCAAATTCCTCGATCCGCGGGCGGTGCTCGCCGGTCACGCAATCGTCCATTGTCTCCGCTGGAAGCCCGAATAGCTCGGTCAACTGCGCTAGTTCCGCAGGCGATGGATTCAAAACGTCGACCCACAGCCGCGTCCCCTCCGCGGCATGCGCCGCCGTAATGGACTCGAAGTCGTCCAGCACCCTCGTGCGCCCTTCGCCGGCGCACGCGAATACCCTCATCATGGAATCGCCCCGCGCATCATTCGCCCTCTCGACTACCCACAACGACTACCACACGCCAATTCTCTCGCGCATCGTTCACCATTGGTGATTAGTCATCGTCTTCGTCATCGTCTTCGTCATCGTCATCGAGAACGACTAGCCCGCGCCGCTACTTCCCCTTCGCCTCCACCTTCTCCCGTGCCGCCTCTGCGTCCGCCTGTACTTCCGCGTCAGCCAAGTACGGCTCGATCAGCGACAACGCGCGCGCATCGTCAAACTTCACAACCGCCGCCAGAAATTGCTGCTTCAACGCCGCCGTCTCCGCGATGGCCGCAACTTCCTGATACATCGCCAGCGTTTCGTCCGCGCTTCGATCGCGGTCCAATCCAATCAACCTCAACGCCCCCGCGAACGCCGCCTCTCGCTGCGACTCCTCCTTCGCGCGCCCCGCGATTTCCACCAGGTCCGCAAACGGCGCAGCCGTGCGCCAGTTCGCCAGCGCCTGAATCGCCGCGTCCGAAGTCTCCGATTTCTTCCCCCGCGCCTCGCCGCGCAGCGTCTTGATCGCGCTGTCGTCGCCGATCCGTCCTAGCGCGCGCACCAGCGCAACTCGCGTCTCGCTCGATCCCCGATTCATTCCTTGGACGATTGGTTCAATCCTGCCCGGGTCCGCCGCCGCTCGCTTCGCCAACGCCACAATCGCGTCTTCCACCTCGCTGCGTTCCGCCGCATCACCACCGCTCAACGCATCGATCAGCGTCTTCAATTCCGTGATCGTGCCACACGCACCCAACGCCTCGATCGCCGCGACGCGCAGCGGTCCGCGCTCGCGTTCGACCGTCCGCACGATCGCCGGAACGGCGTCCCCCGATCCCCGCGCCGCCAGCGCCCACAACGCCTCCACGCGCACCGCGTTCTCCACGCCCAACAGCGCCCGCCCCAACGCCGAGTCCGTCGCCGGATCGCGCAACTCCGCCAAGCACGCCCGCGCCGATTCGAGTTCCGCGCCCGACGCCGAAGCCGCCGCGCGCAAAATCGCCGGCACCATGTCCGCGTCGCCCAGTGTCGCGAGCGCCTCATACGCGGCTGCGCGCACCTCCGCATCCGGATCGCGAAGCGCCCCAACAACACTGTCCCGCACCGACGCGTCGCCGATCACTCCCAGCGCGCGAATCGCGTGTGCCTTCGCGCCTGCCGACATTGATGCAAGCGCGCCGCCAATCGTCGTAGCGTCCGCGCCTGTGAGATCGCCCGCAACGCCGGCCGCAGCGGCCCAGAGATCTGCATCGCTTCCGGAAAACACTTCCACGATCACTTGCACCGCTTTCTCCGGCTCAGCGCGGACGAGCCCTTGCAGTGCCGTCATTCGCAGCGGTAACGCTTCGGCCTCAATCATGTAGCGGTCATACATCGCCGCCGCGATTTCGTCGTCTCCCGCCGCCAAAAAGCCGTCCGCGCACCGCAAAAACGCCTCGCTCGCCACGTCCCGGAGGTCGCGCCGCACGTTTCGACTGCACCAGAGCAACTGATCCGCCGCGTCTTGCCCGCCGATCTTGCCCAGCGCGATCATCGCCGCGCGCATCACCGCCGGGTCGCCGTTGCCCGTCAATTGCTTAATTCGCGCGACGGACGAAGAATCGCCGCGTTCACCCAGGGTATGCAAAATACCGACACGCACCGCACCCCGCGTTTTGGAGAGCGCGCTGAGCAAGGCGTCCGTCGCCGCGCCGCCCTCCATACGCTCCAGTACATATCGCGCGAGGTCTGCCGTATCCGCATTAAGTAGTAGCGGCGCAATCTTAGGGATACAAGCGCTTGTGCCAATGCGATTGAGCTGCTTCGCCGTGAAATCTTTCGCCCCGGGAGTGCTTCCCTTCGACGCCAGAACGCCCGCGAGCCGCTCCTCGAGCGCCCCGCGTTCCGCCGAATTCCCGTGCGACGCCGCCTCAATCCGCTCGAGCGCCGCCGCATCCGCGCCCGGTTCGTAGGTCATTAGCGCGAGAAAATCGTCGTCAAGGTTCTGCGCAATACTGATCGGCGCGATAAGGATTAGCGCGGCGATAAGGTAAGGAAGTTTCACGTCTCGGTTCCTCGTCGGTTGTCGCGTTATATTGTCCACGTGCCGCGCATCGGCCGTGCCAGCAACCGGTTGGCCTCGGCGTCGTCGCGGAATTCCTCGCGCTTCGGGTCCCACTTCAACGGCCGCTTGAGCGCGTATGCAATGTTCCCGATGTTGCAAATCGTCGCGCTGCTTTGTCCAATCGCCACGTCGCAAATGGGCCGTTGCCGCGTCTTGATCGCGTTCAACCAATCCTCGTGGTGGTCCTCGCTCTTGTACAGGTGAACGTCATCCCGGCCAAGCGGCTCGTCCTTGAGCGACACGGGGTCCGTCTCGAACCATCCGCGGTTCACCATCACGCGCCCTTCCGTGCCGATGAACTCGACCCCCGCCCGCTCCGGCGTCGCGCCCCCGTGATACATCACCGTGCCGTTCTCATAGATATACGTCAGATACTTTACGCCGTTGTCCGGATCCGGCGGCAACAAATCAATCGGCCCGGATTCGTCCATCCCCAAACCCCACTGCGCGATGTCGAAATGGTGCGCGCCCCAATCCGCCATCCCGCCACCGCCGTAATCGCTGTACGCGCGCCAATTCGGCCAGCCGTCGAAATCGACCCCCGGCGCGATGTCCGCGTTGTACGGCCGCTCCGGCGCGGGCCCAAGCCAGAAGTCCCAATCCAGTCCTTCCGGCACGGGCTGCCCCGGCAGGCGGCACTCGACCGGCGGCCCGCTGACGTTCACGTGTACCGTATGCACGCGCCCGATGCGCCCATTACGCACAATCTCGCACGCGCGCCGGAACTCCTCCGACGACCGCTGCTGGCTCCCCGTCTGAAACACGCGGCCAAAGCGGCGCGTCGTGTCGCGCATGGCTTGGCCTTCGCGCACCGTGTGCGCCATCGGCTTCTCGCAATACACGTCCTTCCCCGCGCGCAACGCCTCGACCGACGCGAGCGCGTGCCAATGGTCCGGCGTCGCGACCATCACCGCGTCGATATCGGCCAACGCGACGAGTTCGCGAAAGTCCTTGAACGCCTTGCACCCGTTGTACCCCGCCGCGCCCGACTGCGCCGCGTAGTGCTCATTGTTCCGCGCGCGTTCCCGCTCCAGCCGCACCGCCTCGACATCGCACAACGCCAACACCTGCACTCCCGCGCGCCCGAGCATCGCGCCGTGATGCCCCCGCATCTGCTTGCCGACGCCGATAAGGCCAATGTTGATCCGCTCGCTCGGCGCAGGCGCCCCGCCCAACCCCAACGCCGAAGCCGGCACAATCATCGGCCCAACCGAAGCCGCCCCAACCACCGCCCCCGCCCGCTTCAAAAACCCCCGCCGTGATATCCGCGTAGCCATGTGCTGCTCCTGGTCGAATTGTGCTGATCTTGGGAGAATGGGCGGCGTATGTCAACTGGCGTGCGGGTAT
>CAYXRK010000042.1:25753-28747 GCA_964467615.1 uncultured Nitrospirales bacterium | reverse complement strand
CGATTTCGAAACCGCTGAGGCGATGTACGCGAGCGGCAGGTACATCTATGCGGTGTTCATGGCGCACTTGGCCTTGGAGAAAGCGTTGAAGGGCCTAAATCACCGAGCATTTGGCGAGTATCCGCCGAAGACACACAATTTGGTGTTCCTCGCTGCTAGAATAGGCCTTGAACCGCCTCGCGGGATTGCACGGACGCTTGTTGACTTTAACGGGACGAACCTTACCACGAGGTACCCGAAAGACCTTGACAAGGCGATAGAATTGTTTCCTCGCAATAGGGTCCGCGCAATGCTGGATGAGGCCCGTCGGTGCATTCAATGGATAAAACAACAGTCCTAGACATACTCTCGCGATTCAAGGAAGCGTTGACCAAGCACGGTGCCGCGCCTTCCAGGCTGGTGCTTTATGGATCACACGCGAACGGTACGCCCCATGAAGGCAGCGATATTGACGTAGTTGTGATCTCTCCCGACTTCGAGGGTAAGGGATATTGGGACCGGCTCGAAATCGTGTCCGAGGCCATTTGCGATCTGTTCGAACCCATCGAGGCGATTGCGATGACTCCGGCGGAATGGGAGCAAGGCGAGTCGCCAATCGCTTCGTTCGCCCGTGATGGCGAAGTGGTTTACGATTCGGCGCTGCAATCCTGACGCGGCGAAGTAAACCGACACGGTTACACGGCGTCCACTTCTCTGAATGAGTATCCGAACCATTGCGCGGTGGCGGTGGGTGTATCTCGCGTGGGTGATTCCCATTATCGGTTTCATCGGTTCGGGCGTCATCTTTGATTGGGAATATGCCGCGGTAACAGAAGTGGCCGAGCGGTTGAAAGCGAACCCGCCCAAGTCACTGCAAGAGGTTCAACACATTTTGGAGGGACACCCCTATGAGGTCGGGCCGGAACGAAAATCCACGTATGTAGTGGGCGCCGATGAGCGTAATTTCATGTTCAAGCCGATGGCGAAGATATGGGTTTCCTATACGCCGCGACAAAAAATAGTGGTGGACTACGGACTTGTCTATCGCTGGTCCAATAAAGTTGATTTGGACGATATCGAGGGAACCGGGCCGGGCGATGTGAATTGGCCGTCTACATTGATCCAAGCGTCGGCGATGCTGGCATTGTGGGCGGGGGCGTGGGAGATTGCACTCTGGTGTGCCGGCAAAGAAAAGAGGTCTATACGCATCATCGGCTACGTGACGGGAGGATTGTGCCTTTATTTCCTATGCTTCAGCTATGTCTATGTCGCCGGTTTGGTTCTGTTTTTCGAGACGTTATAGTTGGCCGAATCGCTCTACTAAAAGGACGCGCGAACTCGACCCACAAGCAGTGCGTGCATGGCTATACTCTGCGTATCGATTGGAGACGAGCATGCCATGGACGAACTAACCTCTATGACATACGCGGTGACGGGGCGGACCGCGCGGATCACGCTCAACCGCCCGAAGCAGGGGAACGCAATCACGTCGGCGATGCCGCGCGAACTGGCGGCGTGCGCCGAGCGGGCGAATGTAGACCCGAATGTCCACGTCATCGCGCTGGCGGGCAACGGCACGGGCTTTTGCGGCGGGTACGACCTCGGGATTTTCGCGGAGGACAACTGGGGCCGCGGAGATGCCGCGACGTCCGCACCCGCATCGGTGCTCGACGCCTCCGTGCAGCGGGCGAACCACGATTCGTCGCGCACCTGGGACCCGATGCTCGATTACCAAATGATGTCGCGCAACGTGCGCGGGTTCATGAGCCTGTTTCATAGCGAGAAGCCGGTGGTGTGCAAAGTGCATGGGTTCTGCGTCGCGGGCGGGACGGACATGGCGCTCTGCTCGGACCTGCTCGTCATCGAGGACAAGGCGAAGATCGGTTATCCACCGGCGCGCGTGTGGGGATCGCCGACGACATCGATCTGGGTCTACCGCATCGGCATCGAAAAGGCGAAGCGGCTGCTGTTCACCGGCGATTGCCTTTCCGGCGAGGAGGCCGTGGCCTGGGGCCTTGCCTGCGAATGCGCGCCGCGCGAGACGCTTGACGAGCGCTTCGAAATCCTGCTCGAACGTATCGCGCGCGTACCGATCAACCAACTCATCATGATGAAGCTGCTCGTCAATCAGACGGTCACGAACCTCGGCCTGCATTCGACGCAGGTGCTCGGCACGGTGTTCGACGGGATCACGCGGCACACCGCCGAGGGCTACGGGTTCGCGCAGTCCGCCAAGGAACACGGCTTCCGCGAAGCCGTCCGCCAGCGCGACGAACCGTTCGGCGATTACGGGCTGTCGACGTTCAAGGGGTGAGTGAACGAGGCCGAACGTTCGGCGGAGCTTCCGCGCTACGCGACGAGAGGACCCAGAACACGACCGCATGCCAGGCGATCGAGAGCGCGATTCCGATTGCGGTTAGGCGCTTGCCCCAGCGCCAGCTTGCGGGGTCGAAAATGAATCGCACGGTGTGTTCCCCTGCCGGAATGACGCACGCTTGAAAGTCGCCATACGCCCTGAGGACTGGCACCGCTGCTCCGTCAATCTCGGCGCGCCAACCCCGCGCGTACGCCTCGGTCAGCACGAGCAGATTGCGCCCCGAGGTGTTTGTCGACACTGCGATAACCCCGGGCCGATCCTCCAACACACGGGCCTCGCCGACCGGCCCCTCCAGATCGATCGGCGCGTCCACCAGCGCGATGCGCGCGTAGTCCAGCCCCTCCAGATCCCGCGCAGGGTCGGTGGAAACGAGCGCCTCCGATACGAGACGCGCGCGCGACATCGGATCGGGCAGCTCGAACCACTCGATGCCTTGCTCATACAGCGCGTTCAGTTCCTGGTTTGTCCCATACCTAACGCGCAGCCACTTCGTCCCTGCGAGTTGAAGGTCCCGGAAATTGACGTTGTAGTCCAGCGCGCGCGCGGGTTCAATCGACACCAACCCGGCGGCCGTCGAGTACCCCTTCATCAGCGGGCCGTTCACGTCGTACACGTGCCGCCAGTCCGGATCGATTCGA
>CAYXRK010000042.1:8297-25743 GCA_964467615.1 uncultured Nitrospirales bacterium | reverse complement strand
GTCTATCGAAGTCCGAAAGTCCTCGAAGTCCCCCGTCGTTCGATGACGTAGTCCGTACCACGAGAGGTCGAATATCGTGAACAGGATCAGTACGAGCATGCCGGACCGGTGGCCGCGGACCGCAAGCGCGAAGCATGCGAACGCGACCGCCATCAGCGCCGCCCCAAATACCGGGTTCCAGGTCGGTGCGAATTCGCGCTCGATGTCACGCAACCAGCTTGGAACTTCCGGCAATAGCCGGATAACAGCGATCAGAATCGCAAGCGCCGCGCTCAACACAGGCAGAAGAGCTAGCACCCTCAATTCGCGCCACGCGGCGTCGTTGCCTTCGCGTCTCGTTTGCAAAAGATGCGTCAGCGCAACGACCGCGGTAAGGGTCCAGCCCACGTGAAACGACGCGCCATGCCGCGCCGGACCGCGAAACGATTCGAGGATCGGCAGCATCGATATCCACCTATACACGAGTCCGTATTTCCCGAGCGTGAGGACGAGTCCCACCGCCGCAAGCGCAAGCGCGCACGCGGCAAGAGGGCGCAACTCGCCTAGTCGCTTCCAACGCAGAATTGTCCACACGACGAGCAACGTCGCACTCAGTCCGCCATACACTTGCTGATACCCGTTCTCAATGAACATTCGCTGGTGATACAGGTAGGGGTTGACGAGATTGAGCAAGTCCATCGGATGAAGCGACTGTTGCAAGCGGAATGCGGCCGTCGTCGCCGCGCGCGTTGACTGGTCCAACAGGTCCAACGTTGGCAGAATCTGGATCGCCGCGCACACGGCCCCCAACACCTTCGCCACGAAAAGCAGCAGCAACGTGCTGGGTCCGCGCAAGGGGGAGGGCGAGGCCCCCGCCGAGCCGAGTCGCCAGAGGAACAACGCATACATTCCCTCGGCCAACCCGCTCACGTACACCATCTGCGGGTACCCCGCGAGAATCGCCGAGGCCGTGAGCACCGTCACGCCGAACAACGCGCCCGTAACTTTGCGCGGCGAGCGATCGCGCATCGCCATGTCGATACACCAGAGTAGCCACGGCGTGTGCGCGAGGACTTCGACATGCACCAGCCAAAGCCAACTGATGATCGGATATCCGCTGAACGTGAACAGCAGCGCCCCGAATAGCACCGCCGCGTTCGGCAACTTCCATCGCCTCAGCCACAGCACCGTTCCGGCGAACAGCGCGGGATAGCTCAACAGCAACTCGAGATCGAACGCGCTCGTAAATGGTAAGAATTTGTAGAGCGCCCAGTGGAGCGGATGCGTCATCCCCGTCTGGCCTTCGCCCTGCAAATACACGCCCATATAAATATTGGGCAGCCACAGAAAACTGTCGCCGGACGCCAAACATTGCGCGTAAAACCAGCGCAACGGCACGAACACAGCGCCGACGTCGTGCTCCAGAAAAATCTCGTTTGCGAACAGCGGCCACGCCAACACCAACAACATCACGCCCGCGCCGATCAGCAACAGTGTGAGGAGGAGGCTATCGTGGCGCGGGCGAATCATTCATTCTCGAAACACGTCACCGCGTGGCGTGGAGGCCGCGGAGTTTGGCGCAAAATAAGAATCCGTCCGTCGGCAATCGCCGTGCGGACGGACGATTCACAATCGCTGGCGCCTAGTGGTTGTACGCTTCGATGCCCGGCTCCACCTGTGTGATGAGTCCTGGCGGAAACTCGGCCCGCGACCAAAATTCCTTTTTCGCTTGACAGTTGATGACCGATGGCCTGCCCTCGTTCTTGGCAACGTCCCACGCGTTCTGCAACGCCGGGCGCATTTCCTCTGGCTTGGTCACGTACTCGCCGTGCCCGCCCAAGGCCTCGGCCATCTTGTCGTAACGCACGTTTTCCTGGAACAGGTGCGCGTGGCCGACGAGCGGATTGCGCGAGCCGCCGCCCCAGGTGCCCCATGCGTTGTTGTTGTACACGATGATGATGGCGGGCACGCGATATTTCGCGAGCGTCTCGACTTCGATGCCGGAGTAGCCGAAGCCGGCGTCGCCAGTCGTCGCCACCACCGGCAGGTTCTCGTAGCCCTTCTGATACCCCGCGCCGAGCCTCGACGCAATACCCACGCCGAACGCATAGCCAACGTCCGGCCCAATCGAGCCGTATTGATACGCGCCGTTGCAAATTTGGCCGGGCCGGAACGCGCGCATCCGCCGCCGCATGTAGCGCCCGATGCCGAACCCGCCCGCGACGACCGGCGTCGACTCCTTCGGAATCGCCGGATTGTTGTACAAGAATTCGTGCAACTCCCTCGCCATCACCGCGGGGTGGATGGTCTCGGTCGCCGCGGAGTGCTTGAGCCCGAGTTGGTAGTGCTCCTCGTTCTCCGCCTCCCATGCCTCGCGCGAACTTTTGATTTCCGCGATCCACTCGTCGTGCTTCATCGCGGGCGTACTTTCGTACAGCGCTTCGAGCGCGGCCTTCTCGTCGCTCACCATCGCGAGATCGATCGGCACATTGCGGCCAATGTCTTCCGCGCCGGGATCGATCCGGATGAACTTCGCGTCAGGCCCGAAGACGAATTCGCCGACGGTCGGCATGCAGTATTGACCGATGAGAACAACCAGGTCGGCGCTGCCGTAGTGCTTGTGGCCAAGGCTCGCGCACAGCGGATGATCGTCTGAAATCTTTCCGCGCATCGGGCCTGATTCGGTGACCGGTATATTCGTCTTCTCCGCGTATTGCCGGAGAACGTCGCAGGCGTGACTGTAAAACACGCCGGTGCTGGCGACGATAATCGGCCGGCTCGCCTTCTGGATCATCTCGACGACCTTCTGCACGTCCTTCGGATCGGGATGCGGCTTCGAGTCCGTGCGGTACCTCGTCTTGTCCACGAATTGCTGCACGTCCGCCTCGGTCTGCAAGCCTTGCCGGAATGTCTCCGCCGCGAAGTCCAAATGCACGGGCCCTGGCACTCCGGTCCGCATTTGCCGGAACGCATACGCGGTGTACTCGTAGACGCGATTGATGTCCGTCACGCGCTTGCCGTATTTCTTGAGGCCCTCCGTCGTCGGCTGTTGGTAGCCGCGCTGAATGCCCTCTTCCGTGTCGTCTCCGCGCACGTCCCGGTTGGACGCCACCACGAGCAACGGCGTGCGGCAGGCCTTGGCCGCCGCAATCGCGCAGATCATGTTCGTGAAGCCGGGCCCCTCCGTGCCGGACGCCGCGGCTATCTCGCCCGTCACGCGGATGAAGGCGTCGGCTGCCGCCGTCATCGCCCCTTCCGTCCGCCCGCCGAACGTGGGAATCCCTTGGTTCGCCATCGACGTGATGATCGTGTAGTTCCCAGGGCAGCAGAACAGTGCCGCCACGCCCTCATCCTTGCACGCTTTCGCAAAGACGTCGTTCCCGGCAGCCGGAAACGCGAACGGTTTTGGTTCGGTCACGCTGATGAGGTCGAATTCCGCGGGGGGACGAATCGGCCGCTCAACGGCCGCCGCCGCTTTGCCTCCGCTCATTGCCGCAGCGGCGATACCCGCCCCGGCCGCCGCGCCCGCCATGAACTGCCGCCGCGACACGCCGTCGTGCTGCTTCGTTTCCGATGCCTGCTTTTTGCTCATGACCCTTTCCTCCACGCCCGCCTGTTATTCACTTCGGGAAAAACTGTTTCACGTAGTTCACCACGTCCCACATGTCGTCTTCGGTCATCCGATCCGCGAACGGTTCCATGTCGTTCGGAGTCCCGTCGCGAATGATCCGGAACATCGTGCCGTCATCGTTTCCATAGCGCAATTTGTTCTTCGTAAAATCCGCTGGCGCAGTCACCAGGAATTCGAGATATTCCGTGATGCCCGTCCCGTCCGCACCGTGGCACTTGTGACAATAGTTCCGGTAGAGGTGTTGCCCCTTCGCTATCGAAGCGGCCGACGCCTCGATGGGGTTCGTCAGTACCGGCTCGGACGAAGCGTTCGCAACGCCTGCCTTTGCCTTCTCTTCCATGTCGCGCAGGAAGTTCACAACGTGCCACAGCCTTTGATCCGGAATCTTGTCCTTGAAGGGCTCCATCCCCAACTTCGTGCCGTCGCGGACGATCGTGAAAATTTCGCCGTCCGTGCCGCCGTATTTCCAGTCGCCATCCGTCAAGTCCGACGGCGGCGCGGCCAACTGGGCCGCTGGCGTCTCGACGCCCTTGCCGTCGATCCCGTGGCAGGTCACGCACATCCGCTCGTACACCTGCTTCCCCACCTGTATCGAAGCCGTGTTTCGCTCCATCGGGTTCTTCAACGCCTGGCTCTCCGGATGCGGCCCCGGTGGCCGCGCGTCTGAGTCAGCGGCCCAGACCAGCCGAGTCGAAAGGACGGCAAGCACAAGAATGGACGCGCGGATGTACACACTGGTCCCTCGACCGTATCCGCCCATTAAAACACGTACCACGCCCCAATGTCATCCGGCGCGGATCCGTTCGGCGCCGATAGACTTGCTTCAGACACTGTCCGCCGATTGCTGCGGGGCGGCGTACTTGGAGAGGATCTCTCGCGCCTCGGAAATCCTTGGGAAATCGACGCCGATTTGGCCGGCAAAAGCCGTCGCGGCCCGTACAAACCGAATTCCTTCTTCCACCTTGCCTTGCTGAATGAGGAGTTTTCCGAAATCGAGGGACAACGTCGGATCTCCTGGACGCATGCTGACCGCGACCTCGAGGTTTTTCTTCGCGTTTTCCAAGTCGCCCAGCTTGAGTTGCGCGAGACCCAGCGTATGCATCACCGCGGGGTTGCCAGGTAGTTTTTCAAGCGCTTTTGACGCGTTGGCCGCCGCCGCTGAGAGATCGCCGTTGGTCTCGATTAAAAAATAGGCGTAGTTGTTGAGGACCGAGGGATTGTCGGGTTGCAGCTTGACGAGGTTGTCGTAGGCCATCATCGCAAGTTGGTTTTCCTTTTGCGCGACGCCGACCTGCGCGAGCCGGCTCCATACGTCGGAACGATCCGGTGCGATTCCCGACGCCTCGACGAGCGTCTCGCGTTCGCCGGCTTCGTCCTTCTCGAGATTGAGGACGCGTGCCAAGGCGAGCAATACGTTGACAGCGCCGCGGTGGTCCTGCGCCAGCGCTCGGGCCACCTGCACACGATCCGGCACGGCGCGCGCGCTCGCGAGGACCTCGATCACGATCGACGTGGCTTGGGCCTGATCCGGCAGCGATTCGGCGACCGCCTTTAACGCGTTGAAACTTTGTTCAGACAGTCCGGTGGCGCGGCATGCCAGCCCATAGGTAAACAGGCCCGCTAGATCGCTTCGCGCGGCCAACGCCTGCGCGAGGGCCGCGTCCTCGGGACCGGCGGTCGTTCCGGGGCTGCCCATCGCCGCGGCCGCGACCGCGACCGCCCCGCGTTGACTCGGAGCGACCTCCTCTGGGGTGGGGAGCGCCGCGGCCGCTTCCGTTGCCCCGCTCAATTGACGGGCCGCCGCAAGAAGCAGCTTCAACGCGGGTGACAGGCCCGCGGCCCCACCCTCGGCCAGCAGCGCGGCGCAACGGTCCCATTCTTTCGCTTCCGCGGCGGCGAACGCACGAATCTCGCGCGCGGCCGCGGCAAGGTCCTCGGGGACCGTCGTCGCGTCCAGCGCGGTGATGGCTTCGGAGGACTTACCCGCGCGAAGCAGCGCGCTCGCGCGCATGATCTTCACGCGATCGCTGGCGTTCCCTTGCGCGTTGGACCCGTCAAGCACGCGCAACGCACCGTCTGTTTCACCGGTCTTGAGATACATGGAGGCGAGACTGATGGCGGCCCGCTCGTCTTCCGGATTGAGGGCGAACGTCGCTTCCGCGAACTGTCTCGCTTGGTCGTCCATGCCCGATTGGTTTAAGAGGCCGAGGAGGATTTGTCTGGATTCCTCGTTGTTGCCGAACAGCTCCACCCAACGTTTGGCGCTGGCGACCGCATGTTCCGGCATCTGGGCCGAAGCGTACATCATCACGACCGCGCGCAGGGCGACTGCGTTCCGCGGCCAAGTCTCGAGGGCCTTCGCATATAGAGTAAACGCTTGCGAACGCAAACCGAGGCTGGCGTACATAAACGCCTCTACGTTGTCGCGCACGAGCGCCAACGGGCTGGTTGGCTGTTCCGTCCACGTATCGATCGTTTCTTTCCAAGTCTTCAATGCTTCCTGACGTCCGGCGTCGTCCGCCGCGTTTCGGAGTGCGAGGTATTGATCAACAACGCGCTTCATCGGTTCGTTCGCGTCGAGGCGCGCGGCCGCCTCCTGAATAACCTCCGCCTTCCCGATGAGCATGCCCGCCAGCGCTAGGGACTGTTCCAGGCCCTCCTGCTTTCCGTAGGCGTAGTTTCCGCGTCCCGCGACGAAAGTATCGAGCCGGCCTTCGGACCAAAGCTGCAGCCAATCCGCGCCGCCCCCGGAGGGCGCCACGCCAGCCGCGACTTGCGGAGTTGCCGGCGTCGAGGCAGCGCCGCCCGCTTCGGCCTGCTCAAAACGCCGAAGCACTGCCGGCTGCCCAGGTAGGAGTTGTGCCGCGGTCTGCAGGTAGCGTTTCGCCTGGGTGATGTCATTGCTCGCCAGCTTGCACGAACCGAACACGAAATTCGCCCAGCCTGAGTCCGGGTGTTTTTCCAACACCTCGAGCGCTATCGATTGCGCGTCCTCCACGCGCCCAGTTTCGAGATACCCCATCGCCAACGCCAGACGCGCGTTGTCGTCCGCTGCCGGCGCGGTCCCCGCGGTCTCCAGTTCCGCGATCATCTGGTCCAACTTTCCCTGGGCCCGATAGAGATCGACGAGCATCATTCGGGCCGGCGCCGACGCCCCGCCGGACATCTCGATCATTTGCTTAAGTTGGACCTCCGCGTCGTCGTAGCGTTTGGTCTGCATGTACGTGGTCGCCAGGTTGATGCGCACAGGCGCCGAGTCCGGCGATTCCTCGAGCCGCTTCTCCAAGAGCGCGATCGCTTCGTCCAGTTGACCGAGTTGGCGATGGATGAACGCGCGCAGCACCGCGCCCTGGTCGGCGTCCTGTTCGCTTAGCCTGCCGGCCAATCCGATAGCGGAGTCCGGGTCGCTTTTTTCGAGATGTATCCGTGCGGCCTCGAGGTAGGGCAGCACGTTCTTCGGCTGCGCCGCGATCGCCGAACCATAACTCTCGAGCGCACCGCCGGTGTCGCCCCGCCGCAGAAGCGTCCGCGCGAGCCCCACGTGCGCCAACACATTCGCGTCATCTTCGGCGACCGCCTGCTTGTAGGAAGCTTCGGCCTGATCGAGTTGACCTTGCTGGAGAAACTCGTCGCCCTTGATTCGTTGACGCTCGCTCCTTCCGCCACACCCCATGCTGACGAGGACGAGAACTAGCGAAAGAATGCAGTGGATCGAGCGAAACACTAGTGACTCACGCACAGACGAGGTACTCCGTGGGCCCGCGGGGCCGGGTATAATTAGGCGTTGACAATCGTTCCCTCCATTCATCATACAATGCCGCGACGACGACGGCAATTCCACGGGCCAGAAACTCGCGCCTCTGGGAAGGAATCGGCACAGAGCGTTTCAAGCAACCTCCAGTTTGAGCACCTGCCTGGCCGTTCGGCTTGCCACGGCATTCGGGGACTTCGGCATGAAATTGACGATAATCCTTGTGCGGCAAGAGTTACTCATGGAAGATAAAACTTGACCTGCCGAGTACCGATGGGGTATGAATAATAGGAATCGCCGTTGTGCCTGGAATTTGGGTATTTTCGATGCAATTCATTGATTTGGACGGCTTTTGCGATTCCAAAGCGGGGGGAGGCGGCATTGGAATAGGATTTGCTCCAATTGTGGCAACGCACAGAGCGAAGGCGTCGGGAATCTGCGCGTTCGGGCTTTAGAGGGCCTCGAGAAAGAGGGTAGCGTGCAAGAGAAAATCGGATTTTTGACGCGATTTCTGGGTTACGAACTCAAGTCGGCGGAACGATATAGGCGCTTCGTTACGCTCGTCATGGTTGCGTCACCGGGGAGTCGCAATGGGCGAGTCAAAAAGATTGTCGAGGATACTATTCGAAACAGCGATATCCTCGCCGATTTCGACGGCGCCGCGTTGGTGCTGATGAGCGAGACCAATAGCTCCGGGGCGATTACGGCCATCGAACGGTACAAGGCCAAGAACGCCAACCAGGACGACTTGCGCTTCTCCGTCGTTACCTATCCCTCCGACGGCGGGGGCGCGGAAGGGCTTCTTGCCACGGCCTTTCGCCGCTTACAGAAGGCGACGGACAGCCAGCCCGGCTCGATCGTTATGACGGGCTGACAGGACGCGATCGGCGTTCGTCGGCAATTTCTCGATAGGCCCTCATCGGCGCTCGACTCGGCTATGCCGCCCCCCTTCCTCGGACCACCGCGCCAAACGTCTTCAGTAAGATCTTGAAATCACTCCACACGGACCACGTGTCAATGTACTGAAGATCGAGCGCTACCCATTCCTCGAATCCGACGTTGCTGCGCCCGCTCACCTGCCAGAGGCCCGTCATGCCGGGCTTCACGCTCAGTCGGCGCCGCTGGTCCCAAGAATACTTCTCCACTTCGGACGCCAATGGGGGGCGAGGACCGACGAGACTCATCTGCCCGAGCCACACATTGATCAATTGAGGGAACTCATCCACGCTGTACTTGCGGATAAATCGCCCGACCCGCGTGATCCGAGGATCATTGCGAATCTTGAACACCGGTCCGTCCGCTTCGTTGAGCGCGTCGAGTCCGGCGCGGCGAGCCTCCGCATCGACGACCATCGATCGAAACTTGAGCATGCTAAACCGGCGCCGGTTTTGCCCCACGCGTTCTTGCGCAAAGAAAATGGGGCCCCTCGAATCGGCCTTGATCAACAGCGCGACAATAAAAAGCGGCACGAACAGGACAAGCAAGAGCAAGGTCGACGCCAAGAAATCGATAGCGCGCTTCATTGCCAGACGAATGCGCTCCTCCGGCACCGCCGAGAGCGACAACAACGCAACGTCGTCCACGTACATC
Organism: uncultured Nitrospirales bacterium; assembly: GCA_964467615.1. Taxonomy (GTDB): domain Bacteria; phylum Hydrogenedentota; class Hydrogenedentia; order Hydrogenedentales; genus CAYXRK01. Next base: position 16,792 of record CAYXRK010000042.1, on the reverse strand, counting down.
AGTTCATTCGACGCCACCTTGAGTGGAAAGAGTTCCGCCACGAGACGCAATGGAATTCTGCGCGCCGCGCACGCGTTTGAGATAGTTTCGATATCGGAATAGTAAGTCCGTATTGGCAGGGTGACGTAGACCTCGCCGACGCGATGAGACCCGATTACTTCGGACACGTCGTCTATACCTCCGAGCCTGGGTACGGACGACGGCAGCCCCGTGTTACCTCTTTCCGGCGATGGGTCGACGTAACCGACTACTTCATAACCAAGATGTCTCCGTGTCCGCATCACGTTCATCACCCGTTCGGTCCGATCGTTGAGTCCGATCAATAGCACGCGCCGGGAGTCAAGCCCTTGCCGCCGGACGGCCCACACGACAAGCCGGGTAGCGAGTCGAAACGCGAGAATGGACCCAAGTGTGGCGAGTCCAAACGTCAACAAGAATTCAAGTTGGACGCCGGGCCTTGTGAACAAGGCCATGACTACCGTGCTCACCACCAGGGCCTCCGCAACGGCCTTCGTAACATGGAACGAATAGTCAGAAAGCGTTTCGTCGCCCCAGGTCCCGAAAAGTTGTTCGTCGAGCGAGGTGAAAAGCCACACCGCCACAAAAATGATCAAGCAAGGGAGGTAATAGACCGCTTGCTCGATCGGACGATCAAAACGCGGTAAAGGTTCGGTGGCCGCGACGGCAATCCCGAACGCGGCCCCTATGCACGCCACGTCGAGCAAAACCAATACGGCCAACGTCGCGCCGGATTGCCTTGATCTGGACGAGATCGCCAAGGAATATACCTATGCGCTGACGTCAGCGGGAGCGGGCCGGCCCGGACGCATCGAGTCCACCCGCGCCACCGGATCGACCCCGCCAAGCAAAACACCGAAAAGCCCCGGAAGCTCGTCCAGTCCGGAAGTCGCCAGCACTCGTCCAGTCCTCGTGAGGCCCGTGCCGCCCGAGCGTCCAGTCCGAAACCGCAATGACGAGCGACCCGGCGAGCCCGTGTCCGTTCCTCGCATGAGTATTGGGCCCCGCGATTCGATCCAAATTCCTATCACGGCGACAATCATGACCGGCGCCGCGACGACTAAGACCGCGGCGGAAGTGGCCATATCCAGAACGCGTTGAACGTATTTCCGCGGCTGAATACTGTTCCCTTGCGTTAACGAGAGCACGGGGATGTTTCCAAAACGCTCGAGTTTTCCAGACGCCAACTTTTCCGGAAACAGCTCGGCGACCAACCGCACTGAAACTCCCACACTCTCGCAGAGATGCGCGATGCTCATGATCCGTTCGTATTGGGATTTGACGGGCAAGGAAATGTATACCAGGTCGACGATCTCGCGTGTCAGAATTTCGTCCAGCCGCTCGACGCGGCCCAGGTACTCGATGCCGTTAGACTTCACCGCCTCGCAACGCGGTTCGTCGTCGTCCAGAATCCCGATGATTTGATAACCGTAGTGCCGTTGAGACCCGATTATTTGCGCGACGCGCGCGCTACGTTCGTTCCCGCCGATTAGAAGTATCCGGCGGTACGCGTAGCCGCGCCTTCGAATACCGAAAAGACTGATTCGAAGCGTCGTGCGGTAAAACAACATGAAGATAAACGTCGTACACCCGAACGTTAGCGCCAGCGTGCGTTCCAACTCGTACTTGTACAACAGCGCGAGTACGAAGATCGCCAACAGAACGGTCGTGAACACGGTCCGCGCGAAGGACAACAGTTGAGGCACGAGCGCGTCGCCTTGCCGTGACACGTAAAGCCGATGATCGTACGCCTGCCACCACCAAAGACAAACGAATACCCAAAAATACGGGAGGATCGACACCAAATGGCGGAAATAGAATCCGGCCCCGAGATAGGCGAAAAAATTGCTCGCCGCAAAGGCGGACAATATGCACACGCCATCCAACAAGGCTATCGCGAAGAATCCCAGGATGGGACGCAACACCCTAAATCGGGATGTCGCCTGACGGTTCATCAATCTTAACCCCAGCACAGCTTTGCCGAAAAGGATTCGGCACTAACCAATTTCGCGCGCTTACGATTGAAAGGTGCTAGGCGCTCGACCCAAATAGAGCTCGGAATGTACCTTAACAATTTGAGCTTGTCAATAATTTATCATTTCTGAACAACGTTTGATACAATTTCTCATGGCGCTTCGAGAAACGACTACCCTTTTGATTGCCTGCCGAAATCGAGGAAAGCACCATCGCGTATCGCTGTTGCATAGTGCGCTTGGGCTGAACGCGACTTGTCAATGAAAATGGGTGGAAATCAAATAGCGGAAAGAACTGAAGGCGGCGCCTTCACTGGTTCCCCAATCTTGCTGGTAGAGGACTCCCCCGACCAGCGCTTCGTCTTGACGCGGTATCTTCAGCATGTTGGGTACAGTTGTGTCGCCGCCGAGTCTCTAGGTGAAGCGAGGGCCGCGCTTGGCCTCGAAACGTTTGATTGCGCGCTCGTTGACGTCGGTCTCCCGGACGGACGCGGGACCGAGTTGATTGAGTATCTGGCGCGAGAACATCCCTACACGATTTCCATAATGCTGACCGGGGAAACGGACCCCGATACCATCATTAAGGCACTCAGGGCCGGCGCGTTCGACTATCTCGTTAAGCCGGTCGATTTGACCACGGTTACCGCTGCGGTCCAGCGGGCAGTCGGACACCATAAACTCCTCAAGGAACGCGATGAGTTGCTTGAATTGCTTAAGCGCGAACGAGATTCGCTCAGAGTCGCCGTAGACGAGGCCACCGCTGACGTGCGGGCCTACGCGGATCGATGCGAGGCGAGCAATGCGTTGTTGCACACATTGTTGCGGTTATCGGACCGGACGAACGATTTCCAGACCGAGGAAGAATTGTTCATCGGGACCATCGAGGAGGCTGGCAAGCATGTTCCGATGCGTTGCGCCGCACTCGTCGATCCGGCCCGCCGTGACCTATTCGCGGCCCTGCGCGCGGACGACGGGTCTATCGAGTTCGTGACATCGAAAATCGAATGGACGCATGACGATCACCCGGAAACTTCTCGCAATCCTGCGTCGAGTATTCAGAGCATCGTCGCGTCCTGCCTTGGCCGCGGTGTCTCGTCACTCGAATGCGTGGAGTACCCGCAGAAGTTCTGGAACTCGCCCGTTAGCTCCGTTGCACTCTACCTCGATCCCGAATTTCGACCGAATGACGCACAGAAGGAGTTCCTCGAGATGTGCGCGCATCTGTTGTCTTTTGAGTGGCAGCGGTTTCGGCTGCTCTCCCACGCGGCGCAAAACTCCAGCCTCGGCAATATCGCGCTCGAACTATCGAAGGGGTTCTTACGCGGCCTCACCGCCGTGCGGGCCGCGGCCGGCGTAATCGGCGACACCGTCAACGGCGGTGACGCGGCCGAGGCGTTGCGGCTCGTCGAGGAAAACGTGGAACTCCTGACAAACCAGACGAAAGTGTTCAACGGTTTGGCGCATCCGGGTGACGGCACCATCGAGACCGTGCATATCGACGAGTTTATCGATCAGACCCTCGACCTGCTCAGTTCGTCCATACAACACCGAGGGCTGGCGATCGACAAGAGGTTCGAGACCCGCGGCGAATGCGTGCTGTTCAATGGTCGCTCATTGTCGCGCACGTTTCTGGATTTAGTTTCGAGCGCGGTGCGCACGGTGAAACTCGGCGGGACCATCTATATCTCGATTTCAGCGGCGGACGACGACCACGTCGCGTGCGAACTCAGTCATGTGGTCGCGACCCATGAACTGTTTGACATGGCGGCGGCGAACTCGGACGTCAACTGGATTCGCATGCATCCGTCGTTCATGCTCGCGCAGCGTACCGTGCGGACCTGCGGAGGCACACTTACTTTAGATCGCGAAGGGGCCTCGCGCAACACGTTCCGCATCGTCTTGCCCAGAAACTCGGCCGTCATATCGGGCGCCGTCTAATGATGGCCAATGAGAACGCGCCCGGACGGCCGCAAGGTGCCCGGCTAATCGTCATAGACACCGATCCGGGCGTGCGTTGGGCGTTGGAACGCGGGTTGTCGCACTCGGGCTACACGGTACGCTCCGCCGCGCGCATCGGCGAAGCGCTACATCTATTTCACGAGCACGGCGCTGACGCCGTCGTCATGGAAATGCTGCCCGAGGCGGGGCTTACACTTGACTCGCTCTCGGCAATCACCGACGGCCCTTCCCCTCCCCCGGTTATCTGCGTTTCAATTGACGCACGGCCGAAAGCAATCATCGAATGCATGCGGCAAGGCGCGGTCGACTATCTGGTCAAACCGTTCAGCCTCGCCGAACTGCGGGGCGCCGTGGCCCGCGCCTTGGAAGCGACCGCGAGCGCCGACGGTCGACGCGCGGCGCTGGCCGCCTCCGATGAAGACGCGTCGGCCCTCGTCGGCGTGAGCCAAGCAATCAAGGACCTGCGGCGCGTTGTGCAGCAGGCGGCGATGACGAACCTCAATTGCTTGATTCGCGGCCGGAGCGGCGTGGGCAAAGACGTTGTCGCGAGAGAGATTCATCGGCTTTCGGCGCGGCATACGAAGCCGTTCATCAAAGTAAACTGCAGTGCTTTGCCCGAGAACCTCTTGGAAAGCGAGTTGTTCGGGTACGAAAAGGGCGCCTTCACGGGGGCCGACACCTCTAAACCGGGGAGGTTTTCGCTTGCGAATACAGGGGTCATCTTTTTGGACGAAATCGGCGACATGCACCCCTTCGTTCAAGCGAAAATTCTCCAGGTGATCGAGCACAAGGAATTCACAAAGCTGGGCGGGGGATCGCCTGTCCACGTCGACGTGCAAATTATCGCCGCGACCAACGCAAACCTCGAGGAGAAGATCGCCGCGGGCGCGTTCCGCGACGACCTGTTCTTTCGGCTAAACGAAGTCTATATCTGGGCGCCGCCGCTCAATGAACGGCCTGAAGACGTTCCGTTGCTGGTCGGTCATTTTCTCAGGAAGCACGCCGAATCGTCTCCGGGCAATGTCGTCGAATTCTCGGACCGCGATCTCGAAACGCTGTGCGCGTACGAGTGGCCAGGCAATATCCGCGAGTTGGAGAGCACTGTAAAGCGCTGTCTCGCCCTGGGGAAAGTCATTCTTCCGGCGTCGTCCATCGCGCCCGTAAAGCCGCCCGCCGCGCCGAAAAAAGAAAAATCGGCGCCGCCACCGGGCCCTGAGCGAATCATCGAAGTTCTTGAACGCGATAAGTGGAACCGCCGCAAGGCCGCCGACGATCTTGGGATCAGCTACTCCGCGCTGCGCCGCTACATCGAAAAATTCGGACTTGACCGGCGCGTCTAGCGCTAGCGTTGGTCCCGTGCCGGACGCTCGTTCACTATTGGCCTGACAAAAGCCGGATCGCCATGTCCCGCACCTGAAACGCGGCGGCCGGCCCTTGCGACATCGTCTCCTCGTATGCGTCGTCCCTAAAATCGTATGCCGGGATCATGTAGCCAAGCTGGTCGTTGGCGAGTCCGATCAACATGCGGGGAAATCCCTGCATGCGCTCGAGAATTTCGAAGCTGACTTCCGGCAATAACTCGCCCGGAAGCGTAACGAACTGCGCCTCGCCCAATCGGACGTACGTCATGTCGGTCATGACGCGGCCCCGGTGAAGCGATCGAAGGCCGCCCTCGAACAACGGCTTGAAGTTCGGGTTCGTCATGGGAATTTCGAGTGGGGAATTCTTGGCTTCAAACGCGAATGTGGCCGGTGGCTGCGCGACCTTGGCAAGCTCGCCCACAATCGTCGCAAGTTGAAGGCCCATCTCCTTCGACGATTCCTGGGTGCGCGCATGGTTGTCGCCGCTGACCATGCCGCCCACAGCGCCATTGAGGAATACCGGTTGGCCCATTCCATCTTCCTTGAGTTGCGCGCACATGTAGCCCGGAAAATCCGCGCTCACTTCTCGATCGCCCGCCTGCAAGGATTCGACGTGACATGCGAAATGCACGATCGTCGTAATCGGTTTGCCGTCCGCGCCCATGGCCTGGACCATCGAAATAGTGGGATCCAAAATCCCCGGATTGCGCGCGTTACGAAAAAGGCCTTGCACGCGGATACCGTCCATCGGCAGTTCCTTGGACGCTACGCGAATTTCCGCGACGGGCTTCATGATCTTGAGCGCGGCCTCAATTGCTTCGACGATGCGTTGTTGCAAGTACGCGATGTACTCGGTCGGATAGTGGCCATACACTCCAATCGTGTCCGGCGCGGCGTGGTTGTGCGACATGGCGAATATCGTGTAGTCCACCCCGCGTTCGCGGGCGGCTTCGCGGACGACGTTGATCTCGCTCCAGCCCATTCCAAACAAGTCGCAGCCGGCAAACGCGACGGTGAGATCGCCTTTGCGAAATACCGCGATGCGCGCCATCAAGTCGTCGTGGACTTTGTACCCATGCCCAAGCCAATCTTCGCCGGTGGGCGTGATCGCAATTTCCGAGACGCCCAGTTCGAGTCCATCAGTGGAGGCCGGTTTCGCGGGCTTCGGCTGCGCGCCTTGCCGCAGGCCGCTCAAGTCAACGAGTTGTCGCTCACCAACTGGAACACGCCGGAACGTATTCGGGACGTAGGCAACCCCGATCGTTTTTCCTTCCGCATCTAGTGCGAAACGAATCCCGCCTTCGCTGTAGTCGAGCAACTTCCACGTCGCCATCCGAAGTTCGTACTCCGGCGACCCCAATTTCTCGCGTATCTTCGCCTCGGTCTCGTAGCCTTCCGGCACGCTGGCGGCTTCTACCTCGGCGAGTCCTGCGTCCGGTTGGTTCCCGTGCATGTGGACCATGTCGTAGAGTCCTGGCCGTCCCTTGGCCAGGTAGTACATCTTGTAGTTGTACCAGCGCGTGGCGTCTTCCGGTTCACCCAGCGCTGCCTTCACATCGCCCAGTTTGTGCAGGCCCGGAATAAGGCCGTGATACGTCAACAGCGGCGGAGGCGCGTCGGCCGGCACCTCCCCCTTGACCGCTTGGGGTGACGCTGAAAGCGCGAGCACACACAAGCCCATGAATACGAGAACGCGACGCATCGATTTCAACTCCTTGGGAGACTGTTCATAACCTGTGCCGCGCGCTTGCGGCTACCAACGAACAACAGAAGCGCCCCACGAAGTACCCGCGCCGAACGACGCGAGCAGCACATAGTCGCCTTCCTTGATCCGTCCCTCCTCGCGCGCTTCGTGCAGCGCGATTGGAATCGTCCCGGCGACGGTGTTGGCACGCTTGTCGATATTGACGAATAGCTTTTCTTTCTCGAGCCCCATGCGTTGCGCGGCGGACTCGATAATCCGCGCGTTCGCCTGGTGCGGTACGAACAGGGCCACGTCCTTGATCGTGATACCCGCCGCGTCGAGCGCCTGCTGCGAAACCTCGGGCATTTTGATCACGGCGCGCTTGAACAGTTCGCGGCCGTCCATCTGGATGAAGAAACGCTGATCGTGGGGCTCGTCGCGCGCGGGATCCTTCGACCCGCCCTTGGGCCGCTTGAGCATGTCGCCGCTCTTGCCGTCCGATCCGAGGAACATCGAAAGCACTCCGTAGGCCGGGTCATCGCACGCTTGTAACACCACGGCCCCGGCACCGTCCCCAAACAAAACTCCTGTGTCCCGGTTTTTCCAGACGACCTGGTTGCCGACGCGCTCGCCGCCGCACACGAGCACATTCTTATACATGCCCGTCTGAATCCATGCATTCGCAGTCGCCAACCCGTACAGGAACCCCGAGCACGCCGCGTTGATGTCGTGCGCCGCCGCATTGTCCGCCCCCAACACGGCCTGGACCATGCTCCCGGTCGCCGGAAACATGTAGTCCCCGGAGAGCGTGCAGGAAATTATCGCGTCGACCTGATCGGGCCCGATCCCGGCTTCGGCCATCGCCGTCTTGGCCGCCTCGGCCATCAAGTCGGACGTGCCCACGCCGTCGTCCGCCACGTGCCGCTGATGAATTCCCGTTCGTTGGCGGATCCACTCGTCGGTCGTGTCGGCGAGCACCTCCATTTCCTGGTTTGTAATGACCCGCTCCGGCAAGCACTTGCCGGTTCCAACGATTCGTGCTCGCGTCATAGGTTCACCTTGTCTGCGATGTCAATGCGATTGAGGGGGCGATCCGCTGGCAGATGTGTTCACTGTCCCCCGCAACGCCCGTTGGCCTTCATCTGTGGCCATACCGATAGCGCGGCGCAATCGGGCGTTAGCCTATCAAATGGCCGAACCGAATCCAAAGACTGCTGCGATTTTGGGCGTGATCGAAACTTTCGCTCGGACGGAATTCGGTCCGATTTGATCGGATCGCCCCGAAAGCGTCATATACTGGGGAAAGGCCAGTGCCATGTCTGGGCAGAGGAGCGCCAATGAGCGTACCGCAGGATCCGGAGGCGGATATCGCGCTGATGTTGCTCGTCCGCGAGGGCGACGAACGCGCATTCGCGCGGATATACGAGCAGAACTACCGGGCCATCCAGCGGTTCTTCTTCAGTCTGTCGCGGGACGCGACGGTCTCGTATGACCTGTGCC
>CAYXRK010000042.1:0-8287 GCA_964467615.1 uncultured Nitrospirales bacterium | reverse complement strand
CACGAGCTACAGGCAACGAGCCATATGCACGCTGAACTGGTCTGCTTCGAGGCGCGCTGCCGGGCGCGCTTCCCCATCACCGAGGTGTTCTACACTTGCCCGCGCTGCGGCGGGCTGCTGGAGGTCGGCTACACGGGAGTCCTGCGCCCGGTAGGAACGCTAAGAGAGGTCTGGCGGGCGCGGCGCCGATACGCCGCCACGGGACGTTTCAAGGCCTACCTCTATACCTTTGCCCGGCACATCTGGCTGGAACAATGCCGGCGCGTGCGCAAGGAACGGATGCTGGGGCTTGCGTCCGATATCGATGACTACTTCGATTCACTCGCCGCCCCGGCGTCCGGTGAACCGGACGGCATGGCGGTCCGCGCGGAGTCGCGTGCGTCCATCGAGGCGGCGCTCGATGAGTTGCCGGAGGAACAGCGTCTCGCGTTTACGCTGCGCTATATGCAGGGGCTGACCCCGGAGGAAATCGCCCGCGTGATGGATTGCCCCGTCAACACCGTGCGATCGCGAAAACTGGCGGCGTTGCGCAAGTTGCGCGAGTTGTTGCAGTCCCGCCGAAATGAAGAGATACGAATATGAATTGCTACCGCTTTGAAAATCGCCTCGCCGAGTACATTGAGTCGAGGCTACCGCTCCTGGAGGCGCGCCGAGTCGAGGTCCATCTCACCCACTGTTCCGTTTGCCGCGAGGAGGCGCACTTACTTGCTGACGTGATGCCCGCGCTGCGACGGGCGCGCAAATCGCCGCCGGCCTGGAACGGTTGGAAGGACCTTCGCATGCGCATGCGCGAGACGCCGCCTCCGCTGCCTGCGCCACGTTTGCGCCCACGTCGCGCGGGCAAGCTCATGCTCGTAGCGATGCTCGCGCTCACGGGGTGTCTTGCGGCGGCCGGTTTGGTATCCGCAAGCGCGCGAGATGATTCGCCGCTCGCGCGCGAGTTTTCCAAACACAACTCGACGATATCGAAAGAACTAGGCTGGACACCTGGGCCTAAGGGGCGGAACTGAAACATGGCGCTGTTTACCTATCGTGCCGTCGATCCGAAGGGCGAGGTATTCGAGGGCACGATGGACGAGGCTTCGGCGGCGGCGGTCACGGCGATCCTTCAAGAGCGGGGACTCCAGGTTAATGAAGTGCGGCCGCTCGCGATTGGCTCTGGCCTGCCCTTCGCCCGCAAGACGCTGAGCTGGGAAGACGTTCACCTGCTCAACGAACAGTTGCTCATCATCGTCAAATCCGAACTGCCCTTCGTCCCCGCGCTGCGCTCCATCGCCGCCGACTTGCGCCGATCCAGGCTAAAGCCCGTGCTCGAAGACCTCATGCGCGATATGGAACGCGGCGAGTCGCTCGAAGAGTCGCTTAAGCGACACCCGGACAGTTTCCCGGCCACGTACGTCAGCATGATTCGCGCGGGAGAAAGGTCCGGCAATCTTGCGGGGGTGTTGTCGATCCTCAGTACGCAGTCGGCGCGCATCCTCGACTTTCGCAATTCGCTACGCATGGCGCTCGCCTACCCAACGATGGTCGTCGTTACGGCCATTCTGCTGCTCTGGTTTTTGAGCACCAGGGTAGTGACTGTATTCGCCGAAATATTTCAGGACTTTGGCGCGGGCCTGCCTGCCCCGACGCAATTCGTGGTGGATTTGAGCTCCATCGTCTCGAACCTTGGCCCAGGCGCAGCGGTCGTCATCGTGGCGGCTGCGGTGTCCGCGTGGGGCGCAACGCGACTGCTCCGAAGGTCCGAACGCGGGCGTTACGCAATGGACCGGCTGCTCGAAACGGTCCCCATCCTCGGTCGCACGTTCACGCTGGGGGCGCTCGCGCGGTTCACTCGATCGCTTGGGCTGCTATTGGCGAGCAACGTTCCCATAGTGGAAAGCCTCGACCTCGCGGGCGCCGCATCCGGAAGCGCCGTCCTGCGCCGCCGCGTAGTTCGCGCGGCGACACGTGTCTCCGCCGGCGAGTCGATATCCGATTCCCTCGCCGAGTCAGGCTATTTCCCGCACTTGTTTTGTTGGTCGTTGGCCACGGGGGAATCGCGCGGACAGGTCGAACAAACGCTCGCCAACCTGGGCCGGACGTACGAACAACAATTGTTGATGTTGCAACGCGGGCTCGGACAAATTCTCGCGCCGCTTCTGATCATCTTCGTCGGCCTCACCGTCGGCTTCATCGTCGTCTCGATGTACCTTCCGATGTTTAGTCTCGGCGACGCAATCTCCGGGTAAGCCGCATGCCGCTGCGCGATCGAATCTGGGCGGTCCTCCTCTCCGACGTGCCCTTTACCGGCCATTCGTTCCCGCGCAAAGGCCGCGGCCGGGTCTCGAGACTGAGTTGGCTCGAGTCACGCGTCTTTCGCAGGCAGACCAAACTCCGCAATCAGCTCTTCGTGCTCGATGCCTTGCAGATTCTCGTCCGCACCAACGCCCCGCTGGCGGCGGGCCTCCACGCTGCGTCGCACGACGCGCCCAGCCGCCAAGTGCTCGCCGTGCTGCTCGAAATGCGCGACGACATCGACGCCGGGCAATCGCTCGGCGAAGCCATGTCGCGGTTACCCAGGTTCTTTCCCCGGCAACTGAGCGACTCCGTCACTGCGGCGGAGTCCGCTGGCAACCCCGCCGACGCGTTCGACGCCTATCGCGACGAATTGGAATACCGCATGCTCGCCGTCAGCGACGTCTCGCTCACGCTGTTCTACTTCGGCCTTCTGCTGTCGGCCCATTTTTCGATTGTCGGATTTCTATTGTGGCGGGTCATCCCGGTATTCATCGAGCTTTACGCCGATTTTGGACAGAGGCTGCCCCGTCTTCTCGAATTTTTCAGCCGTGTTTCGGACGTAGTCGTCAATCATTGGAACGCGATCAATGCCGCCGCCGTGGCTGCGGTGTTGCTTTTCGTCGCGACGCGAATGGTCTATCGACGAAGTGCATTTTTTCAGCAAGTCGCCGCCCGCCTGTTGCGGCCGATACCCCTGTTTGGCACGCTGTTCGTGCGGCGCAACCTTTCGCACGCGGCGTCCGTGCTCGACAAACTGATTCGCGGCGGCGTGCCGCTACACACCGCCCTGTGGCGAACGTCTCTGGCGAAACTCAACGCGGGATACGCGCGGCTGTTCGCGCGACTGTCAAAGGCGGTCGAGAGCGGCACGTCGCTCAATGAGGCTGTCGAACGCGAGACGTACTTGCTGCCGCAGTCGTTCCGAATCTTGATAGCCCTTGGAGAGCGCTCGGCGAACGTCGCCGTGAGTTGCGAAAAGATTGACGAATTGTACCGGCGCGATGCCCGGCGCATTCGGCGTCTGTTGGTGGACAGTCTCGTACCGCTCGGCGTGGGCATTGTAGGCGTGATTACGTTTTTCGCGTGCGCGTCCCTCTACACGATGTTGAGCGGCCTGATTGACGCGCTGATGGCGGACCTATGAGCGGGCGCCGCGCCTCGACCGCCGAAGGCTTTTCGCTGCTCGAACTCACGACGGCGTTTTTTCTGCTCACCACCTGCGCATTCGGCATGGTGCAAATGTTTCACGTGGGCGTGTGGTCCGCGCGCGCCGCGAACGAACGTCAAATCGCCCTGCGCGCCATTCAAAACGAACTCGAGACCCTTCGCGCAACGCCACTGGGCCAAATCGCGATCGGCAACGCGCTCCCGTTTATAAGCCATACACCGGAATTGGAAACCTTGCGGCTGGCGAAGCCGGAACTTACCGTCGAAGTCGATTCCGCGCTGCCCCTGCTGCACATCCGCGCAACCATTCGCTGGATCACCGAAAACGGCCGCCCAACGTCCGCCTCGCTCGAGATGCTCCTCGCGCGCTCAGGACGAACCAGTACCGTCGCATCGCCAAGTACCCCCACAAATGTAGGCCGATCACCAACCGACCCCACAAATGTCATCCCTGCGAAAGCAGGGACCTTGGGTGGACCCGAAAGCCCGCATCCATGACCCACCGGCCCAACATTCCGCGTTCTCTCCGCACGCGCGGCTACGCCCTGCTCGAAATGCTCGGCTACATCGCGCTGTTTGCAGTACTGGTTAACCTCTCCATGAGCTTCTTCATCCGCGCGGGCCGCTTGTCCGAACGAAGCCACCTCGTCCTCGATCGCATGGATCGCGTCCGCGACATCGAGACCGCCTTCCGCGAGATCACCGACGGCGCGCGCGGCATTGCCGCCGCCGCCGGATCCTTGCACAGCGACGAACATCGCCTTGTGCTTCGTGACGAAGACGACGTGTACCGGGTCATGGGCGAACTTTCCAAGCCGGGCATGCTGAGTGTCGCAACCGTGCGACTCAAGGGCGACGAAACGGAAATCCTGAAACTGACCACGCTCTCGCAACCGCTCAAGTCGTGGCGTTTCGACTACGGCGCGGACCGCGCATGCGTGACGCTCACCGCCGAGATCGATACGGCGGGCACGGTCAATTCGCTGCCGAGCGTGAACACGTTCACCGCCGCGACCGGGAGCGCGCGATGAGAAACCGTATGAGACGGAACGACTCCGGCGCGGCCCTGTTCCTCGTGCTTTTTCTGATTGCCGCGCTTGCGGGCATATCAAGTGCGTTCATCGTCCGCGTGCAGCAGACGAACCGGACGAGCGGCGGCGTAGAGAACGAGGTCATCGCGAGATACGCCGCCGAATCAGGCGTCGAAAAGGCGAAGGCGCTCATTCTCGCGCGAAGCGCAAGCAAGGACCACGAAGAACGCACAGCGATAGGCGATGGCGAATTCACTCTTACCATTCGGCCGGAATCGTCGTCGCGCTATGCGGTCACGTCAACCGGCGTCTATGCGGACGGCCCCGTGGTGTTTGCGCGGGTCGTATACGAGAGCGTGATTACCCTGCGCAACGGCGGTATATCCACCGAATCCATTCGCCGCGTCCGAAACGGAGACGCTCATGGCGAATAGTCGTTCGGCCCGATCGGGCTTTACGTTGCTCGAACTGCTCGTGATCATCGCGATCATCGGCATTCTCGCGGCAATTTTGCTCCCGGCCTTGGCGCGATCGAGAGAGGCCGCCCGCCGCGCGAGTTGTCTCAGTAATCTGTCCCAACTCGGCCTCGCGCTGCACATGTACGCCGACGAAAACAAGGACGAATTCCCGTGGTCTGGGGGGAATGGCAACGGGGATTGCTTGCTACCACTCGGCAGAAGATACCTAACTACGTTGTCACCATTCGCCTGTCCGTCAAGCGCAAGGGTCTCGGCGGACGATTATTCGTTCGGTGCCTGGGAGGACGACGGACCGGACGTAAGCAGAGCAAATGCGGGATTGTTGGCGCAGGCCAGCATTCGCGCAGCATACGATTATCTCGGCGCTTACATGCACGCACCCATTCAACGTCCGCCAATCGTCGACGCAGGGTTTCCAAAAGTACCGTTGATGTGGGACATCGGCGCTTGGTCGCCTTCCGGTTTCAACCATATTCCCGGCGGCTCGAACGTTCTATGGATGGACGGCACGGTTTCCTTCATCAAGGGCAAGCAAATGGCGGGAATCAATCTGCCCTACCGGCCCGAAGGCATCGAGTTCGACGACCCGGTGCAATTTCTCCCGGACGAAAAATCAGCGCTTTGGCGATACTGAATCGCCGGCAAACGCGTGAGGACTAATGGTAGTTGCCGGACAACGCCGGCGATGATTTGTTAAACTCGACGCTCGCGCATTGGAGAACCATGCATGAGCGGCGAGTATTTCTCCGGCATCGGCCGGATTTCATTTGAAGGCCCCGAATCCACGGACCCGCTGGCGTTTCGGCACTACGACGCCGGGCGAAAGGTCCTCGGCAAGACGATGGCCGAGCACCTGCGTTTTGCCGTGTGTTACTGGCACACGTTCTGTTGGCCGGGATCGGACATGTTCGGCGTGGGAACAATCGAGCGCCCGTGGTTCACCGGGGCGGACCCGATGGTCCTCGCCGAGCGTAAACTCCACGCGGCCTTCGAGTTCATCGAAAAACTCGGCGTCAAGTATTTCTGTTTCCACGACGTAGACGCCGCGCCCGAAGGCGCATCGCTCGCCGAATTCAACGACAATCTCTCGCGCATCGCCGAAAAAATGCAAGCGGAAATGGCGCGCACCGGCACCAAACTGCTCTGGGGCACGGCGAACCTATTCAGCCATCCGCGCTACATGTCCGGCGCGGCGACGAACCCAGACCCGGAGGTGTTTGCGTATGCGGCGGCGCAGGTCAAGCACGTGCTCGAAACGACGCACCGCCTCGGCGGCGAGAACTACGTGCTCTGGGGCGGGCGCGAGGGGTACGAGACGCTGCTCAACACCGACCTCAAGCACGAAGGCGAGCAACTCGCGTGCTTTCTGAAGCTCGTCGCCGAACACAAACACAAAATCGGATTTCGCGGCACGCTGCTCATCGAACCGAAGCCGCACGAGCCGACGAAGCACCAGTACGACCACGACTGTGCCGCGTGCTACGCGTTCCTCCAAAGGCACGGCCTCGTCGGCGAGTACAAACTCAACATCGAGGCCAACCACGCCACGCTTGCCGGACACAGCTTTCACCACGAGATCGCCTACGCCATCGCCAACGGAATCTTCGGCAGCCTCGACGTTAATCGCGGCGACACGCTCCTCGGCTGGGACACGGACCAATTTCCCAACGACGTCTCCGAGGCGACGCTGGTCATGTACACAATCTTGCAGGGCGGCGGACTCACGACGGGCGGCTTCAATTTCGACGCGAAGGTCCGCCGGCAAAGCATTGATGCCGCGGACCTGTTTCACGCGCACGTCGGCGGGATGGACGTCATGGCGCGCGGGCTGCTCAACGCGGCGGCGCTCATCGAGAGCAAGGCGCTTCAGGGGCCGCTTGATGAACGCTATGCCGGATGGAACGGGCCGCTGGGAAAGGAAATCCTTTCCGGCAAGGTGTGCCTCGGCGACTTGGCGGCGCGCGTCAAGAAGGACAGCATCAATCCACGGCCAAAATCCGGACGCCAGGAATTTCTCGAGAACGTCCTCAATCGGTACGTGTAGGGCCCACAGTGAATATCACCGTCAATGGCGGACCGCGCGATGTCGTCCCCGGCACGACCGCGCGGCAACTCGTCGCGTCGCTTGGCGTCAAACCCGAAATGATGGCCGTCCAAATCAACGAACGCATTTTGCCGCGCGAAGAGATGAATACCACCGTGTTGTCAGACGGCGATGTAGTCGAACTCATCCGGATCGTCGGCGGTGGTTCGACCTAGACGGGAAAATACACGTACTCCGCATCATCAGGCATCTTAAACGGCCAGACGTCCGCGGGCACCTCGGTGTACGCTGGCGTCTGCCAGATCGGCTCGATAAAATCCGCTTCAGCCTTTTCGATGATCGCCTTCAATTCCGCGACTTTCTCCGGCATGGCCGCCGCTAGATTATTGCGCTCGCCGACATCGACGGCGACGTTGTAAAGGAAAACTTTTTTCTGCGTGTCGTCGATCTGGAGACGATAATCTCCGTGCAGTACCGCCTTGTACGTGCCGCTGCGCCAAACCAACGTGTTGTGCACGGGCGCCCTGGAAACCCCAGTAAGCAGCGGCAACAGGTTCGCGCCATCGTACGCGCGGTCCGTCGGCATCGTCGCGCCGGTGGCGGCGGCGCAAGTCGGATAGATGTCCAACAAACTGACCGGCGTAGAAGAAACCTGGCCTGCCGAGATTTTCGCCGGCCACTTCACGAGATACGGCACCACCACGCCGCCTTGGAAATAGGTCGCCTTCGAGCCTCGAAACGGCGCGTTCGTGCCTGGGATGCGTGTGTAGGGCGCGGCCCCGTTGTCGCTCGAAAACACGATGAGTGTGTTCTCCTCGAGTCCCAACGCCGCCAACTTCTCCATCACCCGTCCGATCGCCGCGTCCATCGATTCGATCATCGCGTAGTAGACCCGCGTCTTGTGGTCGGCGATGTAATCAAGCCGATCGTAGAACTCCTTCGGCGCTTGCAACGGCGTGTGAGGAGCGGTGAACGCGAGGTATAGAAAAAACGGATCGTCCTTGCTCTCGTCGATAAATCGAAGCGCCTCGTCCGCATAGAAATCCGTAAGATACTGTTCCGGCTGATAAGGCGTGCCGTCGCGCACCATCTGGTTGTTCAGCATGGACCACAGAAATTTGTCGATTCCGTCCCACTCGAGTTTCGCGTTCACCACATTCGGATCGTTCTCTTCGCCGAACAACGCCGCGCCCTGAAGCGTTCCGGTGAAAAAGTCGAACCCTTGTTGCGGCGGCTGAAACTGCGGCGCAGCCCCGATGTGCCACTTGCCCACAACGCCCGTATGA